>JADFZS010000062.1 GCA_015232405.1 Magnetococcales bacterium | reverse complement strand
GCAATAATATAGATGTCTGTTTTATTATCATCGGAATTTTTTAATGATATCATTACCGATCAATTTGTTGGCAACACAATAAATAACCATGGTATCTTCACATTTTCAACCAAAAAGGGTTGGGTTAATATGTTAGTGGTGGGAATTAGTGCTTGCTTGTTGGGTGAAAAAGTACGTTATGACGGCGGTGATAAAAAAAACCCGGTGCTGCTGGCACAAAAAGAGAGACAAATCAGCTATATACCTATATGCCCAGAGGCCCAGTGCGGCATGGGAGTACCCAGAGAACCCATGCAGCTAGAGGGTGACCCCCAAAAACCACGTCTTGTTACTGTAAATAGCCGTATTGATAAAACCGCTATTTTATCCAACTGGTCAAAAGCCCAGATTACTGTTTTGCAAAAAAACAAAATTGACGGATTTATCTTTAAAAACCGCTCCCCATCATGTGGCCTTGAGGTAACTGTACACAACTCAAGCAAAACAGCCACTAAACCCCAGGGCATGGGTCTTTTTGCCCAACAGGTTAAAAACAGTTTTGTCGACCTTCCCATGGCCCAAGATGATGATTTGCAAAACCAAGAGAATATCCAAAAATTTATCATGGAGATGAAACACCCAACTCCACAGCCAAGCCGAGAGCAAGATGGTTAAAATATCAGCTGGCAGCTGTAAGGGTAGAGCACTTGTAACAGGGAAAGACCAACGTATACGACCAACCACAGGTCGGGTTAAAGAGGCTCTGTTTAGTATGCTTGCCCCAAGAATTCCCCAGGCCAATGTGTTGGATCTTTTTTCCGGCAGTGGCAGCCTTGGCTTGGAGGCCCTTAGCCGGGGAGCCAAAACAGCCTGTTTTGTTGACAACCACAGAGAATCCATCGCCTTGATAGAGGAAAATATCAAACGCTGCGGTTTTTCATCCCAGGCAACGGTTATCCGTGGTTCTGCCCTACAAGGGAAAATCTATGACATTATTGCTCAACAACAAAGGCAAAACAGCAGCAATAACACGGGTTTCAACCTGGTTTTTTTAGATCCTCCCTATGGTAAAGGTATGGCGCAAACAGCAATAAACCATTTAATTGCTACTGACTTGCTGTTAGCTGATGGGGTTATCGTGACAGAAGAGGCTAATAATGTTATGGTCACTCTCCCTGATGAATGGACTCTATGGCAAAGCCGGGGTTATAGTGATACCCGTGTTAATATTTGGACCCGGTCCTGATTAAAAGAAAAGATACTAATATGGCGAATAAAAAAGCAAAAATTGCTGTCTATCCCGGCACTTTCGACCCTGTAACCCTGGGCCATATGGATGTCATATCCCGCGGTGCGGATCTATTTGATAAAGTTGTGGTGGCTGTTGCTATAAACCTTTCCAAAACTTCACTTTTCACCTCAGAAGAACGGGTTAAGTTTATAGAAGATGCTGCAAAAGATCTCTCCAATGTTGAGGTGATTAAAATGGATGGTCTCCTCGTTGATTTTATGGAGGAGATAGGGGCTTGTACAATTCTAAGAGGGTTGCGGGCTATCTCTGACTTTGAAGTTGAGTTTCAGATGGCAGCAATGAACCGCAAGCTTGACGCAAAAGCTGAGACAGTATTTTTGATGGCTAGTGAATCAACCACATTTATCTCATCACGGTTGGTTAAAGAGGTCGCTGGAATGGGGGGTAAAATCGACCGTTTTGTTCCTGTTAGCGTTATAGAACCCCTCAACAAAAGAATGTCCACTGATTAAGTTACAAAATTACGGTTGAACTATTTGAAAAATCTCTACATAAAAAACTACGGCTGTCAGATGAACGCCTATGATGCGGGACGCATGACAGATCTTTTACAACAGAGCCACAAGCTGTCGGTAGTTGACAGTCCACAACAAGCAGATTTAATTATTCTCAACACTTGCCACATAAGGGAAAAAGCTGATGATAAAATTTTTTCCGAGCTTGGCAGGTTAAAAAAATCCACCTATCGTCATGACCCCAAAAAACGGTATATTTTTGGTGTTGGTGGCTGTGTGGGTCAAGCCCAAGGGGCAGAACTTTTCAAACGCGCCCCTTTTGTTGATCTGGTGTTTGGGCCCCAAAACTACCACCATCTACCCCATATGTTGGATCAGGTTCTCAATGGCAAACGCCAGCTTCATGATATTGAAATACCGTCAGAATCTAAATTTGATGCCCTGCCCACGGCACCTGATTCCGGCTTTAGTGCCGGGGTTCCCGTACAAGAGGGGTGTGACCGTTTTTGCACCTACTGTGTGGTCCCTTTTACCCGTGGACGAGAGTGGAGCCGTCCTGTTGAGGATATCTTGAAAGAGGTAAAAAACCTGACCGACAAAGGGGCAAAGGAGATTGAACTGTTAGGCCAGAATGTCAACGCCTATCTGGGCCATGACCAAGCTGGGGTGGAACATGATCTGGCACTGTTAATCCGTCAAGTCTCCTTTGTTGAAGGGGTAGAGCGGATTCGTTTTGTTACATCCCACCCTGGGGATATGAGTGACGATCTGGTAAACGCTTTTGCTGAAATTCCTGAACTAAACTCCTATATGCACCTACCCATACAGAGCGGCTCAGATAAAATATTGGCTGCCATGGAACGGGGCCATAGTGTGGCAGAGTATATGGGCTGGATTGAAAAATTAAAAAAAGCCTGTCCCAAAATCACCCTGGCATCTGACTTTATTGTCGGCTTTCCCGGTGAGACAGAAGAGGATTTTCAAAACACCCTGGATCTCATATCAGAGGTTCGTTACGGTCACGCCTATTCATTTCTATTCTCCCCACGCCCTGGAACTGTAGCTGCCGATATGGAGGGTTTCATCCCGCAAGAGGTTAGTCAAGAGCGTCTTGAACGTTTGCAAGAGTTAATCAACACCATACAAGTTGAGGAAAACAAAGCGCAAATTGGCTTGGTGGAATCGGTCTTGGTAGAGGGTGAAGCCAAAAAAGGCCAGGGATTGTTGGCAGGAAGAACATCTGGATATAGAAGGATAAATTTTCCCGCTCCGGTGGAATTAATTGGAACCTTGGCTAATGTTTTGGTCACCCAAGCCCGACCTAACTCTTTGATAGGTGAGTTGAAGGGATAGCTATAAATTAATTTGCTTAATATTTTTAATTTCAGGTAAAATTGTAAACAGCCGTTAAACTTGGAAGTATACATAGATCGTGGTCATTAAAATTTACTGGCTTATAGTTAAAGCCGAATCTAGGATAATGTCTATAATTCGTGGAACATCCGGGTTACAATAGGAATGGGTGATTTGATTTCTAAAATAGATGGTACAAAATCCCTGGTATTGGAGCTTTGCGACAATCAGTTGGCTGCAACTCTATTTGGGGCTGAGAACCGTCACTTGAAACTGATAGAAAAAGAGCTTGATGTTACAATTCACTCCCGTGGCAATGGGGTTGTAATTACAGCAACAGGACATAAAGCCACCCAGGCCAAACAGCTCTTGGAGCAACTATATGGATTATTGGAAAAGGGTGATTCGGTGGACCTACCCCAGGTAGAGGCCGGTATTCAAAGTATACAAGATGGTAGCTCTCTGAATGAGGTGTTCAGTGAAACAGTCGTTTTACGCACACCCCGTTGCACAATCCATCCAAGAAACCCCCATCAGGCAAAATATATCAACACCCTATCAGACTCAATACTAACAATAGCTTGGGGCCCAGCTGGTACAGGCAAAACCTTTGTAGCAGTAGCTGCTGCTGTTGTGGCCCTTATTGCTGGCAAGGTAGATAGAATTGTCTTAACAAGGCCAGCGGTGGAGGCAGGTGAGAGCTTGGGCTTTCTACCCGGTGATTTACAGGCTAAAGTTGACCCTTATCTACGCCCCCTTTATGATGCATTGAACAATATGCTAGGGGCGGAAAAAGTTGAAAAGATGTTACTTAGGGGAACATTGGAAATTGTCCCTTTAGCCTATATGCGAGGCAGAACTTTAGAAGGGGCATATATAATCCTTGATGAAGCGCAAAACGCCACGGTACAACAGATGAAAATGTTTTTAACCCGCTTAGGTGAGGGTTCGCAAGTTGTTGTCTCAGGAGATGTTACACAGATCGACCTTCCCCGTGGCACGCAGTCCGGTTTGGTACAGGCGATAGCTGTGTTAAAAAATGTCAAAGGTATCTCATTTGTCCATTTCAATGAAAAAGACGTTGTTCGCCATCCTCTTGTAAGACGTATAGTTAGAGCCTATGAACGGGCAGAGAAAAATCGGGATGTGATGAAAAGATCATGAATGAAAGAACCCACCACAGACCTCTTCCGCAACTGCAAATGCAGCAGTCAAAAAAATTTCGTTTTCCTATCTTGGTAGACGGCACGTTATTTGTACTCATTGTAGTTTTTTTAGCCCTCATAAACTCTCCTGCTATTCTTAGGCCCACCTATCTACCTGAAGTTGGCGAAATAGCCAAACGTGATGTAAAGGCAGATAGAGGTATACTTATCGAAGATGTAGAGACCACCCAAAAACGGCGAGAAGCAGCAGCAAGGGCGGTATTACCCACCTATGACTGGGACCCTGGTATGGTTGATCCCATAATCAGGCAGCTGGAAGGGGCGTTTACCTGGCTGGAAAAAAACCGAAAAAGCGAAACGCCAATAACTGGAGAAGATGGACGTCTGGAATTTTCAGAACATCTTGAAGATGAGGTATCTGTAAAAACCTGGGAGGCTATTGAGTCTCTTACTGATGTGCCGCAATTGATAACCAGCATACGAAATTGGCTAACAGAAATTCGACTGCAGCCTGTTGTTAGTGCCAAAGAGGTGGTAAAGGATCTTCGGGATAAAGAATTTAATATCCACTCCATAACCGACAATAGCATAAGTAAATTTACCCACGATTCAAAACTGATCGATTTAGCTGCCTTACGAAAAAAACTTGGGCGCAATTTTAAAAAACATTTTAAAAAAATATCCCCAACAATTCGCAACTGGTTACTTGCTGAGGTTCACACCCAGGTAAGACCAAACCTTGTGCTTAATCTGGCGCAAACCCAAATTAACCGACAAAAAGCTTTCAGCAGAGTAGAAGCGGTCTTCTTCCAGGCTCGCCGTGGTCAGATGATCGTCCGGGAAGGTATGGTTGTCACCGACGCTATACACCTAAAGATAAAATCTTTAAGCCAGGATCAATGGACCGGGTCCATAATGTTCCGCATGGTGGGCATAGCTGGTATATTAGGTCTGCTCTTATGGTTTGGTCGTTGGTTTTTGCTCACCACCTCATGGTCATTTCCCACCGACCGTAAAACCACCTACATGTTGGGGTTTATCCTCTTGGTAAGCTCCCTGTTGAGTGCTGCCTCCTTGACAATAGGTCAAGGGGTTGCCGAACTTCTGGATCTTCCCATGGAGATGGTCGCCTATCTGCCACAAATTGCTTTGGCATCATCTTTGGCCTCCCTTACTGTTGGAGCAAGGGCGGGCATTCCTGGCGGTTCTCTGATGATCGGCGTTATTTTATCTTTCTTGGTATCCCTATCTGCAAATGGTGGACTACCCCTGTTTATCTACTATTTTGTCGGTTCACTGGTGGGGGGAGCCAAGCTTAGGGTCTGTCGTCGCCGTTATGATGTATTGATTGTTGGTTTATGGGTCGGCCTGGCACAGTTGCTTACCATGCCGGTTGTTGAGCTATTAGCCGGAAATTCCCCATCTTGGGATTGGGTAATTGGTGGTGGCATGGCTCTTATCAGTGGGCTTTTTGTCGGTCTCTGGGGGTTGGCCTTGATACCCCTTTTGGAGTCTCTGTTTAATATCACCACCGACTCTCGGCTTTTGGAGCTGGCCTCTGGTGATCATCCTTTGGTAAAAGAGCTATCCCTACGCAGCCCAGGTACATATCACCACTCTGTGATGATGGGTAATCTGGCAGAAGCTGCCGCGGAGAGTATTAAAGCCAATCCACTTTTGGCAAGGGTTATGGCTCTCTACCATGATATTGGCAAAATGAAGCAGCCCCACTATTTTGTCGAGAACCAATCTGGTCATAACAGACACGATAACCTGGCTCCCTCCATGTCTTCAAAAGTTATTATGTCCCATGTAAAATATGGTGTAGAGATGGCGCAGACCCACAAGTTGGGAGGTCCGATACTAGAAGCGATCATGACCCACCATGGTACATCAACTTTACAATATTTTTATAACCGTGCCCTGAATCAAGCAGCCAAAAAAGGGGAAACGGTAGAGATTGAAGATTATCGCTATCACGGTCCCAAGCCCTGCTCAAAGGAGGCTGGCATCCTTATGGTTGCTGACTCGGTTGAAGCTGCTGCGAGAAGCCTTAACAACCCATCATCGGCACAGGTGCAGTCGCTAATAAAACGTATTATCAGCCATAAAATTGCTGAGGGGCAGTTGGATGAGTGCCGTCTAACCTTAAAAGATATCGGTCAAATTGAAGAGGCATTCTTTAGAGTTTTAACACTTGGTTTCTACCACCACCGTATTGAATACCCAGATCAAATCAAAAAAAGAAAAGAGAGGGCTGAACGTGAGCAAAAAGGTGCTGGTAAACCGGACAAGTCCACCGTGGCCGGATGATATAGATTCTACGTTGCAAAAGGCAGTTGAAATCACCATGGAAGCAGAAAAGAAGCCAATGGATGGGGTAGAGGTGGGCATTCAACTAACTGACGATTCAGAGATACAACAATATAACCGCACCTACAGAGGTATTGATAAAGCAACCAATGTTCTTTCATTTGCCCTTATGGATGGCGAAGAGGACCCCTTTATCGAAGATGGCCCAACCCCACTAGGAGACATTTTATTAGCCTACGAAACCATAGTGAAGGAGTCCACCGAGCAGAACAAACCATTTTTGCATCATGTTACCCATCTGGTGGTACACGGAACCCTGCACTTGCTGGGTTACGATCATGAACGCTCCCCCCAAGATGCTCAACAACAGGAGGCACGTGAGGTTGCTATTTTAGCAAAACTCAATCTGCCAAACCCCTATGGTTGATCTCTCTTTTAAGGCTATAAATAACAAGCTGAAAAAATTGGCGATGTTTCTAGTTGCCAAACAGCGTGGTCCTGCCTATCTAGCGGTGATTTCGGGCATGGTGGCGGTTCGTGGTCTGCCCCCAATCCATGAAGAACTTACCATGATGGTGGCCTTTTGCACCCTGTTTTTACTGTTGGCCAGAACATCAACCCTTAGAGGAGCTTGGCTGGGTTTTCTTTTTGGTTGTGGTCATTTTACCTTAAGCTTTTCTTGGCTGCTTACCAGTATCCACACCTATGGTGGTTTTTCTCTGCCTGTTGCGGTATTGGCCTTGTTGCTTTTTTCAATGGCTATGGCTATCTATCCGGCTATTTTTGGTGCTCTTCTGCCACGTCTGGCCCCACGCCCAGAGATGGTTCCCATTGCCGCCCCTGCCCTCTGGGTGATTACCGAGTGGCTACGGGTACATGTATTTACTGGTTTTGCTTGGAACCTTGCTGGCTATGGTTGGAACAGCCGAGAGGCCATTTTACAAATAGCCGATCTGGGTGGTATCTACCTTCTCTCCTGGCTGATGTTGTTTCCTGCAGCAGTTCTCTCTCTGCTTTGGGTACGGAGACGAGTAACCAAAAAAGTGTTCATTGGCTTGGGGCTTATAGCCATGGTGTTGGGTCTGGCCCATCTCTATGGTACATTCCGTATTGACTCCGACCAGTTTTCAAATAACAGCACCCGTTGGAGTGCTCCCTTAAGAGTGGCAATGGTCCAGGGTAACGTTGCCCAAGATCAAAAGTGGGACCCGGATTTTCGTGGTGAGGGTTTTTTCCGCTATCTCGATTTAAGCCATTCAATTAGTGAACCTGTGGATCTTGTGGTGTGGCCGGAGACCGCAGTTGCCTTCTTTTTGCAAGCCTCCCCCAGAGCCATGGAGCAGATAGGCAAACTCAGCCAACACCTTGGAGCGCAAATTTTAACTGGTGCTCCCATGGCGGATAAAACAAACCAATTTGGTAAATGGGAATTTTTCAACAGCGCCGTAATTTTAGATGAGGGTAAAAATTTCAAACGCCGTTATAACAAACACCATCTGGTCCCTTTTGGTGAGTATATACCGTTTCGAGAATATGTTCCCAATAATATCTCAAAGCTAACGGCAGGTACTTCTGATTTTACTCCTGGTCCCAGTGCGACCCCCCTACCCTGGAACCAAGGCAATATCGGGCTTTTGATCTGCTATGAGGTTATCTTTCCCGAAGAGGTACGAAAACTGGCTAAATCAGGGGTGCGTTGGCTGATAAACATAACCAACGATGCCTGGTTTGGTGAAGCGGCTAAACCACAACATCTTGCTATGGCAAGGGTTAGAGCAATTGAAAACCACCTACCCATGGTACGGGTAGCCAATACCGGAATATCTGCTGCATTTGATCAGTTTGGTCGTGAGCTTGGTAGAATACCACCAAACAAAATGGGGGTGTTAACAGTAGAGCTACCGAGAGCACACAGTAAAAGCCTGTTTAGCAAGGCAGGTGATGTCTGGATTTGGTTCTGGCTCTACTTGAGTGTGGCGGCACTTCTGCCGAGAATCTGGCGCAAGATATTTAAACCAAAACAGTCACAGAAAGACCCAAACCCCACTGTTTAAGTGGTTGTTGCAATTAACAGTGGGGTTTGGGAAGACTATTAAACTACCAGCTGATATTTTCCATATTATCAAACTCAAGCACCGAACCATCTTCCATGGTTATGGTTCCTGAAGCATCACCATCGGTAAAGTCGAGGGTGTTATTGTCACTATCAATGGTGAATTCAGCATCGGTCTCAAGGGTCCAATCTCCTCCTAAACCAGGATCGCCCTCTACACCTGTCAACTGAACAGTATCAAGCCAACCATCACCGGCTCCACCATCAGCAACATTCAAACCGTCGGAATCAGCTGCAAAGGTAAAGAGATCATTACCATCGCCACCATCCATAAAGTCGTTTCCATCGCCAGTTATAAAGGTGTCATCACCTGCTCCACCATCAATCTGGTCGTTACCATCACCACCAATGAGAATATCATCACCAGCACCGCCATCAATCTGGTCGTTACCAGCATCACCAATGAGGGTATCATTACCATCACCACCGTCTAGCTGGTCATTGCCTTCGCCACCATCTATCCGATCATCACCATCACCACCATCGATATTATCATTTTTCAGACCACCATCAATATCATCATTCTCATCAGTGCCATCAATGTGATCACTCTTATCAGTTCCTTTAATCACATTTTCATATTCAACTTCTTCACTATCTTGCTCAGGCTCTATGACAGGCTCTTCAACCTCCACCTCTTCAGAGTCGCCAATATCATCCAGTACATCAATAACAATGCTGCCTTCAACTAAATTGGTATCATCACCATCTTGAGTTGTGACCTGTATACCCAAGGTGAAATCTTCTGATGCCCCTTCTGCTGGTGTGAGGGTAAGGTCTGGTATTTCCCAGGCAATTGGATCACCAGCATCGTTAGTAGCAGTTATATTCAAATCATCTTGAGAGATAACCCAGGTATTGTTTTCACCAGCCTCGCCAACATTCAAAGAGGCTCCATCGGGAATATCAGTAATGATTATATCGCCAGTAATGGTTTCTGACCCATCTGTATCTTGCAGGGCAAAGCCTATCTCTAGATCTACCTCTGTTGACTCAACAGGATCTTCACCACCTTGCGAACCTCCACCGGAGGAGCCACCACCTTTAGAGCCGCCACCGGAAGAGCCACCTTTAGAACCACCTTTAGATCCGCCCTTTGAGCCGCCTTTAGATCCACCTTTGGAGCCGCCACCAGATGAGCCGCCTTTGGAGCCGCCACCAGATGAGCCGCCTTTGGAGCCGCCACCAGATGAACCACCTTTAGAGCCGCCTTTGGAGCCGCCTTTAGAACCGCCTTTGGAGCCACCTTTAGAACCACCACCGGATGAGCCACCTTTGGAGCCGCCCTTTGATCCTCCACCAGATGAGCCACCTTTGGAGCCGCCTTCATCGGAATCTTCCTGTGGTGTAGAGTTTGTGGTAAATGTAAGACCGTCTGCTCCATCTAGGTCCTGTTCAACATCAACAACATCAACAACTATGCTACCTTCCACCAAATTGGTATCATCACCATCCTGTGTGGTTATTTGAATACCAAGGCTAAAATCTTCTGTTGTGCCTTCAGGGGGTGTTATACTCAGATCGGGTATATCCCAAGCAATTGGATCTCCAGAATCGTTGGTAGAGGTCACTGACAGATCATCTTGTGAGATAATCCAAGTATTATTTTCACCAGCCTCACCAACACTCAGCGTTGCCCCTTCAGGAATATCAGTAAGAATAATATCTCCAGAGATTGATTCCGAGCCATCTGTATCTTGTAAGGAGAACCCTATCTCAAGATCTACCTCACCGGAAACTTCTGACCCTCCTCCAGAACCACCTGTTGAACCTCCCCCAGAACCAGCACCTGACGAACCACCTTTGGAGCCTCCACCGGATGAACCACCTTTGGAGCCACCTCCAGATGAACCTCCCTTAGATCCTCCTCCTGATGAACCGCCTTTTGAGCCGCCTTTGGAACCGCCCTTAGAACCTCCCTTGGAACCTCCTCCAGATGAACCACCTTTGGAACCTCCCTTGGAACCTCCTCCAGATGAACCACCCTTGGAGCCGCCTTTAGATCCACCTCCAGATGAACCACCTTTGGAACCACCCTTAGAACCTCCTCCAGATGAACCGCCTTTAGAGCCGCCCTTGGAGCCACCTTTGGAGCCTCCCTTAGAGCCTCCACCTGATGAACCACCTTTGGAGCCTCCACCTGATGAACCACCCTTAGAGCCTCCTCCAGATGAACCACCCTTGGAGCCTCCTCCAGATGAACCACCTTTGGAACCTCCACCGGATGAGCCACCACCGGATGAACCTTCATCAGTGGGTTCAGACGGTGAAGAGCTAGTGGTAAAATTGAGTCCATCGGCTTCGGGGTTAACTTCCACATCAATAGATGCGTCAGAAACCATGATGTCATCGCCATCTTGAGTAGTTATCTGTACTCCGACGGAAAAATCTTCATCTGAATTTTCTGGTGGTGTCAACTGCAAGTCGGGAATTTCCCAAGCTACAGGATCTCCATCATCATTGGTTGCCGTAACTTGTAGATCATCCTGACTGATTACCCAAGTACCACCAGGGCCGGGTTCACCCACATTTAAGGAAGCACCTTCAGGAATATCTGTTAAAATTATATCCCCAGAAAGGGTCTCAGAACCGTCTGTATCTTCAAGTGCAAAGCTGACATTAAGCTCAATTGGTTGATCTTCTGTACCAGAAGCATCGGATACCATCACATTTACATCATCGGCATCGGCATCTACCGATACATTTATTGTACCTGTGACAGACTCAGAATCTCCACCATCTGCCTCGGTGGAGGTGGCTGTGACACTAAGGGTAAAATCAGCGTCGGAATCCTCTGCCGGGGTGACTGTCAACCCTTCAAGATCACCAGCTTCCAAGGTCCAGGTTCCATCACCATTGTCAGTACCAGCAGACAGCTCTGCTCCCTCTGGTACACCTTCTATAGTTATTGATAGCGACTCTGACCCATCGGTATCTGTTAGACCAGAGGCAATATCCAGACTGATAGCTCCATCCTCAGTACCAGAAGCGGTATCAGTTAGCTCCAAAGTTGGTGCGTCGGCATCGGCATCTACCGATACATTGATAGTGCCCGTTGTGGTAGCAGTTTCTCCACCTTCTGACTCAGTAGATGTGGCAGTTACGCTTAAGGAAAAGTCAGCATCAGAATCCTCAGCTGGGGTGACGGTTAAGCCCTCTAAATCAGCAGCTTCTAAAGTCCAGCTTCCATCGCCATTATCAGTACCAGCAGATAGCTCTGCCCCCTCTGGTACACCTTCTATAGTTATAGATAGAGACTCAGATCCATCTGTATCTGTAAGACCAGCTGCTATATCAAGACTGATAGCACTATCCTCTGTGCCGGATACATCATCGACATCAAGAGTTGGATCAGAAGCTTCATTATCAACAGGCTCAGGTTCTGGCTCAGGTTCTGGTTCAGGCTCAGGTTCTGGCTCTGGCTCTGGCTCTGGCTCTGGCTCAGGCTCAGGTTCTGGCTCAGGCTCCGGTTCTGGCTCTGGTTCGGGTTCTGGCTCAGGTTCTGGTTCAGGTTCTGGCTCAGGTTCTGGTTCAGGCTCAGGCTCAGGCTCTGGTTCAGGCTCAGGTTCTGGTTCAGGCTCTGGTTCAGGCTCTGGTTCAGGTTCAGGCTCAGGTTCAGGTTCTGGCTCTGGCTCTGGCTCAGGTTCAGGCTCTGGCTCTGGCTCTGGCTCAGGTTCAGGCTCTGGCTCTGGCTCTGGCTCAGGTTCTGGCTCAGGTTCTGGCTCCGGTTCTGGTTCAGGCTCCGGTTCTGGCTCCGGTTCAGGCTCTGGCTCTGGTTCTGGTTCAGGCTCTGGTTCTGGTTCAGGCTCTGGTTCAGGCTCTGGCTCTGGTTCAGGCTCTGGTTCTGGTTCAGGCTCTGGTTCTGGTTCAGGCTCTGGTTCAGGCTCTGGCTCTGGTTCAGGCTCTGGTTCTGGTTCAGGCTCAGGCTCCGGTTCTGGCTCAGGCTCCGGTTCTGGCTCAGGCTCCGGTTCAGGCTCTGGTTCAGGCTCTGGTTCTGGTTCAGGCTCTGGTTCAGGCTCTGGCTCAGGTTCTGGCTCTGGTTCTGGTTCTGGCTCTGGCTCCGGTTCTGGCTCAGGTACTGGTTCGGGTTCGGGTTCGGGTTCTGGCTCTGGTTCTGGCTCAGGTACTGGTTCGGGTTCTGGCTCTGGCTCTGGCTCTGGTTCCGGCTCAGGTTCTGGTACTGGCTCCGGCTCAGGCTCTGCTTCTTGCTCAAGCACTGGGTCAGTCTCAATATCTACCCTTCTTATCTCCTCATTCTCAGCTTCAGCTTCTGCCTCCTCCTCTTCCTCTGTGCCAACAGAACCTGTATTTGTTGTTGGCCTTGTAATGGATTCATCAACTGTTTCAGAATCTTCTTCTGTCTCTTCTACGCTATCCCCTTCTGCTGTTTGGTAATCAGCAGAAACTCCACCAAGTTCACTATCTTGACCTTCTGTTTCAGAAAATCCACTGGACTCAATATTTGCATTAATTTCTTCACTAGACCCACTATCTTCATTTGTTGATACCAGTGATGAAGCATCTATATCGGACAGGCCGGAAAGAGCATTGGCAGCATCCTCTGTTGCCTGCTCTCTGCTACCCATTGTTACGGTGCTAGAGCCTCCAGAATCATCAACCCCTTCTGCATCGACATCGTTCATCGTCTCCGCATCGATATTATCCGTCTGCCCAGCACCATCCAGAACAGTCATATCATCAAGATTCTGTCTTTCGGTATCTTCAGACTCTGTAGTCTCTTGTTCAGGTTTGGGTTCTTCAGCCATAGTTAACCACCTAAATATTTATATCAAAACATATATATTTGCGAAAATTCGCGCAAAATTTCTATAATATCTGCCTAAAAACATAAAAGCACTTTCTATACCATATTAACACTTGTTAATATATCTAATACCTCGTATTTTGTATTTATTCACCATGTTTTTACAAAAAATTTACAAGTAGTTAATTTTGCAGCTTTTTATTATTAACGTTCGTTAACTTTGCACTGTATTATTTTGGTGTGGCATGAGTAATTTTAAAGTAAATAGTGTCAAATGCAAATAATAATCTAAAATTTCCAACTAAAAAAGTCATGGTTTCTTCGATAGTTACAGAACGTTACACAAAAAACCCATCCAAACTAACCCTGGATGAAGAGAGAGAGCTGTTTGTAAAATACTTGAGAGATGGTGATCAAGATGCAAGGAAGATAATTATCAAAAGTCAGGGGATTCTTGTTAACAAAATAGCGAGAAAATTCCATAAAACTCACAAAAAAAACGATCTTCAAGATCTTTTACAAGCCGGTTTTGTGGGTCTGTTGCTTGCTACAAACAAGTTTGATCCATCCAGAGGAGTACGATTTAGCTACTACGCAAAATATTGGGTGAAACGTGAAATTCAAAACTTAATCAGGAGTAACTTACGTATTGCCTATGTACCCCACACTTTCCAAAGAGAGACAATATTCATCCAGATTTTAAAACATCATAATATTGACGAACCCAAAGATCTCATAAATATAGTTAAACAAAAAACCGATGCCTCCACAGGCATAATCAAAGAGATGATCATGGCTACTTTAACCAATGACATCTCTCTCAACACAACAATATCCTCCTCAAAACATAACATCCTACCTGAAGATAAAAACGAACTAGAAGATATACTGCCCAGTAAAGACCCAACACCAGAAGAGATATACCAACAAAAAGAGTTAGCAAAAACCATGCTAGAAGCGATTATGAGCTTAAAAGAGATGGAGCAGATGCTGATAATCAATAAATATTATAAAGATAAAAGCAACCAAGAGTTAAGCGAAAAGATGAACCGCAGCATAATAAGCATGCTTAACTTGGAGCTAAAAATAAGAAATAAATTAAAGAAAAAACTAAAACATCTATATTCGGTGTTGTGAAAAAAAAGTGAAAATTGACTTAGAAAATACTTTTTTAACGATGATAGGGAACCCGTTCCAAGATAGTCATAGCCCGGTATAGCTGTTCTAGCAGCATTACCCTTACCAACATGTGGGGGAAGGTCATGGGGCCGAAGGATAGTTGCCAGGGGGTGTTGTTTAGCAGGCTTTTGTGCAGGCCGTCGGGGCCACCGATTATAAAGCAGATTTCCCCCTCTCCACTGTCTCTTTTTTGCGCTATTTTTTTGGCAAAATCTGTTGATGAAACCACCGGGGCAGTAATTGCCAGGGGTACTACCAATGTACCTTGGGGTATTTTATCCTTTATACGAGCGGCCTCTTTTATTAAAAGTTGCTCAACATTGCTGCTGCTTGCCTGGGTGCGTCGCTCTTCGGCTATCTCTATAATGGTGGTTGGGGCCATGCGTTGTAGACGTTTTGTGTAGTCATCTACCATGGCTTTGATGGGTTTTGCTGCTCCTCTACCTACTGTTATTATGCGAAACTTCAAGAGCTACCCTCTTTTCACCCCATCTTCATCATCAATGGACTCTATCTTGTTTATCTCATCAGCCAACGCCTCTTCATCTTTGCGTCTGTTTAACAGCATGGTATCTTGGCTCCAGAGTTTATCCAGGCTATATAGCTCACGGGCTTCGGCTAGAAATACATGGACAATCACATCACCCAAATCCACCAAAATCCAATTGGATTCTCCAGTTCCCTCACAACCTAGCACCTGCACCTTGTTTTGTGAGGCAAAAAGGTCCACCGCGTCAGCCAGTGCTGCTACATGGGTGGATGAGGTTCCGGTTACAACCAGAAAAAAATCGGTAAAGGTCGATCTTTCCCGTAGATCCATCAGCTCAATATCAACCCCTTTTTTATCTTCCAACACATCTTGGAGCTGTTTTGCTAGCTGTTCACTTTCCATCTTAATACTCTCTTTTCCCAGATATTGTTTTAAAATATCCGGCTCTAAACTCTTAAGTTAAATAGAGACCATGCTCCATTATATAATCCACCACCCCATCCGGGGTATGTTTTTTACAGTCCATACCCTTTGCAACCATTGCCCTTATCTGGGTGGCAGAGATATCTACCGGGGTTACTGGTATCTGGATAAACCCATAAAAACCGTTGTTTTTGGCGTCCAGCTCTTCTGGGTGCTCCACCAAATTTTTTTGCAAAAACCCCCTCACCCCATCGGCAATATCTCCCGATGTCAAATCGGTCTCAACACCTGGGCGAACCATCATGAGCAGGTGGGCATGGTCCAAAATTTTATGATAATCTTTCCAGAGATGCAGCTCTGTTAAAATATCCCCACCCACCATAAAGACCAACTCGAAATCGGGATATAACCGGGCCAACTCCGCCAATGTGTCCACCGAATATGAGATACCGGACCTTTTTACATCCAAATCACATATAGTAAATTTAGGAGTGTTGGCAATTGCAACTTTAGCCATCGCCAAGCGATGGTTGGCGGCAACTATGCTGCCTTTTTTTAATGGATGTCCACCTGAAGGCAGAAACAGCACCTGCTGCATGTCCAACAGTTCCATAACCTCTTGGGCTGGTCGCAGATGACCAAAATGTGGTGGGTTGAATGCGCCACCTAATACCCCTGTTTTTCTCTTTTTACCGCTCCTCACTTTTTATCTATCGGCATATTCTCAGCCCCTTAACTGTCCATCCCCCATAACGATATATTTTAGCGATGTCAGACCTTCCAAACCGACTGGCCCACGCACATGGAGCTTATCGGTTGAGATACCCATCTCTGCTCCTAAGCCGTACTCAAAACCATCACTAAAACGGCTGGAGGCGTTGACCATCACCGATGAGGAGTCAACCTCCCGTAAAAACCGCATGGCCCGTCTATGGTTTTCGGTAACTATAACCTCGGTATGCCGTGAGGAATGTTTTTCAATATGGTCCATGGCATCTTCAAGGCTAGCTACCACTTTTATTGATAATATCGCCTCTAAATATTCGGTGTCCCAATCTTCATCATTAGCCAGCACAACAGGCACCGATGTTCCCGATAGATTTTTGGTCTGTTCGCACCCTCTTATTTCACAGCCAGCGTCCATTAAACGGTGGGTGATGGTGGGAAGAAACTCTTTGGCAACATCTTTATGAACCAGCAAGGTCTCAGTTGCATTACACACCCCGGTACGGTGCATCTTACCGTTAAAGGCTAGATCTTGAGCCATTTGCATATCGGCATAGCGGTCTATGTAGGTGTGGCAGATACCATCTAGATGTTTGATAACCGGAATGGTGGAGTCCTCCATTATCCGTTTAATCAAACCCTTGCCACCACGGGGAATAATTACATCGACATTTTCATCACAGCGTAAAAGAGCACCAACCGCTGCCCTGTCCGTAGTGTCGATAAACTGCACCGCAGCCTCTGGCAGCCCGCACTCTTTTAAACCTTTGGCAAGAATATCGGCAATAGCCCGGTTGGAATATCGTGCCTCAGAACCACCACGCAAGATAACTGCATTGCCAGATTTAACACACAAAGCAGCAGCATCTGCAGTTACATTGGGACGGGACTCATAGATAATACCAATAACCCCAAGTGGAACCCGCATACGCCCTACTTTCATACCGTTGGGACGGGGTTTCATCTCTGTTATCTCGCCTACCGGATCAGGAAGTGCCGCCACCTGACGCAGACCATCAGCCATACCGTTGATCACCTTATCACTTAGCCTTAAGCGGTCGATCATGGCTGAGGTAAGGCCATTTTTCTCGGCAGCCTGCAGATCTTTTTCATTCTCCTGCTTTAGCTCATCCGACCCCGCAACAAGTAGATTGGCCATGATCTCCAAAGCGCGTTTTTTATTGCTACCAGAGGCTCCAGCCAACTCCCTTGCTGCCTCTCTGGCATTTTTGGCAATTGTATTAACCATGTTTTCAATATTGCTCATAGTTTTGTCCTCAATTTTAGCATTACCAACTCATTTCTATGGATAATAGCAGTCTCACCCATATATCCTAGTATACTCTCAAATTCATCACTATGACATCCTGCAATTCTACGTAGATCATCACCATTATAGTGGACGATACCCTTGGCAACCCGTTGACCGTTGGCATCCAGACAGCTAACCACATCACCCCTGTCAAAGCTACCATCAACGGAGACAATACCCTTTGCCAACAGACTTTTACCCTTTAAAAGAGCGGTTACAGCCCCCCGGTCTAAAACAAGCTCACCCCGTACAACAGTTGAGTTGGCTATCCAACGTTTGTAACTGGTTAGAGGATTTTTCTCGGCTAAAAACAGGGTTCCAACCGGGTTTTGCCCAAATACCTCACTGATGGGATTATCTCTAAAACCACAAGTCAACACCATGGCACAACCACTACGAGCAGCCATTTTAGCAGCCTTGAGTTTGGTTACCATGCCACCACTACCCACCATGGAGCCAGTACCACCAGCTAGCTGTTCTATCTCTGATGTTACCTCCACCACCAACGGCAACAATTTGGCTTCCGGGTTTATCCGGGGGTCCTCCTTATAAAGTCCATCGACATCCGACAGTAAAACCAGCAAATCCGCACCTATAAGATCGGCAATATTGGCAGATAGGGTATCGTTATCACCAAACTTCAGTTGCTCCACCACAACAGTATCATTTTCGTTGACCACCGGAACCAGACCCAAATTCAACAGGGTCTCCAGAGTGTCCCGTGCATTTAAATGGCGTCTTCTGTGGGATACATCATCACGGGATAAAAGCACCTGACCTATGTGTATACCGTGGCTGGCAAAGGCCTCTTGATAACAGTTGAGCAAAATACCCTGACCAGCCGAGGCAGCTGCCTGTTTTTCCCTTAAATTAGCCGGAGGACGGTTTAGACCCAACAGAGGTAGACCAGCAGCAACGGAACCAGAGGTGACAATAACTACCTTACGCCCACCCTTTACCAAGTTTGCAATCTCGGCAACCCGTTTGGCTATCCACAATCGGCGCAGGGTTTTTTTACCCCCGGTCAGCAGATTGGAGCCAATTTTAATTACAATTCGCTGTGCCGACCGGACCTTTTCCCACTCTTCTGTCAAAGTCCAAGCCGTATTATCACCAATATCAAGGGACCCAGACACACTCTACCCCCCCATCATCATCGTCGTCATCATCATCATCATCATCATCTTTAACAGCCGGTTTTTTACCAGCTTTGGTGGGAGCATCATCCAAGCTTTTCTTTGCTGCTAAAGCCTGTAAATCACGCTCAACTCTTACCCGATCACCCAATTTATCGATAAAGTCAGATATACCCTCTGAGCTAGCAGAAGAGAGAACCGATATGGGGATATTTTTACCCGCGTGATCTTCCATATCAGCTAACATCTCTTTAATACGTATGACAATCTCATCCCGGAGTTTGGCATCGGCAACATCGCATTTGCTAACGACTATCCACCGGGGTTTTGCTGCAAGAGCAGGAGAATAAGCCTTTAACTCACCCTCTATCATGGCAAAGTTAGCCACCGGATCGGACTCATCAACAGGGGCTATCTCCACCAGATGCACCAAAACTGCGCACCTCTCCACATGTTTTAAAAACATATGGCCCAGACCATGACCTTGGGCAGCACCCTCTACCAAACCGGGAATATCGGCAACTACATAGCTAAAATATCCCGATTGCACAACACCAAGATTGGGAGCCAAAGTGGTAAAAGGGTAGTCGGCAATTTTTGGTTTTGCTGCTGAAATTGTAGATATTAAAGTGGACTTACCAGCATTGGGCAGACCAACAAGCCCCACGTCTGCCAGCAGTTTCAACTCCAAACGCAGCCATAACTCCTCACCCTCATAGCCGGGGTCGGCCCTTTTTGGTGCTCTATTGGTGGAAGTCTTAAAACGGCTGTTACCGTGACCGCCATCACCACCCTTTGCCACCACAAGACGTTGACCAGCTTTGGTAAAATCAAAAAGCACACTACCGTCAGCATCGTCACGTACCAAGGTTCCCACCGGGACTTTCATCTCAAGATGCTCAGCTGAACGACCGGTACGATCTTTACCCATACCGTGCATACCGCGTTTGGCTTTTAGATGCTGAGTATAACGAAAATCGATCAGGGTGTTAAGATGACTGTCGGCAATGAGAACCACATCACCACCCCTGCCACCATCACCACCATCAGGGCCGCCCATGGGGATATATTTTTCCCGGCGAAAAGATACGGCCCCATCGCCACCATCTCCAGACCGCACATATATTTTTACTTCATCGAGGAAACGCATTGGCTTCTAACCAGATATTCCAAAAACAAGGTTGTTTATAAATAACAAACAGCTTTTGACAGCTACCTATTTATGGATGGCTCCTTAGGCCTGGGAAGAGAGAATTTATTAAATTAATTGCCAGCCAAAAATGTTTATCCTGGCTAGGTTAAAGTCAGAAACGGCAGTTGAAAGTTAATACTTTCAACTGCCGTTTATCTTTTAGAAATAAGTTCTACAGACAAGCAAAGGACATAAAAAAAACTTGATCTTTTCTACTTTTAGTCCAAAAACCAGTTTTAGGCTTGTACTACGTTGACATACTGCTTGTTGTTACGAGAACTAAAAACAACCTTGCCTTCAGTAACAGCAAAGATGGTGTGGTCATTACCCATGCCAACGCCATCACCAGGATTTACCTTGGTTCCCCGTTGCCGCATGATTATGTTGCCTGGGACAACCTTTTGCCCACCATATTTTTTTACGCCTAACCTACGACCTATTGAATCCCGTCCGTTACGGGTACTACCACCGGCTTTTTTATGTGCCATTGTAAAAACTCTCTCTTATTAAATGTAAGATCTTCGCCTTATTTTGGCTTTTTTAACTACAACCCAGCTGTGGGTACAGTTGCGAAGATCGACTATACAATTGATAATTATTGAATTGAGGTGATTTTCAACTCAGTCAAATTCTGCCTATGACCATTGGTGCGGCGATAGTTCTTGCGACGATTCTTTTTGAACACAAGAATTTTTTTATCACGCATCTGTGAGACAATAGTTCCCTTTACCTGGGCTGACTCAAGCTCTTTTCCGGTTTTTATACCGTTGTCGTCGCTCAACATGATCACCTCATCCAAAGTGACCTCATCACCCTTATCACCAGATAGGGACTCAACACGCAGAATATCGTTCACTGCTACTTTATATTGTTTGCCGCCTGTGCGGACCACTGCATACATGTTAAAGAAAACCTCCAATTACAAACATTAAGACCGATACTGCATCTGAAATATAATATCAAAAAATACTATCGCTCAGGCCAAGGCGACAAAAAAAACTCCTATCCCTGAACCGACCCATTATCACGGTATTGAAGAAAGAGTCAATTGGAATTTATCAATAATTGTAAAGTTTCAAATAATGGCAGCCCCACAACACCGCTATAAGAGCCATTTATTTTTTTCACCAAAGCCGCCCCAACCCCTTGAATACCATAGGCTCCAGCCTTATCCATCGGCTCGTTTGTGGCGATATATTCGTTAATTTGTCGTTGGCTGATTTTTTTAAACCAAACTTCCGTTTTTACCTCTTTGGCAAAAATTTTATCACTTTTTGCCAGATAAAGGGCAATTGCAGTTATGACTTTGTGCTTTCTGCCGGATAATCGACCCAACATCACAGCAGCATCTTGTTTATCAATGGGCTTGCCCAATATCTGACCATCCAAAACCACCACAGTGTCGGCAGCGAGAATAATATCGTACCCCGATTTTATTCCGGCCCTGGCTTTTGTGGTTGCCATACGTCGGGCATATTTTTTTGGCTTCTCATTTTGCTGGAGTGTCTCGTCAACATCTGTGGGGTAGACAAATGGCTCTATACCCACCTGTGCCAACAGCTCCAACCGTCTTGGTGATGCCGAAGCCAGGCAAAATACCGGGTCTGTTTTTAGCCATAATAGTTGTTTTTTATCTGCCATGACGGTTTTTTCCTCCCCAATTGCTGGGGTTAGGTATACAGTATCGCTGATTTGCATAGAAATTGTGTGTTGACCGATGCTCTTATAGTCTGTTAAAAAATCGGTCTCGTTATATAAATATGGTGTTTATAGGCTCTTTGGTTTGGTTTTACAATGCAGTTGTGCTATTTAGTAGAACCTTAATCTGAAATCTATGACTATTTAGTATTCCATGAAATCCTACGTAAACGGTCGCAAGTGAAGATCCAATCTCCAGATAACAGTACTCCAAAAAAAGAGCTGCCCCCAGTTTTAGCGGAGCTTCATGCTCTGATCAAAGAGGACTTAGAGAAGACCAACCAGATAATTATCGACCAGCTGGATGCTCAGGTGGAGTTAATTCCCCAGTTGGGTTCCCATCTTATCAATAGTGGTGGCAAAAGGTTGCGTCCTGCCCTTACCCTTTTGACAGCAAGAATGTTCGGTTACACCGGCACACAGCACGCTTTGTTGGCTGCGGTTGTGGAGTTTATCCATACGGCAACCCTGCTCCATGACGATGTTGTTGATGGCTCCATGACAAGACGTGGCAGTGAGACAGCAAACTCTGTTTGGGGTAGTAAAGCACCAGTATTGGTTGGTGATTTTCTCTTTTCCCGCTCTTTTCAGATGCTGGTGGAACATGGAGACTTGCAGGTTTTACGAATAATAGCCGATGCCTGTGCCGTTATCTCAGAGGGTGAGGTGTTGCAGCTGGTAGTTACCAACGACCTTGCAACAGACGAGAAAAAATATATGCAGGTGGTATCCAGCAAAACCGCCACCCTGTTTTCTGCTGCTATGCAGCTAGGTGCGGTATTGTGCAACCGTAGCAGCGAAGAGATAGACAAGGTGGCAAATTATGGTCTGCTGCTGGGTCAAGCCTATCAGGTTGTGGATGATGCCCTGGACTATTCCGCCACCCAAGAGACCCTTGGCAAAACCATTGGTGATGATTATCAAGAGGGAAAAATCACCCTGCCGGTAATCCACGCCTACTCCCATGGATCAGAGGAAGAGAGAGCCTTCTGGCGGCTTTCACTAGAGGAGACCAACCACCCTGAGGATGGTCTTAAAACAGCTATTCAGATTATCAAGGATAGAGGTTCTCTGGATTATGCAATGAAAATCGCCCGTGATCTTGTGGAGCAAGCCAAAAAGCAGTTGGCGACATTTCCACAATCTACCGAGCGTGACACCATGCTAACACTGGCCGACTTCGCTGTTGATCGCAGTTATTAACCCTGTTTGCTATACCATTGCCTCTTCCATCATAGCCATATCTTCATAACGGGTTATCCGGTTGCGCCCCGACTCCTTTGAGTGGTAAAGAGCCTTATCAGCATTGGTTATATTATCGGTAACCGAGATATCTCTATCCATGGTTACCATCCCAAAAGATGCGGTGACCGAAATTTCCCTACCATCCATTGTAGTGGTTACTGATCTCTCTATCTTCTTGCGCAAATTTTCCACTATTCCCATCACCTTTTTTCTGGGTGCGGTTATAGAGAGGACAAACTCCTCACCCCCATAACGAAAAATAGCATCGGAGGGTCGCAAACTGCTTTTGATCAAATTTGCCACATTTATCAACACAAGGTCCCCCACTGTATGACCATATGTGTCGTTTATTTTTTTAAAATGGTCGATATCGGCAATACAGATGATGGAGTTTTCCTCGTCTCCTCCCTGTACTCGGCGCAAAGTAGACTCCATCTTTTGCCGATTCATGAGGCCGGTTAAGGGGTCCACCTGAACAATGTTATTTTTGAGTTGGTTTTCTAAAATAAGCACAACCCATTTCAGGGCATTTCTCTGGGTGATAAGCTCATCGTAGAGGTTATAGATATTGTTATACTCCGATACCTTTACCTGGGTTATGGCACGGGCGGTGTTGTGTACTCTTCTGTGTAAAAAAAGAATATCGGTGTAGATATCACTGCCCAAAAGATCATCTTCAAGGGATTTTAAAAACCCTCCCATACGGCATTTGTTATAGGCCTCTTTATCAGTGAACTGTGCTGCAAACGGTCGTTTTTTTATGAGGTTCAGGTTGATCTTCTCAAACCACTGCTCATGACTTATCATACACATTTCCAAGGTGTGCAAAATGTGGTGAGCTTTGCTGAAGGATATCTTATCAAGATTTACCATTAGCCATCTCTTTTATTATTATGTAAGTTTACGCACGCTATGCTATTAGAAAGTAGCGGCTTTCTCCCCAGCGAGGCAATATACGCCAAAAAGCTAAAATACACAAATATTCTAAAGTATTATACCCACCCCACCGATAAGTTATTTTATAGGGTGGCAAAATTAATCTTATCGAAAGTTAGATGCTCCTGGTAACAGTAGTTGAAACCATCTTTCAACTACCTGGCCGGGATATATAACCAAGGTATCCTTATTATGAAACGGCGTAGCCTACTGAAAGTATTTGCTCTATCCACTGGAAACATCGCTTTACCGATGCCTATTTTCAAGTTGGAAGGGGGTCAAATAACGGCAAAAAAGAGCAATATTTCCGCAAAAACTACTGTAACGGCTCAACATGTTTTTGAGGATGGTAACGCAACCGAGCTGATTTTCAGAATCGATAAAGAGCTATCATACAGAGATTTTCACCTGGATTCTCCAACAAGGTTTGTGGTTGATTTTTTTAATTCCGGCATCTACGGTATTGATAACTTAAAAGGTTTTTCAAATAGCCTGATTAAAAAAATAAGGGTTGGTCACCCCAAAAAAGAGACTGTCAGGGTAGTTATAGATTTAAACGAGTTAGCACTCACTAAAACATCTATACAAAGTGATATATCAGGGCCATACCTGAAAGTTACCCTGCTAGCCAAATCTACCGCAAACAGAGCTGCTCCCCACAAAACCAGAAGAGAACTTGCCACCTCAAACAAGCAGCCCAAAACAAGAGCCAGCCAAGTAAAAAAACAGCGTTCAGTAACAAGTGGTGATAAGATAATTGTGATAGATCCCGGTCATGGCGGTATCGACCCTGGAACAATTGGAGATGGTGGCACTTATGAAAAGGACGTGGTGCTGGCTGTAGCCCAAAGATTACAGGAAAAGTTGAATAAAACCCCAGGATACCAAGCCTATCTCACAAGAGATGGTGATAAGTTTTTATCCTTGAAAAATCGTGTCGGTATTGTTCGAGAGCACAAAGCCCATCTTGCCATCAGCCTCCATGTTGATGCCTACCATGATAAATCAATCAATGGGGCATCGGTATACTGCTTAAACGAAAATGGTATCCTGCCTGTTGACCCCCTTATTAAAATGTTGATGGAAAAAGAGAACAGCATCAGGTGGGCCAACAAAACCAATAGTAGCCCCCTTAGTGTCAACAGCTACCAAGATTGGCTGCATGTAGGCAATATAAACAGAAAAACACTTGTCAAAGCTCGTGTTTTTGGTAAAAAACTGCTTAAATCCCTCGCTAGCAATCAAAAAATCAACCTGCAATACAACCGGGTAAAACGGGCCGATTTTTTTATTCTAAAAAACCCTGCCACACCATCGGCTCTGGTGGAGATGGGCTTTTTATCCAACCCCAATGACGAACGTTTAATAAAAGACGAGACATACCAAGAGCATCTATCACAAGCGTTAAGCCAGGGTGTCACCCGTTATCTACAACGCTCATAAAGCCAAACGCTGCTTTATCTCCAACGGTGTTGAAGCCTCACCCCCGATGGTGTTCATAAAAAAGTCCAGATAACCTGCTATTGTTGCCAAAAACCTCTGCAAACCAGCCTCATCCTGTACATAATCAATTGCCCCTGGTGCTAGGGAGGGTGAGTGAAAACTCAAGGTGAATATTTTTGTGCCACTTGCAATAAGGTGGTTGGTCAACCTTTTTAAATCTTCAAGATCATAACCTTCAGGGGTTAGTCGGATACGCTCCAACAGACCCAAGCGAGAGAAAATTCCCGGTATGCGCAGCTGTTGTAATAGTGGTTTATGGATTAAAGGGTGAAGATTGCCACCATATTTATTGAGCAGACCAACATAGGAGCCGGTACAGGGTATCTCCAACATCTTCTTACCTTCACCAAACCAATATGGCTGGTTGGTTGCCGTGGTAAAGTCCGGGCCACCGTCACCCCGATAGTCAAATGGTGGGGCGGTACTTAAATCCACCTCATAGCCCAGTTTTGCCAAAATAGAGGCGGTGTTGGGGCCTATCCCATAACGGCCTGCTTTATATATTTTGGGCTTTATACCAAAGGATTTTTCAATACGCTGGGTTAACAGCTGTAGTTTTTGCTCTTCTTGTTCGTGGGATAAATTACCGGGATAACTGTTGCGACTGTTTAGCTGTTCGCTAAAAGGTGGTGATACCCAAGGGTGGAGATGGGCACCTATCACCCCTTGATCATCGGCAATAAACTGTGCCAGTTGAGCATATCCCTCCTCTTGATCAGCTATGGGATAGTCCACCACATAGACCGGGCGAACATTAAACTCGGCAAACAGCTTCTGCCCTTTAGCTATGTTGCCCATGGCAGCAACCGAGGTTGCCTCTCTTGAAAAAGGTCTGTTCCAAGCAAAAGTCTCCTCAGTATCCACCACCACCAGCAGTATGGGGCGCATATCTGCTGGTAAAGTGATGGGGTTTGAGGGGGGGATCATTATTTTGCGCTGTCCAGATTCAAGGCAGCCCGTTCGGAGTAGATGTTTAACACATCGCAATCTTTTAAAAGATCACTCAACACCAAGGTGGGTGTGGGATAGGTCTGTAACACAGATAGCTTTGGTATGGCGGTTTTAAAGCGAGACTCCAACCGCATAAACAACATACCCCTAAGCAACAGAGCACTACCCAACGCCTTGCGATAGCGGTTGAACAACTGAATATCACTTACATAGAGAATAGCAGCCGTTGGCATGGCTTTTAAGGTTATGCGTTGATAGATAACATAACAGTAAGCACCCTCCTTGCCGATGGCCATATGTCGCAACCATGGACTTGAAGTGTGTTCCCGATGGACCCTGGCATCTTCAAGGTGTAGCACCTGCTGCAAAGTACCAATATCGGTAACAGCATGTACCCCAAACAGACTGGCAAAGGGCCAGGGTATATTAGCTGTAACAATCATTCGGGTTACGATGGTTCTAAATTTTAAAAAGCGGTATATCTCCATCTCCTGATCACGGGGGGTGAGAATGGTAAAATGATAACCGGGCTGACGAACAGTTTTAATTAGCAGGTAGATACTGTCAGAACGATATTCAGGCTTTACCACCCAGCTGTTTATATTACAGACATCAACCATCTTTCCATCAACCATCTGTTGAGAATAGATAGCCCCGACAACTCCAACAATGTCATCACCATCACAAAGCATAAAACCGTTATTGGGCTTTGTTGTGCTCCAGTCCTGGGTAAAAGCGTTTACCCACTGGTCAACGGTAAATTGTGAAGTTAAATTAGCTTGTAAAAACTCACCTACCGCTTTTAAATCGGAATCGGAGGTGGGTCTTATCTCCAGGTTGCTCAAAGTTCTACACCATAACGTTGCAGCAGTTTAAAAAAATCACCCACATTGCGGATAGTGAGAAAATCATCAAGATCAAACTCAATAGCAAATTTTTTTTCCACCTCGACAATTATCTGCACATGGGCCAGAGAGTCCCAACTGTCCACATCCCGTGCCGTTAACTCCGGTGTTAGCTGTAGATCCGGTTTTTTCAACACATCGCGATATATCGCGACCAATCTTTCCATGTTGCTCATAGTGGTCTGTTCCATCTACTCAATTAACAATAAAAGCCACCACCTCAGGGGGTGGTATATCTTCTTTTCTGGGTTTGTACGCCGGGATAACCTGATACTGCTCAACTATAAACCCAGCTGAAACAAGCTGCTCTTCCACCTCTTTTGCATTACGATACAGGTATATGTGGTCTATCTCAGCAGCATTTATGGCAGCGGTGATAAAACCCTTGCCACCGGGACGTAAAATAGCCCGTAATTTTTGTAAAAAAACCAGAGGCTCTTCTAAATGTTCCAACACCTCAGCCGATATCAACCAGTCGGTCTCAACCCCTGTAGGTTGTTTGCATAGGTCCAACAGTTTGCACTGATAGCGGTCTGCCAGTTTATAGTTTGCCACCTGCAGTTGGGCAAATTTTTGTGATGCCGGGCTTACATCAAAACCAATTCCGGTTATATCCGAACATGTTGCCAAGGTTAAACGGGAGAGAAAGCCTGTACCAACACCAGCATCAACAAAGCTACCCGCCCCTTTTATCTTCATATCAGCCAAAAAATTAGCAACAAAAAAACGGCTCTGCCTGAAGTGGTGGGGCCAGAGAAGATGGGAGAGCAACAGACCCGGCAGATAATATCTCTCCATGTAGTCATGGTTGAGATAGACCTCATCGGCAACCTGGGCAAAGCTTTTTTGTGGGTACGCCCCTTCATCATCAAATCGTGACTGGCGACGGGTGACATCCATGGCAAAACGGACATAACCGTCCACCGCGTTGGAAAGCATATCCGGGCTGGGAAACATCTTGTTAAGCAGTTCCTCAATCTCATAGGCCCAGGGATTACCAAAAGCGGTATAACCGTTGCTTACGGTGGATGCCATAAAGGGATATTTTTCGTTAAACATCTTGTTTAAAATATCTAGCTGGGGAAAATCATCACTAAACATTGTTCAGCCCTTGGGGTTCCACAAGTCTTTTTGCTATAGCCTGGAGAAAACGGGCAGCATAATGGCCGTTGATGAAACGGTGATCATAACTCAACGAAAGCCCTGCGACCATACGCACCTGGGGTTTATCGTCAGCACCCACCCTCACCTCACGACGCACACCACCAAGGCCGACAATTCCGGCCTGATCGGGAAAAATAATGGGAACCTGATGATGTACCTCCGGCTGATCCAATACTGTCACCGAAAAGGTTCCTTTTTGGCTAACAGCCTTGGGGCTTTTACCCCGCATGAGATCCAACAAAATTGCCATGCGTTTTTTGGCTATCTCACCAATTGAAAGTTGTTCAGAATTTTGCAACACTCCCATGTATAGCTGCTCTTCAATCTCCATTGTTACCCCAACATCAATGGAGCTATGTTCTTTTATTCCTTCTGCCACTAGTGTCGCATTAAAACGGGGAAACTCAACCAGGGTTCTTGCGGTTTGATGTAACAGCAAATCAGCCATGTTATAGTTGCTTATTGAACGCTCTTTTTCTGACAGTTCCTTTAGCATTGTGAGTGTTTGGGTTAGATCAACCTCACCCAGCATGAAGGTGGCTGCCTGTTCTTGGGAAGAACGTGTCACCACACGCATGGCTGATTTTTGAACAGCGTTCAGCGGAATGACTTTATAGTTAGTTTCCAGCTTCGGCTCTGGGGTGGCTACCTTGTCGGCAGGCTGTTGATCATCTATGGCTCTTTGTACATGTTTTTCGGTAATGATACCCTTTACCGCTAGCTGGGCTAAATCAATGCTATTTTCTTCTGCCAGCTGTTTTGCCTTGGCGGTGGCTTTTATTTTTTGCTTGCCACCATCAACTTTAGCCGTGGCCTTTTTACCCCCGTCGGCCTTGGAGTCTATCCAACCAAGGGTTGCACCAACCTTTAGCTCCACCCCGATCTCGGCCCCATGGCGGAGATAACCAGCAACTTCGGCCTCTACCTCTACCACCGATTTTGATGTTTCAACAGCAACAACAGGATCACCAACATTTACCTTGTTTCCAGCAGCAACAAGCCATTCAACGACAAAAACGGCGGTCTCGTTTACATTTATCTGTGGTACTGTGATGGCGGTCGTGGTCATATGTCTCCCCTTAATTTCAACATACACTCTACCACAGCATCGGCTCCAGGCAAACTGCGTTCCTCTATTACCTTACTTGCCGGAATTGCCGCCCCCTCCATACCGACACGCCCCACCTCACGCTCTTTTAATGCTCCGGCTTGGGTTAGTGTTGCTATAACCTCGGCAGCAAAACCAAACGGTGTCGCCCCCTCCTCCAGCAGTAGCAACGGCCCATCTTCGGCAAGTAGAGTGCTGCAACCAGCACCATCAAAAGGGTATAGACATCCTGGCAACAGTAGCCGGGTGGGTATCTCATGGTCCAATAAAAGCCGATCTGCCGCCTCCATTGCCACACCCAACATACCACCATAGGTGATAATGGTTGCACCATCTTCGGCAAAACCGGTATGGGATAGCACAACCCATGGTCTTGCTGGATCGCCAGCATAATAGACATAAAAATCACCCACTATGGCAGACTCCCCATCGCACTGGCTGCGAAAACTGTAAGCCAGCTTGTTTTCCAGCCAGAGAGTTGGTTCACTCCCCTGTACCGCCCCTTGTAACATGGGGGTTAATGGGTGTAAGGGAGATGGTGCAAGAACAGTCAGCCCCGGTATACCGAGAAAATGTTTATCCAAGGTTTGTGAATGGGTGGGGCCATAGCCTCGCCCACCACCCATGGGAGTTCGCACCACCAATGGTACTGTAACCTGTCCGTTATACATGCCACGAAAACGGGCTGCATGATTTAATAGCTGATCCATACCCAGCCCTAAAAAATCACCAAACATAATCTCTACAATAGATTTTTTACCACCTAAAGCCAGACCACCGCCAATGCCAATTATGGCAGCTTCGCTTATGGGCATCGCCTTTATTTGCTCAGGAAAATTGCTAGACAGGCCATCGGTTGCTTTAAACGCACCACCATAAGGGTCAACAATATCTTCACCAAACAGCATTAAATCGCTATTTTCTCCCACTACTTGGTTAAGGGCATTTTTAAGATGCGCCAACATACTTTTGCCGCTTAACTCTTGCAGTATGGTTAGTGACCCAGGATCATCAATTTCTGGCTCTTTATCTATTGGTGTTGTTGAAATTGGGGGGGCAGACCACTCAGGCCAGGGGGCATTTTTAACCTCGGTCACCACCCCATCAACAACTTTTTTTGCTTCGGCCCAGACCTCATCCACCATCGCTTTTGTTAGGGTCTTGGCGGTTTTTTCCAGGGGGTCTTGCAGCATCAATTTGGCAAGTAAGGTAATAGAGGAACGCAG
>JADFZS010000061.1 GCA_015232405.1 Magnetococcales bacterium | reverse complement strand
TGATGAGACTTTGATCTGTTATGCAAGATGAATCAATAGGTTGCGTCAGGTGCGTGCTGACAACTGCTGTTTCTAGGGTTATTGCTTATGACACTTTTTAACTTTATTTTCCAGGTTTAACCAGACAGATGATAATAACTGTCTATTTTTTGCTGGGAGCTTCATACAGTAGCATGTGGGCCAGTGTCAGACCGACAAAAAGCCAACTTGCAACAGGATGAATGCGCATGGGGCGTAAAATTTTCAACCCAGTCAACATCGTTACAGCTAAAGATCCCGCCATACCAGCTTTAACAACTTCACGTCCTTTACGACGTATTTTACTTCGTTGTTGGGTTTTCTTTCTGGAAACCTGCCTGGGGTTCTGCTCTGTAGATTGTGGCAGTTTTGCTTTGGGATTATCTTTAAAATCTCTTTTTAGTTCTGCGGTTACAGCATCCATAATATCTCATCTCTAATTTATTGTTGGACTTGTTGTTGTAACTGATTAAACGGTAATGTGTCTCATTTAGTGATAAATGTATAATTCCACATACGGTTGTAAACGTAAAAGTAGGTTGAAAGTGGATAAAGCAAAAAAAAGGCCACAAATTTTGTGACCTTAAGGGACTACACAGTTAACATGGAGAAAAAAAGCTGTTGGCCTTTTTTCTCCATGTTAAAAATTTATAAAACAACTTTTTTATAATTTGCCAGCTACCATTCCAACAACTGGTAGTCGCCAAGCTCTGGTAAGCAGGACTGAGATAATGCCAATAATAGCAAAAAGTGCAATTGCCAGAACCGAGAAGCTAAAGAAGAAAGCTCCTATTACAGGAATATGCAGGCCGAAAATGGCAAGTACACCCCAGATCCATAGGACCAACCCCTGGCGAGCATGAAAGTGAACATACTCATCATCTTTATTAAAAATTAGCGGTACAAGACAGAGTACTCCAAGATAACTAAACAGTGAGAGTACTTTAGATCGAGTGCTATGGCTGCTTTTGAGCATCCATGATGTGTTTGGTAAATTCATGATTCTTACTATTCCTTATAAAACGCTAGCTAATTGCTTCGTCCAGTTCACCAGACAAGCCTTCACGATTTTTCATGTAGCTATAAATACCTACTCCAACAGCAGCTACAGCACCAGCTAAAAGAACTGGACCCCAAGCACCTAGACCAAGACCCAAGCCCAGGCTTGGTCCTGTTCCAGACCATATTGTTCCAGTTGCTGCAGCTTTTGCAGTACCTGTGGTTGCTGCTGTTCCTGTTGCGGCTTTGGTTGCCATGGCAGCCTGTCCAGTAGTTGCACCAGCTTTTGCTCCAACAGCAGCACCTTTGGCAGCGGCCCCCTTGGCAGCAGCTCCCTTAACGGCGGCTCCTTTAGCAGCTGCTCCCTTTGCAGCACCATTTGCTTTAGCAGCTTTGGCGACTTCGGGAAGTTCCCACTCTCCCTGCATGATCATCCCGTTCGCAGCACCCCCTTTAGCTGCCGCACCTTTGGCAGCGGCCCCCTTGGCGGCGGCTCCATTTGCAGCCGTCCCCTTGGCAGCAGCCCCCTTGGCAGCAGCTCCTTTACCTCCAGCAGCCTTGGCCGCTTTAGGTGCTTGCCATTCAGCCTCTTGAATAATTGCCCCTTGTGGCATCCCCATTATCTGCGGATTGGTAGCAACAGCCATTTGTTATCCCCTAATAATCAAGTTTATTAAATAAGTTTAAACAAACCAAGCTTCTCATCATTTGCTGGCGATGATAATTAGCAATCTTCCCCTTGAGGTTGCCTCTTTAAACCTTGCCAACTTAAATTCTAAGGTAAGTTTGATTGCTGCTATTGATACACCATTAAGGCTCCGTAGTGCAAGATTAAATAAGGAATTTTTAAAATAATTTCAGTGAATAAGAATGATTATCATTAATAGTGCGATCTATTAATGAAATTATCTTAAATATAATTGCAAATCTACTATATTTTCTTCAATAATTAAGCGATCTTTCAAGCTTGATATACATAATCTAGAAAAGAATTTGTGTTTCATATATGTTTACCGATAAGATGTATCGCTGGTAAAAAGTAATTTTATATTGTTTGTGGAGTAATTAACAAAAATGTCTCTCGCCAAAGTTGAAGAGCGACACCGGAATACCCTGTTTCTAGTCGTTGCCTTATCAATGATATTCATGACGCTTGTTTTAGCTATTCAGCCCCTGTTTCTTAAAAGTTTGGGGTTGGCTAGGGATAATGCAGGATTTGTTAATGCCAATATTCAGGTAATCACAGAGATTGTTGATCTGTTGTTTGTTGGTTATTTGGGTTATCTCTCTGACCGTTTTGGTCGTACACCAATAATGGTTTATGGATTTATTCTCGCTGGTGTTACTGCACTGCTTACCCCGTTTAGCAAAGAGATTGCAGCCATGGTTGGTTTAAATGGACTGGCAATTTTTTATGTTGCTCGCTCAATCATGTCAATTGGTACAACAGCTGTGTGGCCCCAGGTTGCAACTTTAACTGGTGACTATACCAATAAGGAAAACCGCCCCAAGCTTCTGGCCAAAGTGGGTTTTATGATGGCCTTTGGAGCAACCCTGGTCTACGCGGTTTTGATGCAGCTTCCTAAACATGCCGGGTTGACAACAGTTATGTTGTTGCCAGTTGTTGTTGCTTTTGCTGGAGCATGGCTTTCAAGAGATTTTTTGCTGGAGATTGCCCCCAAGCTAGAAGGGGAGAAATTTCCTTTTGCTGATGTTAAAAATCTTTTGAAAAAAGAAAAAAGGTTGCGCTTGAGTTTTTTGGCTGCTTTTTCCAGCCGCAATGATATGGTTATCGTTGGTCTGTTTTTAATGACTTGGTTTATCTATTATTCTGACCTGCTACCTACTGTCAGCCATGCTCAGGCTGCCGGACGGGCAGGGGTGGTAATAGGTTTTATCGGTCTTGTTGTGCTTGTTACCATTCCCATGTGGGGTTGGGCTATCACTCGCTTTGGCAGGGTCTCTTCCTTGGTGGCAGGTCTTATGTTATCTGGTATGGGATTTACAGCAATTGGACTTATAAACAACCCCATGAGTTGGTGGATAATGTTACCAGCTGTATTGGTTGGTATGGGGCAAGCCGGATGTCTTTTGGCCCCCCAAACATTGGCCCTTGATATCGCACCTGATAAAATTCGCGGCTCTGTTATGGGAGCTTTCAATACGGTAGGGTGTATAGGGATAATATTTTTTCTCCAAATAGGTGGTTTTCTTTTTGATTGGATAAGCCCGACATCACCCTTTATTTTTACGGGAATTGCCAACTTTATCATAATGTTATATGGGCTTAAAGTGTTAAGGGAAACTATCAGGAATAAGGTTATTGAATTATAGAGCAAAACAGTGTCGATAAAAAAAATGAATTTGTAGGAAGTTTTTCTTTTCGAACTAGCACTACAATGGTGTATACCTATGCAGCTATACTAGTTTTTTTATGTGCGTTAATGTTTAAGGTTGACGGGTCTTTAAAGTTTGATATGAAAAATTTGATTTTTAAGAGGATTCAAAAATGGCCAACATAATATTTGGGTTGGTGGCGCTTGCGCTTGGTTTGTGGGGCGTTTCTGTATGGTGGTGGTCCATAGTTGAGATTCTTCGAGGCATTGTTCCTATAGCATTGATACTTCTTGGGTTGGTGGCTCTTGGCGCAGGAGTAACTAAAATGCGAGATAAAGAGCATGATGATGGAGCAGATTACAATGGGTCTGGAGAGTTCAAGGATGATGCTATCTCATTGGAAAAATAAGGTTTCGTAATGTCCAAAACTGATTACTGTGGCAAGATTTATCACAAATATCTCTATTTAGTCGGTGTAACTGCTGTTCTGGTTATGATCGGTAGTTATTGGTATGTGGAATATTATGACCAAGGTAAGAGAAGCTCCAAGCGGAATGGCAGCAACATAGCTACAACCAACAGAGGCACAGCACCAACCAATGTAGTTAGGCCAAACAGTGCTACACCTGCTCCTGCTCCGTTAAATCAAGCTCGTATAAATACCAAAACTCCCACACTTCCAGCTCAGCCAGTGGCAGCTCAGGTTGCTGGTGGTGGCAACCCATTTGCAGCTGTTGCCCGCTCTATGATGCCAAGTGTGGTAAATGTTAGTGCAACCACCGCAAAAAATGCGGAGCCTATTATTCCCAAAAAACAGCAGCAGCCCGGGCTAAAATTTGCCAGACCATTTAGTGGCATCGCCCAGGAGAGTATCGGCTCAGGTATTATAATTACAAAAGAGGGGTATGTACTTACTAATTATCACGTTATCGAAAATGCCAGACATATCAACGTAACAGTTTTTAATTCCATGGGAACCAAGCGTTATCATGCCGATGTTGTTGGGCGTGATGAGATGAAAGATCTGGCATTATTGAAAATAACCCCCATCAGACCGTTGACACCTGCTGCTCTAGGCAACAGTGAAAAGATACAGGTAGGTGATTCTGTAATCGCCATTGGCAGCCCCTTTGGGCTTGATCAGACTGTCAGCAAGGGTATTGTTTCTGGTAAAGATAAGGTGGTAAACATCGGTGGTACAATCCACAAAAGGTTGCTACAGACCGATGCAGCTATCAATAGAGGAAACTCTGGTGGCCCTCTGGTGGATAATGATGGCAACGTTATAGCTGTCAATACTGCTATCTACACAACAACAAGTGCTTTTGCTGGTGTAGGTTTTGCTGTTCCCATAAATCTGGCAAAAGATTTCATGGAAGAGATAATTCGTCTGCCACAAATTACGCCAGATCTTTTAGGCCAACAGATGGCTGCAGTGCCCGTGGCAGCAAGAAAAGCTCCACCAATCACTGCCGATGCTGTTATGCTACATGAAGATAGGGGGCCGTGTATCAATTGCCATGAGATCATTCCTGGCAACCAACCAATTATGAATGTTGCTGCAAAAAATGCTCCTCCCATTACTGCAGATGCTCCTCTGCCTCATGGGGATAGGGGGCCGTGTGAATCCTGTCATGACATCCTGCCGGGACCACAAGCAGTCAATTTTGGTATGGGACCAAAAGGCCATAGGGGTAGAGAAGCTTTTAGCCAGTTTGGATTTTCACCAGGAGGAGCAATAGGTCTACCTGCAGCTAACACTACTGGTGCTTTAAATCGCATGGGGGCTATCTTGCAACCTCTGGATCAACAAGCTGCAAAAAAACTACAATCTCCAGTTCCTGGTGGGGTGTTGGTAGCTTCTGTTGAACAGGGTACACCATTTAATCAGGCAGGTTTGCAGCTGGATGACATAATTTTTAAAATTGATGGTCAGCGTGTAGTCTCCATAGAGCATTTTGATAATATCATGGGCGGTTTTACTGGTGGTGAAAGTGTCCGGGTGTCCATCGTAAGAGATGGTGATCGTCAAGATCTAACACTCATAACACAGGGTGCAGGAGCTCAACCTATTGCAATGGTCCAGCCACAACCACAGCAAAATTTTGCTGGGCCTGACAATCAGCAAAATTTCAATATGCAAAATATGCAGTCCCAACCTTTTGTGCAGGGACAGGCTGGCGGTGCTAACAGACCCCAAAAAAGAGCTGGTGTAGCCGGACCGGTTGTTACAGAGTTTGAGTGGATGGGTATGGAGATGAGCCCTGTTAAAGCCAAAACTGTACCTACTCAACCAGGGCGTTTAGCAAAAAGAAGTGCTGGTGCATTGGTTGCAGATGTTGATGTTGGTTCTTCAGCACAGCTGGCAGGGATAAAGCGTGGTGACGTTATTCTAGCAATTGACAACAAGCCTGTAGCAACTGCTGGGGGGCTAGATAAGGCGATAAAAGCTGCAACCGGAAGGTCAGGAGTTTTAATGGAAGTCGAGCGCAGAGGTCAGCGCATGTTTACGGTTTTACAATAAATTTACAAGGGCACTAAGGCTCGTATAATTCATGAATTACAAATATTATTGGATGGGGGTTTAAGAGATGGCTGAGACCACTAAAGATGATGCTGCAGTAACCAAGGCCAAAACAGCAACAACAGGTCAGAGGAAATCTGCCGTTAAAAAAACGGCAACCGCTGCAAAAACTACAGCGGCACGCAAAGCCACTGCATCCACTGCTGCTAAAAAGCCTGCTGCTGCCAAAAGAGCTGCTACTACCAAAAAACCAGCTACAACCAAAAAAGCTACAGCAGCCAAAAAAACTGCTGCAGTTAAAAAAACAGCTACCAAAAAGAGTCCAGCTAAAGCCGCTGGTACTGACAAGTGGAATGATGTACATCCAGCTTTGAAAAAAGGGACAAAAACCACAAGAACAAAAAAAGCAACCTCAACTGCTGCTGCTAAAAAAGCTCAAGCAGCAGCATCAACTTCTGTTACAGCAGCGAAAAAAGCCAAGACAGCTGCTAAAAAAACACCACGTAAAATCAGCAAGAAGAGTAAGAGCACTCCAACAGCAGCAGACAAGTCTCTGCAAGTCGCCTATAAACAGATTGAGGTTGAATCCTTGAGTGGTGGAATTGTATCGGCTTTGGGAGATATGGTAGGTACTATTGTTGCTGGTAGTAAAAAGACCCAAGATGCAGTTGGCAGTGGTATTGATAAAATAACTGGAGGGGGTAAAAAATCCTCATCCAGCAAGTCGAAGAAGAGTAAAGAGAGTGCAAAAAGCAGACGTGAGAGGGTTATGGGCAAAATTGCAGGTAAAGTTCCAGATGGAGCAAAATCTGTTGTGGGTGGTTTAGGTAAAATTGTTCAGGGCGGTGTTGATATTGTTGTTGGTACATTTGGTTGCCTTGGTGGTACAGCGGTATGTATTGCCGATAACGTAAGCGATGTCATTAAGGGTAACTCAAAAGATGATGCATCCAAGGAGCCTGTATTACTGGATGATAAGTCAACCAGCAAGGCATAAATAACCTGAATTTGCTATCATTTTTATTATGGTTAAACTATCTACCGTGGTGAGGAGTTATAATGTCAATTGTTAAACACAGCGACAAACCACTATTTTTAGGTATCGATCTAGGTACATCACAAACTGCTATTATGTCTAATAGTGGCAATAACGCTTTGATTCGTTCAGTGGTGGGTTATCCAAAAGATATTATTGGGGTCCGTTTACTCAACGATACCAAGGTGGTTGGTGCAGAAGCTCTGGAAAAAAGATCTTATATGAACCTTCACTACCCTCTTGAAGATGGGGTGTTGAAAGAGTCCAGTGAAAGAGATACCCAAGCTGCACGAGAGTTGTTGGAGTATGCGATTTCTCAAGTTGATAAGGGTGATAGAGGACGGATTTGTGGCATCATAGGTGTACCAGCAAGGGCTTCAGTTACCAATAAAAACCAGCTTTTGAAAATAGCCGATGAACTGATGGATCTCTCCATGGTTGTCTCTGAGCCGTTCATGGTTGCCTATGGTCTTAACTGTTTGACCAACACAATCATCATAGATATCGGTGCTGGTACCATTGATATCTGCGCAATGAAAGGTACAGTTCCCTCTCCAGAAGATCAGGTTACCCTGCTTAAAGCTGGCAATCATATTGATGATATCCTTACCGATGCCATTGCCGAGTCCTATCCAGAGGTACAGATTACACCTATAGTTGCTAAAAAAATCAAAGAGCAACACGGCTTTGTCGGTTCTCCTGAGTCAGAGGTTGTTGTCAACCTGCGTGCTGGTGGTAGACCGAAGGCTTTTGATGTCACCCAAGAGGTACAGTTTGCCTGTGAAACTATATTGCCAGATATTCTGGAAAATGTTGAACAGCTGATTACAGTTTTTGATCCAGAAGATCAGGAAGAGGCTTTACAGCACATTATTTTGGCTGGAGGTGGTGGACAGATTGTTGGTCTGCGCCGTGCTATATTGGATCATCTGAGTGGTCATGGTGAGGTGAACATAATTCGTGTGGATGATCCAGACTATGCTGGTGCTGCCGGAGCATTAAAGTTGGCTTCTGAGTTGCCACCAGACTATTGGACCCAGGTTGGTGATGTAATTGGTGAGTAGTTAAGCAGATTTTATAAATATAAAAAGATAAACATAAAGTTAAGGAGAGTTGAATGGAATCCCCAGATACGTTAAGAAGAGAGACTGGTGTTGGTTCGCAAATAATGGCAGCCATGAGTTATTTGGGTATTTTGGCATTGGTCCCATTGGTTGTGGATGGTCGTGATCCTTATGTCGGTTTTCATGCCCGTCAGGGATTGATTTTGTGGATTTGGGAGGTGCTGGCAGTTTTTAGTTTGGCAATTCCAGTTATTGGCAAATTATTTTTCCAAACCTCAAGTTTAATCTGTTTTATTTTGTCAGTTGTTGGTCTTCTTTCTGTTCTTTTGGGTAGAGCATGGAAGTTACCCGTAGTTGGCAATTTGGCTACAAAGCTTTAATTTTACCTTATTGATTTTTTTGGAGTTTGAAAACGTGGATAGTATAGGTGATTAGGAGTGGTTAGACTCGTTATTTCCCTGATTTTCGCTATCTTTTTGCTGATTTTTGCCTCCCAAAATATGCATGAGGTAGAGGTACGTTTTGTCTTTGGCGAGCCAGTTGATATGCCGATGATTTTGGCTATTGCTGGTGCCTTTGTTTGTGGGTTTGCATTGGCAATTTTCACTATTATCGTTAGAGGTAGCGATAAAAAAAGTGACGATGAATTTGACTATTAAAACTTTGGCTTAGGTATGCTGTTGGTGGGATTTATTTGAGTAACAATTAATCACAACAGATTATCTCAAATGTTTTTTTCTAGCAGTTTACCAATATTGATTTAACGTTTTCTTCTTAACATTAGTTTCACATAGCCTACTATTAACCTTAGCCGTTGGATTCCAGTTTTTAATTATGAGGTATTCTCAGTGCGTCGTCTGTAATGAGACAGTAGGCTGGATTGGCTTGATGGCTAATCTAGCACTGTCAACTTTAAAATTATTTGTGGGGGTTATCTCTGGCTCTCACGCATTGGTTGCCGACTCTTTATATTCAGCTAAAGATGTTATCACCTCCCTTATTATCATAGTTGGACTAAAAATTTCAAAACAGCCCATTGACCAGGAGCACCCTTTTGGTCACGGAAAAATTGAATTCATTCTAGCTCTGGTAGTCAGCCTTGTCCTTTTGATACTAACAGGTATTCTGTTCTTCTTCTCAGCGGAGACTCTATTAGAGGGTGTGCATACAGCACCTCATCTAATTGCTCTTTGGACTGCGCTTTTATCGGTAGCAGTCAACCTGTTTATGTATAAATATACCAAATGTGTCTCAGTTGAGATCAACAGTCCGGTTGTTGGTATTCTTTCTACCCACCATTTTGCTGACAGTCTCTCCTCTGTTGCTGTGGCTCTGGGTATTATCGGCTCTCACTATTTGGGAATGCCATGGTTGGATACTGTGGTTGCTTTGGGTGAGGCGTTACATCTCATCTATCTGGGAAGTGAAGTATTTTGGAATGCCTTTAAAGGTTTGATGGATACATCAGCACCAAAAGAGACAGTTATCAAAATCAAAAAAGTTGCTGCGGAATGTTCCGGTGTGGAGTCTGTAGAGCAGGTTCGTACCCGACTTGTTGGTCAGGAGCTATGGATTGACATGACTGTTAGTGTTAACCCTGAGCTATCTGTTGGTTCTGCCAAGGTTATAAGTCGAAGGGTTGAGGAGCAGTTGGCGACAAATATTCCCCATGTGGGGGATATTGGTGTCCATTTTCATGCTCTTCCGGGTTCTGTACCGGAGATGGTTGAACTTAAACAGGAAATTTTACAGTTATCAGGCAGTGAAGAGGAAGAGGAACCAGATAAGGGTTTGGTTTAATGCTGATCCCTTCATTGGCGGTTCTGCTGTTTAGCGCAGTATTTTTCCTTATGTTTGTTGGAAAATATGACCGACGTATGGTGGTTGTAGCTGGTGGTACTCTGTTTGTTTTGTTGGGTATCGTGTTGGATTTTTATACTTTGGAAATGGTTTGGCAATCGATTTATTTTGAAACACTGGCACTTATTTTTAGTTTGACACTCATATCATCTACCTTGGCGAAATCTGGATATTTTCAAGTTTTGGCCGAGAGGGTGGCTCTATATTCACGGGGAGATGGCTGGCTTATTCTGGTTCTGTTTTCTCTAATAACCTACTTTTTCTCTCTGTTTGTGAATAATCTTGCCACCATGGTGGTAATTTTGCCAGTCACATTGAATCTTTGCATGAGGGCTGAAATCAACCCTGTTCCGGTAGTTATAGCCCAGATTGTTGCCTCCAACCTTGGTGGAGCATCAACAATGATCGGTGATTTTCCCAACATGATTATTTCAGCTGCTGGGGGATTACATTTTTTTGATTTCATTGGTGGTATGATGGTACCAACTCTGATTCTTCTAGCAGTAACCCTGCTATTTTTTCAGAGTAAGCGAAGGGAGATTTTTGCAAAGTCAGGTGTAGATAAAGATGGTGGTGGTAGAACTATCGATGGATTTTCCGGTTCTGGTTTGCTGGCAGAAATCAGGGTAAATCGTAAACTGCTTCGTATCGGTACTGTCTCTCTATTTTTAACTTTGGGTGGTTTTTTTCTGGCAGAGCTTATTGAATTTTCCCCGGCTTTTATTGCTCTTATAGCTGGGTTGTTACTCTTGACAGTGGCTGGATTTCAACCAAAGGAGCTTTTTGTAGTAACTGGTGGAGGGGATATACTATTTTTTATTGGGCTTTTTGTAATGGTTGGTGGTCTGCAAGCAGCAGGGGTACTTGATAGTGTCTCCTGGCTTATTAACCGGGTGAGTGGTGGCAAGCCTCTTTTTGAACTTCTTGCCCTGTTATGGATTGCAGGTCTGGCTACACCCTTCATGAACGCTGGCCCTGCTACGGCTTTTTTTATTCCAGTAGCAGATGAGTTGAGTGGTTTTATCCCCGGAGATGCAGTTTGGTGGGCATTGTCACTAGGTGTTTTGGCAGGCTCTTCGGCAAGTTTAACCGGGGCAACGGCTGGCTCTATTGCAGCTAGTCAGATGGATGAACATATTAAGCAGAACCCTGAGGTGTTGAGAAATATTCCTCAAAAAAGAAGATTGGATTTTCGTGAGTATAACCGTTGGGGTCGGCCCATAATGGGGCTATTTTTAGGGATATCTTCTCTATACATTATTTTGATCAGTCCGTGATATGGCAAATTATAAACGTAAAAAATTAAACGTACCTTTTTGTCGGCAGAAGTGGAAGTTTCCATCCGTAGTGTTGGTTCTTGCTATTTTATCTACTTTTGCTTGGGGGTTTCATCTATTAAGGGATCATAAGAGTGAGTTACAGGGAGTTAGCAAAGTTGATTTGACTAAATCTCTGCTGCCCTCTGTCCTACCAGTTGTGGCTGGAGGAGGAAGTCCCATGGACACCATTGTCCGCGCCTCTCTGGTTAATATAGCTGGAATAGAGGATGGTACAAATGGTGGCAAGGGAAGTTTTGTCTCCCGCGGGTCAGGTGTTCTTATCACTGCCCAGGGTCACATAGCCACATCCCATCATCTACTGGATGGTCTAAGAGAGATTTTAGTTCGGGTACAGACTCCAAGTGGTCCCAGGCAATATTCTGCAAAACTTCTCAAAGCAGTATCAGAACATGATCTTGCCGTGTTGAAATTAGTTTCCCGGGATCTGTTTCCCCATCTAATTCCAGGAGATTCTCGCAGCCTCAAACCAGGAGATCCTGTTATAGCCTGGGGCGATGTTGACGGTATGCAGTCGGTTCGTCGTGATGGCGCAGTTGATGGACTGCCATCACCAACTTCGGTAACTATTGCTGGCAAAACACTGGACAGTTTAATTCCAACAAGTGCAGTTTACACCTGGATACAGGGTGGTGGACCTCTAGTTAATGATCAAGGCCGTTTATTGGGTATCAACCTGGCAGTTCAAGGACCAATGGGCGGTATGATGGGGTTTGCAATTCCGGTTCATGTTCTTTATGCCGACTTTCAAGATGTAGTTAATTTTCCAGCTCCTCTACCAGCAGCGAAAAAAGTGGCTGTTCAGGGAGGTGCAGGTCAGCCCGCTTTTTTTCCCGGAGGCAATAATGCTCAAGCCATACCCGTGGCAGCACCAGGAGCATTATTGCCGACCCCGGAAAAGGTTCTCGGTCGTTCACCTCGTCCATCAGATGATTGGTGGGACAGAGCAAAATCTCTTCTTCACCTGAATTTGGGTTTACAGTCTCCTCCAGCAAACAATGGATCGCTGGCAGGATTGATTCCAGATAAAAATACTGCTCACGTAGAAGTTACACGTATTCTTGGTTATCCATTGAGAACATTTTTAGGTCTTGTTTTCTTGGGCTTCATCTCAGGTGTTAGTGGCGGCATGATGACCATGGGTGGAGGTATCATCAAGGTCATCGGTTTGATGACAGTGTTTGAGTATGGTCTGTTATTGGTGCGTCCGGTAGCATATATCACCAATGTCTTTATGTATGGTGCAGCAGCATTACGATATCGCAGTGATGGTCTGTTTACCTGGGAGACCGTTCGACCCATGGTTCCGTGGGCTATGGTTGGTGTGTTATTGGGGTATTTTATCGGTAATAATTTAAACGCCACTGTTATCCACTATCTTCTGGGAGCGTTTGCCTTTTTGTTAGGGCTTAAAATGTTGGTGGAGCTTTCAGAGCAGAACAAAAATGGTGAAGGTTTGAGCTGGTTGCAGTACTATTTTGGCAGTGGAGATAGAGCTGGGTCCGAAGAACGGAATAAACCACCAACTGGATTGGTTAAAGATGGAATTTTAGGTCTGCCAATGGGTATCATTAGTGGTATATTGGGTATCACTGGCGGTGTTGTTGAGGTTCCATTACAGAGATATATAGCACATGTTCCTTTAAGAAGTGCCATAGCCAACAGTGCTGTTTTAGTATTTTTTGCCTCAATTGTTGGTTCAATAGTTGCTTTGATTCACGGTGTACAGTCCGGCAGTTTCTCTTTGGAGACCCCACTTACCATGGCTCTGATTTTGATTCCAGGGGCATATTTTGGTGGACGACTAGGAGCTTGGTTGACAACTGTGGTATCAATAAAAATCTTACGTTGGTTATATGCAGTTTTGATGTTTGCTGTTGCAATTAGGATGGTCTTGATATGAGACTAAGCGGTACTGGCATAGTAGCATTGGGCTTAGTGGCGTTGTTCCTGTTTTTTTGTTACGGTTTATTCTCAGGTCCTGACTACTCCAACCTGCCTAAACCTCAACCCACTTCCCAAGTAACTGCACAGCCGGGTCTGGGGGCTGTTCCTGTTGCGATGGTAGCCGTTAATCCTGCCCCAACTCCTACTGTTATGGGCTATGTTGACCCTGCAATTCAATTATCAGAAGGTCATTGGCAGGGTATGGAGGTGCTACCTCTGTCAACTGAGCTTAAGAAAAAATTAAAATTACCGAGAAGATTAAATGGGCTGCTGGTTGATGAGGTAACTCTCTACGCAGCAGAATCGGGGTTGATGGCTGGTGATGTGTTGGTGGCAATAAACAGTCGTCCGGTATTATCAATTGAAGATATGGTGCGTGAGACCAAACGGTTACAAGCCAGAAATTCAGCAACTTTAACTGCTTATCGTAGGGAGGAGTGGAAGAGATTTACCTTACGGGTTCCTCCTGGGGATAACCTGGGGTTTGCACAGGTTGAGACAGCACCCATGGTATTGCCGGGTGCGATGCGACCTCACCCCTATCGTGGACCTTGTTCTAGTTGCCATAGGATAGCACAGACAGGGCAACCTATGATGCCAGACCCAGATGGAATAATATTACCACCACCACCAATAAGTGCCAATGCACCTATGCCACATCAAGATCGTGGCCCGTGTCATGTTTGCCATAAAATTATTAACTGAGGTGACTTACAATGAGTCCTGAGAAGCAAAATATGAATTTCCTAGACGAGATAAGCTTTTTCTTTCACGCCAGTCGTCAGGTAATTAAAAAAGTTACCATTAGTGCTATTGATGGTTTCAACTCAATTTTTAGCGTTGATGAAGGGATGCGTAGCCATTTTTACCTTGATAAAGGTGTGCAGTATACCAAACGTGGTCGTTATAATCAGGCAATAGGGCTTTTGGAAAGTGTTTTAGAAGAGCACCCTATGCAGAAAGATGCTCTGTTCCATTTAGGTTTTTGTTATCTAAAAGTTGAAGATACCGAACGTGGTATAGCTCTGTTGGAGAAGGCCGAGGGATCTGGTGATAATAGCTCCCAAATCTATTCAATTTTGGGTATGGCCTATTTACAGTCTAAACAATATGATAAAGCTGTTGATATCATTCAAAAAGCACTCTCTTTTGATTCTAAAAATTTTAATTTGAATTATCGTTTGGGTGTGGCCCTGGATAATCTAAAACAGTATGAACAGTCATTGGCAGCTTTTGAAAAAGCTGCAGAATTAAAGCCTAACGAGGCCAAAGTTTATCAATCTATGGGATTTGTTTATGAGCAGATGGATAGACATGAAGATGCTATAATCAATTTCAAAAAGGCAGCCCACCTGGAAGATGGTAAACAGGATTTGTCGTAACATATGGTGCTGAGTGATAATAAGAGACCAGAATCACCAGATACCCCAATGGATGAATATCGGTCCGGTTTTGAGTTGCTTTTTTTCTCTCGATCTCAAAATGAGGCTAACTTAAGCAGAGTGAGTCATGGACACATTTATATTAATGAGTGTGTCCGGTACGTTGTTAAGACCAGTCAGTTTGGTGGGGCAAGTGTGAGGTCTGTTGAAAATGAATGATAACCAGACCAAAAAAAATAATGAGATGACAGCAGAATCTGCCAAACCAACTGAATTGGCGAGAGATAATCAGGAGAGTCCTGGGTCTAACCCAGAAATAACTTCTGAAGAACAACAGTGGATGGATCGCCTAGCCAGGACCGACAAACTCATGGCTAAGGTTATGAGAGGCTATGGTGGGCAGCAACCTGCCCCTCAACCAATTAACACACCTGCAAAACCAAACAGTTCAAACCCATTAGTTGCTCCTACTGTTAAAGAGAGTTCCAAAAGTCAAAAATTGGTAAGCAGCAGTGAATCACAGATGGTAGAAAAAGGCCCGGTTGAGTCTGGTGCTAAAATAAAACAGAGCCACAATATCCCTGCAACAAATATATTTAAACATGATGACAAAACAGATTTAAATACCTCTGCTTCTTATGGCATAGAGAATAAAGTAGATTTACAAACAACTTCTGAACCTGACATTAGAAAAAAAACAGAAGAATCACAATCCACAAGTCTGTTTAAAAAAGAGAAGTTTAACAAAGAGGTTGCCTCAGACAAAGTTGTACAACAGTCAATACAAAAGTCTGTTGAAATACAGCCAGATCCTAATAAAAAAGATGTGAGTTTTTTGCAAGATGGTGAGCAGGTAGCGGATCAAACCGTGATTGCAAAAGCCATAAAGGACAAAATAGCCCAACGCCCACAAAAAAGAAAAGTAGCTGATGACTTAGCTGCACTAAGAAAGGTACAAAGTGCCAATATTATTGGAGGTATAGCTCCAACTGATAGCCAAGATCTTGCAAACCAAGAAAAACCTTCTACCAAGCTTGAGAAGTCAGCAAAAGCTGAACAATCATCTAATGAGCCAAATCCCAATTTAGATGATAATGAAGTAGACAAAATAAAACCAACACAACTGGCTAAAAAGCCCAAGGAGGCTAAACAGCCAGTTATTTTAAAGCCTTCAGCTGATACTCTTGGTTTTATCAGTTTGGTTACGGGGCTAGAGACCAGAGAAGGCGGTGATTACTGTGATATCAATGATGCCAATGATAAAGTTGGAGCAGTAACTCAACCAGCATCCACCACCGAGCCAAAAAGCACAAAGCAAGAGAGTGCTGCAAACCTGATATCAGATACTCTAAAGAGCAAAACTACAGCAAAAACAGAAGGTTTTATTGATACCGTTGTGGGTTTGGAGGATAAGTTTATATTAGCAACTGATAAACCTTTGGCTGATGTTCCCGAAATTCCCCTTTCACCATCATCACAAAAAGAGATAAAAACGCAAGATTCAACTTTACAAGATGAAGAGATAGGGGAAGTTGCAGTTGCTATTGCAATAGGTTCTAAAAAAAATAGAGTTGAAGATAGGGTAAAGATAGTAGTCCCACCTTCACCTCAGCCAATTTTAGCAGAACCCCAACCATTTTTAGCTGAACCTAGCCAAGTTGTAACCCCAGAGTCAAAACCTGCTACAACAAAAAAACCAAAAAAAGTTCAAATAACCGAAGCAAAGGAAGATATTACATCAAGGCCAGACCAACTTGTAGTTTCCATAGACAAACCAGATATCAGCCCTAAACAAGAGACAATTGTAACTTCTAAACCCAAACCAGTTGAAGTTAATGAACCAGTAGCAGTTGCAAAACCAGAGCATTTAGAGGAAGCAAAAAAAGCGGAATCTTCAGAAACAGTAGTAGTTCAAAAATCGGATACAACGCAAAAGCAAGTTGATGAGGCTCCAGAAGTAGTTGAAGCTCTTAAAGCACCAGAAGCAGTTGAAGTTCCAGAACAAGTTGTTGTGTCTCCAGTACCAGTTGAAGTTCCTGAACCTGTAGTTGTTGCTCCAGATCCAGTCCGAGATCCTGAACCTGTAGTAGTGGCTCCAGATCCAGTTGAAGTTCTTGAACCTGTAGTTGTTGCTCCAGAACCAGTTGAAGTTCCTGAACCTGTATTTGTTGCCCTTGAACCAGTTGAAGTTCCTGAACCCGAAGTTGTTGCTCCTGAACCAGTTGAAGTTCTTGAGCCAGTTGAAGTTTCCCAATCAAGCCCAGTAGAGGTAACATATTCAGAGCCAGAAGAGGTAACTGAACCAGAGCCAGTAGAGTTGCCAGTAAATGAGCCAGAATTGTTGTCTGTAACAGAAGAAGATTCAACCTCCAAGTCATTAGGATTTTCGTTTCCAGAACCGAAGGTGGAAACTAATCCAGAGCTGATAGTTGAAGATGATAAAGGAGCAAAAAAGAGTATAGCTCATCAAACTGTAGAGAATTCTAGCCTTAAGCATGAGGTTGACCCGGATATTATTCCAGAAGAGCTAACTGAGCTTGAACTTGTTGAACTGTCGAAACTAAAACTGGCGATGGAAGAGGAGCAAATTGAAAAAGAGGGTTCATTACCTCCACCCGATCTTCCCAAGGATGTTGATAGAGAAGCAAAAATTTCAGCCCAAAAACAAAAACTGGCAATGTTGGAAGCAGCAACCGATAAACATGATATTAATAGTGAATCTATTGAATTAGAAGATAGCGACACGCAACCAATTTCAAGAAAAGATCAAGATGAACTTCAGCTTGAAAGATCACCCCAGCTTGATTTTTTTCCTGAAGAAAGCCGAAGCAATAAAAAGGATATCGGGCGTTTATTACGCTCAACCAGAAAAACACAAGATGATGATAATCCCAGAGAGTTGGGTTTCTTTTTCTATTCTGGAGTTGATCTTATTCGCAGGATCTCCTCTTCTGCAATAGAGGGGTATCTGTCCTTAACTTCAATGGATGGCAACCTAAAGTATAAATACTGTGTAGACCGGGGGGACCATTTTTTTAATTCAGGGCAAAATAAAAGGGCTGCACGTTATTATGAGAGGGCTATAAAAGAGCGACCTGATAGTACAGAGTTCTATGGACGTTTAGGTGTTTGTTATCTGAGGATAAACCGTTTGAGTGATGGTGTTAGTTATATTGAAAAGGCAGAAAAGAGTGGTATTATACTACCAAATTTAGATGAAATATTGTCTCAAGCGTATATAAAACAAGGAAAATACAAAAAAGCAGTATCAAGATTGGATAAGGCGCTTTTAGTCTCTCCAGATAGTTTTAGCTTAAATTTTCGTTTGGCTCTCGCTTTGGACAAAATGGGAGAGTATAATCGTGCGTTTAAAGTATTTGAGCATTGTTTGAAAATTAATCCCGATAGTATTAAAGCCCATAGAGCTATGGGGTTTAGTCTGGAGCAAGCTGGGGAAAGAGATTTGGCTATTAAATATTTTAAGCGAGCTGCAGAATTAGAAGAGGGAGATGTTCATGATTTTTAATTTAGTTATGGACATTTTTGTTGGATTTTCCGGGGTTATAGCAAAAAGTGACTGATAAAGATACATATAAGCTGGACGAATTGGAGCCTGACTCAGCAAATAGTGAACGTATGCGCCGTATGAAACGGTTGATGCGCGAACTATATAAGGAGGAGTTCGAGACCAAACGGTTTCGTATGCCACCTATTAAGGCAAAATCTCTAATTGTTTATCTTTCTTTTGCCTCAATAATTGTTTTTGGGGTCACAACCTTGTATAACTTCAATCGCTTTGTTAATTTGGAGGAGCGGGTCCTCTCTGCCAATGGACATGTTGAGGATGTTCTACAAAGACGGGTTAATCTTTTTGAAAATTTGATTAACTTAACTCTAAATCAATCAGCGTTGGAGCAAGAGGTTTTTCGTCATGTAGCAAATGTCCGAGCCAATATTGGGCAGGGAATAACCCAAGGTGATAATGCCGTTAATTCCCAGCCTGGAGGTGGATCTGTGGGGGCAGGGGCTGTTGGTGCTGCTGGTACAGCAACTGATGGTGGCTCTACATCTCCCATGATTGCTGGTATTATGAGTAAAATGTCCGGTCTTCCGGCTATGGCAAAACTACTGGCAGTTGTTGAACAATATCCTGAGATACGCTCTTCAGTTACCTACCAGCAGTTAATGGATAAGCTGGTGGAGATTGAAAACCGAATTGCCATGCGTAGGGATGAATATAACGAGGAGGTAAGGATTTATAACACCCTGATCTCCTCTTTTCCCTGGTATGTTTTAGCAAGAGTGACAGGATTTGAAAGATATGATTATTTCAGCATTGGAGAGGGGATGAACGCGGACGCATTTAAAAGACCTGATATTTCAAATCATGTATTTAAACGTCTGTTGCCATCAAAGGATAGTCCGGATACATCAAACAGTGGGGTTGGCAAATCACCAGATAGTGGGGCCAATGGGTCAAACTCAGATAAAAAATCAGTTGAGAAACAATGAAATACGAACATTGTAAAGATTGTAAAACCGAGGTGACATGGTACTCAATTTTTGTGAATATCTTTCTTGTGATATTCAAAGGGGTATTGGGGGCTTTGAGTGGTAGTGCAGCTTTGGTTGCTGACTCTTTTCACTCCTCAGCCGATGTTATTGCCAGCTCTGTTACCATGGTAAGTTTGCGGATTTCTGGTAAACCTGCTGACGATGACCATACATACGGACATGGTAAGATCCAGTTTATCTCATCAGCTATTGTTGGTTTGATTCTCCTGACTGGAGCAATATTTATCATGATAGGGGCAATAAAGAAGATAGCCTCTGGCTCTTATGAAGCACCAGAAGCTGTCGCACTATTGGGTGCTGGTGTTTCTGTTTTATGTAATGAATTTATGTATCGTTATCAAAGCTGTGTCGGTAGAGAGAACAATAGTCCGGCAATTATTGCAAATGCTTGGGATAACCGTTCAGATGCTTACTCCTCTGTTGCGGTTTTAATCGGCATTGGATTTGCTGTTTTTGGTTTTCCCATTGCTGACTCCCTAGCTGCGTTGGGTGTTTCCATTATGGTTATCCGTATTGGCCTGGAGTTGATAAACGACTCCATCGACGGCTTGATGGATGCTTCCCCCGAGATGGATGATCTGCAAGGGATCTATAGGGCAACTCGTAAAGTTGCAGGTATTTTGGGTATCTCATATATGCGGGCAAGAACCACAGGTGAGGATCTGCATGTTGAAATAAATATTGAGGTTGATGAGACATTGAAGGTTTATGAGGGTGATTTGATTGTTGAAGTGCTAAAGCAAAAAATTGCCCAGGAGTTGGACCATGTGGGGACGGTTCAGGTCTTTTTAACTCCTTTGGCTATGCGATAATCTAATCATAATAAATAGCCTGCTTAATATACATAATAATAAATTTATATAGGAGATGTAGCAATGCCAGTATCTAATATCCAAGTTGATTTGGTTGCCGGGGAGAGTATGAAAATTGTTGGTCCTGGCTCACTCTCTTTTAAAGCTCCTGGTGCTGCTAAAGCAGCTGCTGCTGGTGGAGCAAAAACTGGTGCTGCAGCTTCTGCATTGGCAGCAAAAAGCTCTTCAACTGCTGCTGGAACTATCTGGTCAGGTAAAGGTGTTTCACTTGGTTTAGGTCTTGGATTGGGTGCATGGGGACCAATAATTGTAGTGGCGGCAGTAGCCAGTGGTTATGCCTATTACCGTCATAAACGTTCACAAAATTGGTGGCCTCTATAAATTTGGAGTTGTACTCCACTAAATAACCACAGCCATTAACAGTTTTAATAATTTATGGTTGTAGCCATAAAGGTAGAACTTCCTGTAAAAAGGAATTGTATTTGACCTTTTTTGAAATTAGATTCAAGTAATTGCAGGGCAAGAGTAGATGGGAGATTTAGCATGAAATTGGAGGAGGGGATTGGACTTCTCGCCGTGATATTTATCTTCGGCATTATAGGAGCTGCTCTACTGCCTGATGATATGTGGGAGGACCATTCTCGCACCCCTGGAATGAGCGGAGCTTTGCAAGGTAGCATCGGTATAAACCCCGCTGGGTCCCCCTCTCGTATGGCAAGCCCTCTACAAGGTATTGCTGTGGCCGCAAGAACAGCACCCAACGCAAATGCAATACCCCAACAAGTACCCCGTCAAACAGTTGCAAAACCGGGTTTAACGCCTTTTTCTCGCGCTCCTGTTGTACGTTTTTCTGGAACTATTCAACAAATAACCGAATTGCAACAACGTGATGGTCAGATTCATATATGGTTGACAGGTGCAGACGGTAGAGAGCGAGAAATTTCAGTAGCTCCATCTTGGTATCTGGAGTATATGAACTGCAATATGCTGCACGATATGCAGCTTTCGGGAACTGGCTTTCAATTTGATAAAAGCATAGGCCCGTCGGTAATCTATGCCAAAAAACTTAAAATCGATAACCGCCCTTGTCATCTGCGTAATGATGAAGGATTTGCCCTTTGGTCCAATAGATTGCGATAGTCACGATGAATAATCATCAGCGTTTTAAAAAGAAAAAATTTAGCGTTTTTGGTGGGGCAATGGTAGTTCTGCTGGTGTTGGTAGCAGGATTGGTTGGTCGTGAGCGTTTTGGTAATTTATTAAACAATTGGTTGGATGTTGACAAGGTCTCTCGTCGAGTACAAGGGCAGGTTTTTGGCTCTATGCCTTCACCTACAAATCCTGCTTTAAAAGATCCCATTATCAAAATAATAAAACCCAAAAAAACACGAAAGGTAGTTGTTAAGCGGATTCCAAGGTTGGTTCCTGGAACAAAAATGCCCCACGCATATTGGGGGCCTTGTACTAAATGTCATCTTATTAGAGGTGGAGCACCTGCTGGCAGTCAACCCATTACTCCTGTTGGTAAGGCTTGGGAGAGAGCATCGGCTAATATAATGAAAGTAGGTCCGCCTATCCTACCAGACACAACCATGAACCACCCTCCATCGGGTCGTTGCATCAAGTGCCACGATATTGTGATAGAAGTTCCCATAGATGCACCGATGCCACCTGCAACTCGACCTTTGTAAACCAGCTATTTCTATAAGGGGATTGTTCTCTTCTCTTTGATCTTCTTTGCCCATTGGTATGTTCAGTTGTGTGGCATGATTAAGTCGAAACAAGCATAAAAAAAACTCCCCAGATTTCTCGAGGGAGTTTTTTTATGCTATTTTATTTGTATTGAAGAATAAATTATCCTTCGAGAGTTAGATCTGCCATCTCTCCACCTTCAGCATCTGAAGGGTTGTTTTTCATATATCCGTATACTCCTACACCAAATGCTGCCGCGCCAACTAGTAGTAGTGGGCCCCAGGCTCCAAGACCAAGACCCAAGCCAAGGCTTAAGCCTGTACCTTTCCAAATTGTTCCTGTGCCAACAGCTTTTGCGGCTGGGGCTACAGCTGCGGTTTTGCCAGCAGCAGCTGCACCTGTTTGAGCTAAAGTATTTTGAGCTGCAGCTCCAGCACCAACAGCACCTTTACCATTTAAAGCAACTGGTGTTGCTACAAGAGGACATTTACCACCCTGCATTGCAACAGTTGTGGCTACAGCACCCTTTGATGCCAAGCCTCCAGCGACAGGTTTAAAAGCCAACCACTGTGGTCCAGCAGCACCTGCTGCCATTGGAGCTTTGCTAACTACAAAGCTTTTACCGATCATTGAGGAGGCCGATTTTGTTCCTGCTGCTTGTACTTTAAGGGCGACAATATTTTCTCCAGCAGCTCCTGCTCCGGCTGCCGGTTTTAAAAACATCCAGTTGGTTGCTTTTGCGCCACCAACCATAGGTGGTTTCATTACGGTGTAGGTTTTGCCAGCAAATGCTGCACTATCCGCCGCCTGCCTAGCGCCTTCAGCTTTGACCAGTACCATTTGCGAAGCAGAGGAGCCTTTAGCCGCGGCGGCAGTTCCTGTTCCGGCAGCAGCAGCAGCTGCACCCTTGCCAGAGTTGAGAACTAGAAAGTTACCAGTGCTACCAAGAGTAGCAGGGGTTTTGCCAACAGTTACTGTTTTACCTGCTAGTCCAGATAGTTTTGATATCTGTGTGGTTCCCTCAATTTTGAGAGCGACAGAACCATTTTTACTAGCAGCGACAGGATGCAAAAACAACCATTTAGAAAGACCTGTCTTTCCCGCAGCAGATACTTTTCCAACAGTATAGGTATTTCCTTTAAGGCCAGCCAGTTGGGATATCTGATTTGCCCCGTTTATTTTAAATATCATTGCCTCAGCAGCGGCCATTCTATTGTCTCCCCATCTTTTTATTATGAAGTTAAAAAATTAACTAAAAAGTCAGTATGATATCTAAATGATAACCATTCTTAACTAGTCGTTTTTCTATCGATTTTCAGCATACTAATACATTAAGTTGAGGATTGCAAAAAAAACTCTTATGGAGTACGATTATTTATCTTTAACATTTTGAAATATTAAAAACTTGATTTTGTATTTACTTTTTTTTTACGTAGATAATTGTAAATTTTAATGAACAATTTTTTTATACAGGTGTTTGTATGCTTCCTCTATTGATTCCAGCAGGTGTCTCAGCAGTGCTCGGTGTTTTTGTTGGCCGCAAGGTGGCTCAATATGCACGTGAAGAGCGTTTGATGAAAGGCCATTCCAAAGCTATGAACAAACCGTTATTTATTGAGATAAAAAGAGAGTATATTCTCTCGGATGAGAGTTTGATACTGGCAACAGAAGATGTTCCACTAGATAACAGATTCGGCAATCAGCCAATTACCAGCGAACATGAGTTTGTCCGTTCTGCATCAATATCTTTAGAGGTGGACCGTGGCAGGGAGATTGATACTGCTATTCGGACCGGATTTTGGAAAGCTTTTGAGACCAAAGCTGCTGACACTTTATCAAAAAGTCTTGGTAGCAAGATCGGAAGCCAGGTTACAAGACGGGTAAGGTTGAAGTTTTCTGTTGCACCACAAAAAGAGGTAACCTATAGGATAGTCTGGAAACAAGAGTCACGGCGTGGTGTTATGGATATTTTGGTAGGCCATAAAAAACGCTACAAAATTCCCTATATGGTAACTTATGGGCTGAGTCACTCTGTTGAGAGCATCTCAAGTAGCACAAGCATTTCCATGCCTGATAGTACAGGTATAATTGCTGAGGATGTTGATCAGAATATTATATGATTTACTGTTTCTAAGTAACAGACAAATGAAGCTTTTTATTTAGTTATTGACACTCACCGCTGTCAACTTTCTTTATCCACTGTTTAACAAGCAACAGTGCGCCTGCAGAAATTATCGCAAAACCAAAAATTGGCCCCAGGGCAGGAACCGTTGCACCAACTTTGACTGCGCTAATGGAGCCTAATTGACCAATGCCAGCAGTTCCGCCAATTTTTGACACAGTTACCGATTTGGCGACATTGAGTTTCACATAACCCGGGCCACTAAGTACCAAAGACTGATCTGCCGTAAGCTCGCTTATCATTTTTGTCTTCAAGTTATCCTCCAATTGGCTCTTAGCACCGTGATTATTCGACGGAGTATACACATAAAAATGTTTTAGTAAAGCTATAATCAAAGATAAGTTTCGATAATTGATTTAAATAAAAATTCAAATGAGGAATATAATGTAAAAATGTGTGGGACTATTTATTGATTTTCTCGACAATATGAAAAACACTTAAAAAACAATAATATTGTTTATGTTAATCATCATTATTCTCATTTACCAATATTCTAAAATCCCCATTCAAAATTAAGGCATAAAATTTGCAAAATACCGAAAATAAATGGCAAACAAATGCTGTAAATATGAATTTACGATGAATTTCTAATCCGTCTATAGCTTTTAAAAAGATTGAGGAATTCATATAAACCATTTCTCAATAATTGGGGAGTTGTAGGTTGAATATTGTTGCTTATAAAATTCACAATTTTCACAAATTATTTGGGAAATTGTTTTTGGGATTGTTATTAACCATTATTACAGTTCCTGCCGCATGGGGAGCTAATGGGGTGGTGGATTTGATAACTGATCCACCAGGGGCAATAGTATATGTAGATGGAAAACTAAAATCTCGCAGCACCCCTGTTAAAATTGAACTCTCTTCTGGTTTACGACGCTTTGAGCTGCGCAAAGATGGCTATCGTAAACTTGATTTCAGCCTTTTTCTTGCTGGAGGAGTAACACTTAGTAAATCATTGATGTTAATTCCAGCAGGAGTGATAGAGTCAGGTGAAGAGGGGCCTATTCTTGATTTTTTAAAAGAGGAAAAACCGGTAAAAGATTCATTCGAGACTAAAAATGAGTATGAAGCCCGTGTTGAAGCATCAAAACATTATCGCATTGATCGATTAAAAAGATTTAACCGTATGGCCGGAAATCCAATTTTTTCCGCCGGAAAAGTGGTTTTATTAAAAGAACAGTATGATATCTCATCAGGTCGTTTTCCGGTTAAATTTATTCCACGTAAGTGGTCCGAGTCAGTTTTGAAAACAACGACAAGTCATATATATGTAAATCGTGAGATGGCAAGAAAGCTCTTTAGTGCTGGTGATGAGCATCTGGCATATTTTGCTTTTTTAGAAAGTGGAAAATTAAAAGAAGCATTCATAATTTCTGGAGGCAGAAATTATTATTTAATGGGAATAGGCAAGCTACAAGAGTATCTACCATCCATGAAGTTTGTCGCAATTCACGGTAGCTGTTTTACCATGGGTAATACCAGGGGCAATCGGGATGAAAAGCCTGAGCATGAGGTGTGTCTTGATTCCTATTGGATCGGAAAATATGAGGTTACCCAAGGAGAGTGGATGAAGTTGATGGGTAAAAATCCATCACGTTTTCGACGGGGAAAAAACCACCCTGTTGAGCGAGTCTCTTGGCATGATGTGCAAAAATTTATCAAAAAATTGAATAAAAAAAGTGGTATTACCTACAGATTGCCAACAGAGGCAGAGTGGGAGTATGCCAATCAGGGTGGACAGGGAGGACTTTATCCATGGGGGGATAAAAAGCCTGTGTGTCAGCGAAAGGTGATAAATGGTGCAAAGTTTGATGATGATAAAATATGTAACGATACCGGAACCAACTATGTAGGTCGCTACAGCCCTAACAATTTTGGCCTTTATGATATGGCAGGAAATGTTCGTGAATGGGTGCAAGATTGGTATAGTGAAGATTATTATGCTGTTAGCAAAGGGATGAAAAATCCAAAAGGGCCAGAAAAAGGTGTAACCCGTAGTCTACGTGGTGGTGGATGGTCTGAGTCTGGCAAAATGTTGCGTTCCACACGTCGTTCCCGCAATTTGCCTGAAGTACGTTACGATAATCTTGGCTTTCGCTTGGTCATGATTCCCAAAGAGTAACTGTAAAAAAAGTAGATGATTGCAATGGTTTAAGAAATCCGTTAGATTGTCCCTTGATGGTTTTTTGTTTAAATAAGGTGCAAAGATGTTGCGGACAATATCACTGATTTCTATAGTTTTGCTTCTGATTGTTGGTTATGTATCCCCTGGGCAGAGTGATACTTTAGAGCAAGCTCAAAATGGCTCGCTATTGGTTAAAGTTATTCCTCGGGGAGCCGAGGTGATTATCAAAGATCGTGTGGTTGGTAATGCTCCTGTTCTTGTTACCAATATTCGCCCAGGTAGAGTTTGGGTAGAGGCTAGATTACCCGGTTATCGATCTTGGGGTAAAAATGTTATGGTCTTGGAAACTGAAAAAAATGTTGTAACATTGATTCTAGCAAGATCTTTGCGCTAATAGTTGAAATGTAAAAATATATTTTTGTGCTTCAGCTCAGATTTCAAAGACGATAAAATTTATTTGTTTAATTTATTCTCCTCCACCAATCATCCCCCCTTTGGATAAGCCTTTTTACCTGGCTTCGTCTTGCTGGTTTTAAGTGGTTTTCTACTGCTAGAAAACTAAAAGTTTAAGCTTGTTTATGGCTTTTTTGTCAATAATATATTACAAGATTGACCAGCCACTTCTTCCCAGTTATACTGACGAGTCAAAAAAATTTCCAATAATTTATCGACCATCACAACATATATGGCAGATATTACAGACATAGCTGAGGACGAACAAAAGCCAAACGTCCTTTTTTTTGTTTATGGGGGGCTTGTAAACTCTTACTTTGATGATGGTAATGAGGAAGGGACCCCTATTTCTGTAATTCCGTCCAAACTATCTGATGTAATTCAAACAATTCAGTCAGCACCTCCCGCAATACCACTCCATGAAATAGAGACAGATGACGAGAATATAGATGCTATTGCTGGTTCTGGAGATGAATTTAGCGATGTTCAACAAATGGCTGAAGAGTTACAGCCTCTTGTATCTCAGAACATACCAAAATTAGAGCTGCAAAAAACCCAGGAGATGGTCGATTCATTTCGCCGTATTCTAAAGAAAAAAAATCGTGGTGGCACTCTGTCCAAGGAGGAGCAGGGGGAGGATGAACAACTTCTTGCATCATATTTAAAGGAGTTTCGTAGCGCCCTTGAGTCGGGTGACGAATCCATGTTGGATGCCAACCCCTTTTATGAACTGACCAAACAGGTTTATAAGCTCAGTTTAGATGGGGTGAAAAATGGGTTCATCCAATATTGCACCAAGGGAGAAGAGCCACTACCCAGATCAATATATGTTTCTCGAAGTTTGAAGGATATCTGGAAAGGGGCAGGTAGTGCCAGAAAGAGCTTTTTCGATAAGCTATCAGAAACATTCGGTAAATGGATGGCTTTTTGCCGGACACCTCTATCTTTATTGCTGTTTGTCGGGTCAACATATACCACTGCAAGAGGTGTTAATGATCTGTTGCAAATGTCTGATGTAGCAGCTGTTTTCGGGGACTTTTTTGCTGGTAGTTCAGGTGAGTCAAATCGTTATATTGTCTGCCTTGCCAGTGGACTTGTGCTCTCATCGGCTATTCTCGATTATAAAACCCGTATTTTCCAGTCCATGGTAGAGTGTGGGTTGGTTTTGCAGGGCATCAAAGATGCTTTTTTGCGTAACCCACGTTGGATGATAATCGCAACGATATTGGCATTTGTATCCATTAAAACCAACTATGATGGTATTGTCTCCATAATCTCCAAAAAAGAGGATTTAGCCCAACAATCTCAGATAATTACCAGTCGTGTTCGTAAAGCATTGGGTAGCCCGTTTTTTATGAACCCCACGGAACCCGACTCGCTATTTGATTTACAAGGTTCTTTTCAGCAAACCACTAGGGAGATACGAGGGGTGTTTCGTACCCTTCCTGAAGATGAAGTCAAGGGTGTGGCCTCTAGTGGAGACCCTCGTAAAGGTCCACGATATTGGGCTAAACATTTTATTGTTCATGGTGGTTATGAGGCTGGTATCAATGATGTAAAGCTTGCCTTTAATGATCATAAGTTTGCTAGCAGAATCGATGAAATGCTTAAAAACTCCGGTATCGATTTTAGCTCATCTTTTTCAGAAAAGGTGGAGCTATTAAGATCCGGCTATGAGGCTCACCTAAGTGCCACTGATGATCTGGTACGTAAACATCTTGGCGAACTAAATATTTTAATGAGCATGGGGGGATACTCCCTTGATGAGATAAAGAGGGTTTTGGCTCTTGAGCACTATCAAATAAACGATATAGTTCAAATTATTGTTGGTGCTCTAGAGGATAACAAGCAGGTATATAAAGAGACCTCAGTTGATCTTAGTGAGTTGACAAATACCTATTTGGGAATACTGCAACTTGTTGATAAATCCGGGACTTCCGGTTTGAGTGCCTATCATATCAAAGCAGATGTTGAGGTTCCCAAAATTGAGGCCATTGATGAGCTGAGAGAGGGAAAGATCCCTGTTGCAAAACATAAGAACTTTGAAGAGCTAAGAGCTGCTCTTATGCAGCAATACGGCATAAGTCTTGGTGGTATGTTACTGGCGTTCATTCTGTTTTTCTCTATTAGTATGGACTTTGGTGATCCTATCGTATACAGCCGCATGACAGCAAGAAGAGGTAAAAAGGACCGGGTTTTCTTCAAAGATCGTCTTGCCAAGCTTAAAAAATGGGAAGCGGATTTCTTCAAAAAAGCTGAATCATTTTTTGAAATTCGTGAGGTCAGGGAGGTGTTTCTAGATCCTCAAGTTCCTGGGGAAACCTTGGTGCGCGATGCCTTTTATAGACTACTTGAAAATAGCGACCCTGAGATAAAAGATGATCTCGATAAGACCAAATATCAACGTTTCGATCATTGGTTTCAAGGTATGTTTAGGTTTAGCCGTACTACGGATATGGCTGGTCTAAACGGTCGTTTGGCTATGATAAGGAAGGTACTTGTTAAGCCTGAGCGTTTTTTTCCATTATGGGGAGTGTTGATCTACCCAGACTTTCAGGTTGATAAGGCGTTTTCACGCACGACATTTAGAGAGTGGCATGATTTAACCTCTGCTCAATTAAATGAAAAACGGGTCGCTTTTTATCAAGAGTTACGAGATGTAGCCAAGGCTAAGAATATTATAACCTCTGAGCTACCGACTGACCTCTCTCCTGCACAAAAAAGATTGACAAGATGGGCAGATGACAAGGGAATCAACATTATTTCCAAGTCTTTGGCATTGGGAAAACGGTACTGGTACACTCTTTTTAAGTCTGTAACCAAAGAGCCTATTCCAAGCTTTAGCTATACAAGAAGAGGCTGGCTCCAGGATTTCTCAGAAAACAGTTTGGAATCAGAGAAAATTGTTGAGTCTATCTACAGTATCATTCCGGTTTTAAAGAAGGTTGTATTTGAAACCCTGCCAACTATACAGGAGAAATATTTAGAGCCGATCCTTGATTTTCTTGTTAGATATCCTGGATATGAAGGTAGCAGCAGCATATTGAGTGGACCGGCTCTGCAACAACAGTTTGATGAAATTGAAAAAGAGGCTTTGGATTTATGGGGAGTATCATTTTTTGCTTCTGATGATCCAAATGGTTATCTGGGTCTCTCATCTATAATGAGTGCTGAAGAGATTACCAACCTACAGGAGATGGTAGAAAAGACCGGTGCTGACTCTGTTGTTTTCACCAAAAGGGTTGATAAGCTAACCGCAGATATGGAGAGTGCTTTTATTATTGTTAGCACCACAGAGGAGATAAACCAGCTTCTTACCCAAATTAGAACAATATGTGTTGATGTCAATCAATCATTGATGAAAATTAAAATGCGAGCTTGGGAGTTTCGCGGTGGATCTGTGGGTAATGGTGGTAGACAATATCTTGATGCTGCCAAGGAGCTACAGGACAATGCACCCAAGGAGAGTGATAGTATCCTCTCGGTTATGGAGGCGATTTTACAGTCTAATCAGCCTTATACAAGAAATAACCTCAATACGTTGCGTACTCTTTTTCAACAGGCAAGTGAGCTTCAAGATCGCATCATGGCGTTTGTAGATTTTGATCAGAGTGAAGGAGAAAATCTAAGCTTTAACTCTACACCACAAAATGGTTTTGAAGCTGTTTTGGAGCCATCACAATCTGCTCCACAAGAGGTTTACCACACTTCTGATTCTATACCACAGGAGGATGAGGAGCCAGAGGTGGATAGCTCTTATACACCTCAAGAGGATTTTGTTGATAACAGCTCTGCTGTTCCTCCTCCAGCTGTATTTAACCCAGATGATGAACAGGCTATTATGGATGTTTGGGATGAGAATGATCCTGATTTGGTAGAGCAGCCAGCTGTTAATAGCTATTCTACACCAGTTACACATAGTGATTTTGAAAGTTCGGATCGGCAAGAGGAGCGTGTGCAAAGTAATATCATGGCTGTTTATGAGTCTAGTAGGGGAGCTAGATTTGAAGGGCAGACTGGTGATATCAGCGCAAGCAGTCTTGATTTTCTTTCAACAACAGATCCATCTATGTTGCCAATTGGCAATGAGGGTACACTACAGTTGCTGTATGGTGGGGATGCTTATAATTTTTCCAGTAAGGTTGTTCGGGTTTTTGAATCACGTATAGTTGTTCGTATCACATCTGATAAGAGTAAGTTTGAGGAGTTGCTCGCACATATGGTATCATAATCAACTGTGGTGAATGTTACATTATTCCAGGAAGAGGCAAGATGAAAGTAGCTGACAGTTCAATGCCGATAGTTTTGTTGCAGCTTGTTGCCGGGGTAATCTTCTTATCGGTTGTATCATTATCTGCAGTTTTAGTTGAAGAGCGCCTCAACTCATCGACCGTCTCATCGCAAAACAGTGTTTTAGTTTCCCCTTCTGATGATACCAACCCAACTTTTTTTGTTGGATTTAGTGCCACCATGGCAGCTTTGGAAGAGAAGATTAATGATTTATCTTCACAAAACAGAGTGGTTTTGCCATCTAACTCTTCTCCATCTCAAAGCAAGATTGAAGCTCTACTGCAAAAGCGAGTAGATGAGATCAACCCTAAATTTGAAAATCTAGAGCAAAATGTACTAAAGCTATTTGCTTTAAGAGATGATCTTGGTGGAATAACCCTAAAAGCAGTAGAGGGAGATGTTCCTTTAACTCCAATTGTCGATGAGTTACAAAAAAAAGTTGATTTTCTATCCCTTGAGCATGAAAAAACTATATCCCCGACACTTACAAGTTTAACTGATAAAGTTGATCAGTTACTATTGAATAGGGCAAGAAATTTGGCTCTGCTCATAAAAGAGGATGAGCAAGCATTATATGATAATGACGATGAGACAGAGGCCGACATTTGGGATGCTCAGGTTGTAGAGGCAAACCCTGATATTGCTACTTTAGCAGTAGTACCACCTCTTCCCCAACCCCCACCCCCAACCCAACCCCCACCCCAAACCCAACCCCAATTCCAC
>JADFZS010000060.1 GCA_015232405.1 Magnetococcales bacterium | reverse complement strand
TGAATTAGTGATAAAACCAGAGACAAACTTGATTTTTATTCGTTGGTTTTTACCCTGGTTTTTTATCTTTTCCAGGGGACTGTTTTCAACATTCTCACTTTCGTCAGTTTGATCAGTTTCTGCTTTTCCAACCAAAAAATTACAGGCTCTTCCACCGCTTATTCCCTGAATAAAACCACTCACAGGAATGGATATTGATGAGAAACTCGCAACCATTTTGGGTTTGTTCTTGGTAGCTGGAGCCAGACCATATTTATAATGTTTCAACATGTTGATGTATTTCATTTCACCTCCCTATCTATTGTTTTCTAAAGTTAATTTGGCGAAAAGTAGATTGTGTTTTGCTACATAGATTCTTCACGTACACTCTTTTCTTACTCTCATAAATCATACCAATTCTGCTTTTTTGGATAATTTCCTTGAAAGTTAAGGATTTGTTACAAATGTTACTTTTTATATGGTTTGTTACCAAGTGGAAAAAAATTAACCATCTTAAAAAGTAAAATGATCTGTTTTTATGATAAAGTTATGTTAAAACAGTAGTATAAACTGGAAGTAAAATATTTTTCCGAAATTAAATATTTAACGATTGTTAATTCATTAGACCTCTGAAAATGAGATAGTTATGCAACTTACCCTACGATCTATAATGAAGGTTTTGCTTTTATTTATGAATTTATGCACTATGGGTCGGTGTTCTTGTGGATATATATAATAATAACGTAGGGACAAACATGGATAATTTGGTGGAATCGGCCTCTAATAAAACTGTTTTGTTCATACAGGCAAGCCTGATAACCGTTGCTATTGTAATAATTTCTATTAGCTATGTATATGCTTCTGCTGTTCCACCGGAAGCTGGCGAAATCTCTTTTGCCAAAAAGATGCTGGGAGAGGGTGTCTCGGCTCTCTTGCTTTTGGGGTTGAATATCATTGTCTGGCGAGCTGGGCAGCAACGTATCCATCGTGAACGTTCCGGCTGGTTGCAAATTAGAATCGGCTTTCTACTGATGTTGATGACCGCCATTCTTGATATGGTAGATAACCTTCCTGTTGTTAAAACAGTCACAATACTCGATACGATTGATCTCTATACCATCCTTAAAATTGTTGAAGAGTTTGGTGGAAATATCGGTGGATTGGTGTTTTTGAGTATCGGGCTTCTGCGTTGGACTCCTACTGTAAATCGTCTGGCTCGTGAAATTGAAGAGAGGGAGAAATCTGAGAAGGCTCTTGATGATTCTCGTCAAAGCTACCGCAAGCTTTTCGAGTCAGCAAACGATGCGATACTTATGGAGGACCCCACAACAGGTCATATTGTTGATGCCAACCAGATAGCAACTAGCTGGCTGGGTTTTTCTCTGCATGAGCTTTTACAGTTAAAACCGGAAGATATCGAGGGAGAAAAAGATAAGGGGCGGAGCCAAAAAGTTCGTGAGGAGCTGCAGGTAAAAGATCGGGTGGTATTTGAACATATCTGGCGGCGTAAGAGTGGTGAAGAGTTCCCAGTGGAGATTAGCTCTCGTCTGATAGATGAGGTTGATAGTGGTGGAACTATTCTTAGTATTGTTAGGGATATATCAGAGAGAAAAAGGGCAGAAACCAAATTTCGTCAGGTCCAAGATGGTCTTGCCAAAGCCCAAGAGATAGCAAGTCTTGGTAGTTGGGATTGGGATATAGCAACAGATGCCTCTGTATGGTCTGATGAGTTCTACCGTATTTTTGGTTTTGTCCGTAACGAGGTGGATGCCTCCCATCAGACATTTCTTGATGCCATACATCCAGACTCCCTATCCCATGCCTCACGAGCCATAGATCAATCTCTGTTAGACCCGGATACAAAATTGAATATGGATTTTCGTATCATACGACCCGATGGAGAGGAGCGTACAATCAATGCCCAGGGCGAGGTGATAAGAAATGAAAAAGGTGAGCCAATCAGAATGATGGGGTTGGTACTAGATGTAACTCAGCGCAAACAGGTTGAGGCTGCTTTGGAAAAGCAGCGAGCATTTATGAGCTCTATCCTTAAAAATGCGGTGCATCTAGGTATTATTGCCCTTGATGAAGATATGGTAGTGCAGTTTTTCAACCCTGCAGCTGAGAGGATATTCAACTGTAAAAGCACAGATATGATAGGCCGTTCTGTAATTGAAATCCATGCAGGTCAAGGGGTGAATCCTGCACATTTTGAGGCTGGTTTGCGTAAAGTATCCGAAACTGGTGAACATCTGTTCTATATCAATCGTGAAGAGTATGCCGATGGAGAGAAGCTAAATGCCAGAGTATCATATATTCAAGATGATGCAGGTAATCGTTCTGGGTATCTATTGACAGTACAAAGAGTGTTGGTAGCTGGGGGTGGGGAATAACTGCATGTCCAAAGTATTGATAGTTGATGATGCCACTGGAAACATAAAAATATTGCAACAGGCATTGATTGATGATGCAAAGATAATATTTGCCACCAGTGGCAAACGAGCTTTGGAGTTGGCCTCATCTGAGAAGCCAGATCTTATTTTGTTGGATATAATCATGCCTGAGATGGATGGCTATGAGGTGTGTAAAACTCTTAAAAATGACAACGAAACCAAGAACATTCCAGTGATTTTTATAACCGCAATGGATGAGGTGAAAGATGAAACAAAAGGTTTGGGGATGGGGGCTATTGACTATATAACCAAACCTTTTAGCCGTGCTGTAGTACAGGCCAGAGTTCGCAATCATCTAGATTATAAACGCCAAAAAGATATGTTGGAGCAGTTGTGCTCCATCGATGGTTTGACTGAAATACCCAATCGTCGCAGTTTTGATCAACGATTAGAACAGGAGTTGCGCCGTAATCTACGGACAAAAACCCCACTGTCTTTGGTTATTATGGATGTGGACCATTTTAAACCATACAATGATAATTATGGTCATGCTGAAGGTGACAGATGTTTAAAAAAGGTGGCACTGGCCTTAAGTGGTAGTTTAGAGAGATCTGGTGATTTTGTTGCCCGTTATGGGGGTGAGGAGTTTGCCGCGATTTTTCCTGACACCGGGGTAGAGGGGCTGCATAAAATGTCAGAAAAAATGCGTGCTGCCATTGTCAGTGAGAATATACCCCATGCTCACTCCAAAACTGAAAAGTTTGTCACAATGAGTGTTGGTGGCATCACTATTGATCCTACAAATAGCTCTTCACCTGATAAACTAATAGAGGCGGCTGATAAAAATCTCTACAACGCCAAAGAAAGTGGACGCAACCGCTGCTCTTTATCCGAGTATAAACCACCCCAAGAGGGGGCCGAATAAGATATGGAACTGTACTCCAGTTCTCCCAAAACCGATGGGTCTAAAGGAGACGAGCTACAGCCTGAACACTGCACACACTCTAAATTTAATTGGAGTGTGAAACTCCTCGCCTATCTTCTTGTTACCCTTCTTATACCGCTGACATATTTCAAAGAGTGGATGCTATTAACCGTAAATATGTTGCTGTTGTTAATAGTTGCTTTTTTGGAGATTAAAAGGCTGGGTTTAGAGATTGCAGCTTTGCGTGACAGAGATCTGGAACATACAAAGCAAATAAAAAAAAATGAGGATGATCACTCAAGGTTAAATGATCTTAACAGTCTAGCACTGCGAAATAGTGGAGCAGCTCTCTTTTATTGGGATCTTTCCTCTGGCAATGGATATCACATAGGAGATATTGAGGGGCTGTCAGGGGAAAAAATTACAACTATGGGGCAGGGTGCAGAGGCATGGAAGTCCCTTCTTGCAACAAACCAAGATACACAATTTGATAAAATGTTACGGGGTGAGGCCCAGAGTAGGGGGGGCATCACAACTTTGACCATTCTTTATAAAGGTAGCAGGCCCAAGCATCTCAATTTTATTGGTAGGGTAGAAAAAGGGGGAAATGGTGAAGCAAAATCTTTTTCTGGACTGATATTTGATGGTGGCAGTGAAATTTTCAATAAAGGTGTGATAAGCCAATCAGAATCAACTTTTAATGCCCTAGCTACTTCGGCTGCAACTGCTGATGCAATCGTTTCGGTAAATCCTTCGGGGCGTATAAGCCGGGTTAATATCGGTGCTGCTAAAATGTTTGGTTATGAAAATGTCGATACCTTAATAGGCCAACCGGTCACCTTATTGATGCCGGGACGTTACCGTCTGGATCACTCCCGAGGTTTTAAAAGGTTTGTTCAAGGAGGTGACTCAGTTTTAGTGGGAAAATCCACTGAGATGGACGGCCTTAAAAAAGATGGTTCAGAGTTTCCCATAGAGATATCAGTATCATCTTGGCGTGAAGGTGATGAGATTTTCATCACGGCTATTATCCGGGATATCAGTGAACATAAAAAGTTTGAAGAGGCGTTGAAAAGCAGTGGTGCTCGTCTCTCCAGAGCCCAGGCAATTGCCCAACTTGGTAACTGGGAGTGGGATCTTTTACAAGGTGGCATGCACTGGTCAGAAGAGATTTTCAACATTTTAGGACAAGATCCCAATAGCATTCAAACCAACTTTGCCAATTTTCTAAAATCAATTCCCAGTGAGGATCATGCTGCTTTTGTCGCAGGTGTCAATAGTGGTTTGCAAAATCCTGATAAGCCATTCTCAGCAGAACATAGAGTTATTACCCAGTCTGGTGAAGAGCGGTTTATCCTGGAAGTTGGGGAAGTTGTTTTGAATGAAAAAGGACACCCCACACGGCTGGTGGGTGTGACCCAAGATATTACCGATAGAAAAAAAATTGAACAGGCTGTCACAGAGGCAAAAGAGGAGGCCCAAAGAGCCAACCAGGCAAAGAGTGAATTTTTGGCTAATATGAGCCATGAGATTCGCACCCCGATGAGCACTATTATCGGTATGGCTCATCTGGCATTACAGACCGATCTCAAGGAAAAGCAGCGATATTATGTCAACCAAATAGAGTGGTCAGCACAGTCACTGTTGGGAATAATCAATGACATTCTAGATTTTTCCAAGGTGGAGGCAGGCAAGCTGAAGATGGAATCAATAGAGTTTCATCTTGATGAGGTGTTGGAAAATCTTGTTGCTCAAATATCAAATAAAATAGATAACAAGGGTGTGGAGTTGTTGCTTAACACCGCAGAAGATATCCCAAAGGTTCTCATAGGTGATCCACTACGACTGGGTCAGGTTTTATTAAATCTGGCAGCCAATGCAGTTAAATTTACAGAAGATGGTGAGGTTGTCATATCCTGTAATCTGCAAAACCATGTTGCAGAAAAAATTGTGCTGCTTTTTTCAGTTAAAGATACCGGAATCGGTATGACCCCTGAACAGCAGACAAGGCTGTTTTCCGCCTTTTCCCAAGCAGATGTATCCACAACCCGAAAATATGGCGGAACAGGTCTGGGGTTGACCATTAGCAGACAGTTGGTGGAGATGATGGAAGGTCAGATTAATGTGGAGAGCAAGCAGGGTGAAGGCAGCTGTTTCTCTTTTACCGCAAGTTTTGGTCTGGGCCGAAGTGATGAGTCAGATTTCAGAAGGTCAAAAAACCAGGATCAACAACAAAGTGATCTGAAAAAACGGCTGGCAACCATTAGAGGAGGGCGGGTTCTTTTGGTTGAGGACCACAAAATAAACCAGCTATTGGCCTGTGAGATATTGGAACAGGCAGGGATGGTGGTGTCATTGGCAAATAATGGGCTTCAAGCTGTTGAAGCGGTTAAAGAGGCTAAACCCCAATTTGATATGGTATTGATGGATTTGCAAATGCCCCAGATGGATGGCCCCCAAGCCGTAGGAATAATCCGCAAACAGTTGGGCTTGACCACGCTACCAATTATTACCATGACTGCCAACGCCATGGCTGGTGAAAGAGAGCGTTCCCTAAAGGCTGGCATGGATGACTACCTCACTAAACCCATTGATGTATATAGGCTATATGAAGCCCTGTTGCGGTGGATTAAACCAGATGCAACCAGGTCAGCTACAGCTCTTAAGCACAAAGAACCTGCAACCACAAAAAGCTCTGAAGTTAATAGAGATCCCAAACAACAACCAGTAAAAGATGGTATAGACTGGGAAGAGGGCTTAGTAAGGGTTGGGGGCAATAAAATCCTGTTTGAAAAATTAATAATAACATTTATAGAGGATTATGGTGACATTGCGAGCAAGGTTGCTGCAGAGATTGCCCAGGGTAGGTATGAAGAGGCAAAAAGATTGGTACACGGTGTAAAGGGTATGGCAGGTAATATATCAGCAAAGGAGCTTTATAAGGCTGCTAGAGCCTATGAACTGCAACTGGCGGCTAAAAGTGTGGATATAAAGGCAATAAAAGATGCTGCCAAGATGTTTGATGAGGCGATGGAGGTTGTGGCTAATGGTATTGTACCATCACCCGATACTGATACGACAAAGTTAGAAACCCAACCCCAAGAAAATACCGATATTTTAGACGATGTGCCTCTTGAGATAGATCTTGATCTGCTCTCTGGATTAACAGATGTAGTGGGGGAACTGCTGCAAAAAAATGATTTTGATGTGGTGCAACCGTTAACAGAGCTGGAAAAACTGCTAGAAACAACAGCATACGCAAACAGATGTGCAAAACTTGTTAAACTTGTGGATGATCTTGAGTTTGAACAAGCTTCACAAATGTTGCAGACAATAAAGAGGGATTTGGGGCTATAAAATTTACTTTCTAGTTGGTTTTTGTAACATCATGCGACAAACACCAAGTCCCACTTTGGTAGTTATGGCAATTATCAATGTGAAGCCTAGTAGTTCAAACAGTTTGATATATAGATCAGACATGATTTTTTCCCAAAGGGGTCAAAGAGATACTACTTAGTCTAGATGGGGGGGTGCAGGGTAAAACTGAGGTGTTGCGCATACCTTCCTTGATCTATTCAGCCTTACCATGCACCGTTGCCCTGATGCTACCTGCTAGATAACACAACCCATCAACAGTCATGTTACCTCCTGCTTTCCCGGATAATGTACCTCCGGTATATAGATACTTGTGGGACAGATAACTATGGGGAGGTCCGTTGCTACTCTCTCCAATCTACTAAAAAGAACCCCTTTGTTAGCTGTACCACTTAGCACTCTATATCTCATGAATCGTACCAACTTATGCAAGTTGATTAATATCATATAAAAACAATATCATAGAGTGTTTTAGCTCGATTTTCTCAAAAATAGCCTGGTGGAAAATAATTAACTAAAAAAAGGAGAAAAAATGGTCTTATCCTTTAAAACATACCAATTTATTTAGGGTTATGGAGGGTGGAAAAAGATTTTCCATAAATTAAGAATTTACCCATCTATTTATCAGGCCATCTTGTTTGCAACAAAAAAAACATCAATGTCGAGTATTTACTCTATATTTTTTTATTTCAGATATTCATTAATATTACCAAAGTCAAAAATACTATTTATAAATATGAATTTTAATGAAATTATTTAATATAGAGGGGTAGTTATAAAATGTTAAAAGAGCAGACAAAAAATCGGGCCACACAAGAGGAGTGTTGGTTATTGGAGAAGGGGTATCTAACAGGATTGAGTCCTGAAAGATGCAAAGAGTTTTTAGGGCAGCTTAATACAGTGCATGTAAAAGCTGGGGAGACCATTTTTGCCCAGGGAGAGTTGGAAGAGCAGCTGTTTATCATTCGCAGTGGTGAGGTTGCCGTTGGACACACATCCGATAATCACAACCGGGTAGAGTTTGGTATGTTTGGCAGTGTGGATTTTTATGAAGATGATACAACCGATGCACAATGGCTGGATAAAGCTATTATGAAATCTGGTGAGTGTATCGGTGAATTGGATGTTGGTAGACAGGTGAGGCATAACTTAACAGCAAGAGCTGAAAATAATGCCGAGCTATTTTGTCTTGATGCTGCATGTTTAAAAGCAATGGCTGGTAAAAATGAAAAACTATGCCAGACACTTGGCAACGCACTTAGAAGATCGATAAAAAAAGTCAACAATAGGGCGATGTCCCGTTAATTAATTATACATAGCTCCTCATAATATTAATAGGAGACCTGCAATGAGGGAGAAAGGGGAGTTATCTAAAGAGCCGCTGTCACGATTGCCCGAACCTGAGGTGATGGCGGCAGCTCTTGATAAAATTAGAGAAAAAAGCCAAAAATTAACCTGGGACTATGTTAAAAATCATGGTAGTGAAGGGCATTTCAATATACCAGATCCCGGTGTTGTCTCCAGGGCGTTTTTAGCTCTTGGTGAGGAGTTGATCAAAGATCCCAAGCCTATGTTGACTGCTCAAGCACATATCTGGGCAGACTCTTTGGCATTATGGCAAAAAACCGCTCTGCGCATGATGGGCTTGGAGGTTAAATCAGTAGTTGCCGATCCGCCACGGGATAAACGGTTTCAAGATGAAGATTGGGCCAATAATGTGCTTTTTGATTTTATTAAACAGTCCTATCTTCTTACCAGTCGACAGATACAAAACATGGTTGCTGATGTTGATGGGCTGGATGAGCAAACAGCTAAGAAGCTAGATTTTTATACCCGCCTATTTGTTGAATCCATGGCTCCCAGCAATTTTGTAACCAGCAATCCACAAATCTACAATGAAACTTTACAAACTGGTGGTGGCAACCTGATTAATGGTCTGGCAAATTTGTTGGATGATCTGGAGCAGGGTAAAGGTATGTTAAGGGTTCGTATGACGGACCTTGAAAAATTTTCTCCCGGCAAAAATGTGGCAGCCACTCCCGGAAAAGTGGTGTATCAAAATGAGTTGATGCAGCTTATTCAATACACACCTACAACCGATCAGGTGTTTAAACGGCCTCTTTTAATTTTTCCTCCTTGGATCAATAAATATTATATTTTGGATCTTCGTTCTAAAAACTCATTTATTAAATGGGCAGTTGATCAGGGATTTACTGTTTTTATAATGTCTTGGATAAATCCTGATGAGACTCTTGCCAATAAAAAGTTTGAAGATTATATGCTAGAAGGTCCAATAGCTGCTTTGGATGCTATTGAAAAAGCAACAGGTGAGAGCGAGGTAAATGCTGTTGGTTACTGTATAGGGGGGACTCTTCTATCTTGTACTTTGGCTTGGCTTAGTGTTTCAGACAAAAAGCAGAGCATAAAATCTGCCACACTTTTTACCACCATGTTGGATTATACCGAGGTTGGTGAGCTTTCTGTCTACCTTGATGAAGAGCAGATAGAGCTGGTTGAAAAACATATGGCTGCCAAGGGGTATCTTGAGGGTACATATATGGCCCAAGCGTTCAACCTGCTAAGAGCCAATGATCTCCACTGGTCATTCGTGGTAAACAATTATCTGCTGGGTAAAGAGCCGTTTCCCTTTGATCTGTTGTACTGGAACTCTGACTCTACCCGTATGCCAGCTAAGATGCACAGCTTTTATTTGCGTAATTTCTATCAATATAACCGTTTAAAAGATCCTGGTGGAATCACCTTGGCTGGCACTCCTATAGATCTTGGCAGCGTTAAGACTCCCATCTATTTTCTCTCTACTCATGATGATCATATCGCCCCGTGGAGGTCTACTTATGCAGGAACCAGGTTATTCAGTGGCCCGGTAAAGTTTGTCCTCGGTGGTTCTGGACATATTGCTGGTGTTATCAATCCTGCCTCATCCAATAAATATGGCTATCGTACCAACACTACAATACCCAATGATCCTGAAGAGTGGTTGAAAGGGGCAAAATCCCATGAAGGGTCCTGGTGGCCTGACTGGTTTAACTGGGTCAAAGGTAAAGCAGGCACAAAGGTAAAAGCTAGAGAACCGGGAGAGGGAAAATTGCCAATAATTGAAGATGCTCCCGGCTCCTATGTAAAAATTCGCATTTAAAATAAAAAAAATTATTTTTTTTGTTCTGCTGGTATCAACAGTAATATTTTGTATTAATATTAATTTTATATATACAAATATACTGTAAAATCATAAACAAACAATTTATATGCAATGCACAATATCTATGCCTTTGTATTTTATTGTAACCGATTGTTTTAAAATACTTATTTAGCATAGAAAAATTTTTGTACCCATAAAAAAATTCCATTAGATATCTCTAATAAAATGGAGTAACAATTCATAAACAAAAATTAATTATTAAATATAGCTATCTAGCTTTAAAGAAATAAATGAGAGGTTTTTTCAATGGATATTAGTAAGACAAAACAGGATACAACAGATAAAACAGAGCAAGATCAAACGAGATATCTTGCAGAGCTAACCCGTGAGGAGTGCGAACTATTAGCTAGCATTGCTCATACTGAACATGTACATGATGGAGAGGTCATTTTTGAGGAAGGAGAGAGAGATGACCAGCTCTATATCATCTTAAATGGTCATATCGAGATGGGACACCGCGAGGAGGAGCATAACAAATGGGTTGATTTTGGTGTTTATGGTGTATGTGACCTTGATGAAGTTGATGAAACCACAAACAACCATTGGTGTGATGTCCATACTTTGGATGCCGGTGAGTGTGTTGGCGAAATGAGCTTTATTCAAAATGGTGCTCACAACCTGACAGCACGAGCAAAAGGCGAAGGTGATCTTCTTGTGGTTGATGCACCACACCTAAAGGAGATCGTAAAAAATCGTCCAGAGATGGTAGAACATATCTATAAAGCGTTGAAAAAAACCTACAACAAGTGCAGATAACAGACCCACCACCGTAACAGCGAGATCTATTTCGTTGTTACGGTAAGGTTGCTGTTAATAAAGTTTAATAATCAACTTTCATTTGATCAAATGTGGTCATAGTGGGATATAGCTTTGTAAACCGCCCCAACATCGTTGAAAAAGAATATCTGACAGCCGGTTTTCCTCAATACACCGTTGTAGTTTATCACCAGACTATCACACCCCACATACACCTCTTTTAACTCAAAATGTATATCTTTTTCCAATATACCTTTTAGAGCCATCTCCCAATAAGTGCGAACATTTTGAATTCCCTTGAGAGTTCCATCAGGAACTCCCATTAAATCCTGAACAAATGGGCTGGTAAACTCAAAATCTTCGGTATAATGGGCAGCCAGTGTATCCAGATCCCGTCTGTTCCAGGCATTGATCCAATTTTGTGAAAATGTTTCAGCCAATTTTCTGTTTAACATGATTTTCTCCAATTAACGGTGGTAGATAATTATGGAGTTGATAATTCTAGATTCGGTGAATATCAATCTAGAAGTTCCTCTTGGTTAAGCTATAGATTAGTATCGAACAAAGCTGTTGTTTTAAGATTTTGCTTTAATAAAGACAAATCTCTCTTTTGCTGTCCGCCAATTATCGATAATACTCTTAACCTCAGCACCATCGGTGTGTTGTTTATAGATGATAAGACGTTTTTTTGTTTTTTGTAGCTCATCTTGGTCTGCAATCACAGCTTTAACATTGTTGGAAAGAGTAGGGGTTAGATCCAATGATTGAGGGTTGTAGATAACAATCAAACCCCCGGTCATTCCTGCTCCCACCTCTTGACCTGGAATTGAAAGACAAATAATTTCGCCACCTGTCTGATATTCCCCTAAAAAATCATTAGCTCCTGCAACAACAATACTGGCTCCACTGTTACGGATAGCGCAACGTTCACCAACCCGGCCTAAAATATCTATCTGACCACCTGTGGCTCCATAGGCAACTGTATTTCCAGCTACGGTCTGTTTTTCGGGGTTTTTGATCTCTTTTGCTGGTGTGATAATCAGTGTACCGCCACCCATGGCGCATCCTGGAGAGTCGTTGGTCAACCCTTTTAGGTGGATTTTTAGCCCACTAACAGTGCAGAAACCCAGTTTTTGCCCGCCAAAACCGGTAGCTTTAATAGATACAGTGCTGTTTTCAGGATAACCATCGGGCCACTGTCTAATCATTTCACCAGCTATCATGCTACCAAATGATAGGTCGTTATTAGCAATTTCTACCTCTATCTTTGTTGATTCACCTTTTTGAATGATATCCTTTATAGATTGTAAAACTTCAACATTTTTACTTTGTGTCACCTGTTGTTGTTTACAAGCCTCAAAGGAAGTTTTGCCGTCTGGTGGAACAATCTGTTTGCCCATCAACTGTCTGGCAAGGAGAATATCCAGGTTTAACATTTTTAAATGTGGTGCATCTTCAAAGTTATCTACCCGCAGAAACTCCCTGCGTCCTGTTACCTGGCTCAGTTTTGTTAGACCCAGTTTTTTAACAATATTTATGGTGTCTTTAGCCAATGCAGTAAGATAGTTTTTTACCCCTTGAATACGCTCTTCAAGACAGAGGTTTGCTATCTTCTTTTTGTCAGGATTACCAGTAATAGCAGTGGGGCAGCTGCCAGAAAAACATTGGGCGCAAGTGGTGCAACCCATAGCCACAAGTAGAGATGTTCCTATGGAGAACTCATCAGCCCCCAAAGCTGCATATTTTACTATATCCGCCCCACTTTTTATACCACTAGCCACCCGTAAAACAACAAAACGGCGCAAGCCTGATTTTATCAATGCTTGGTGGGTCTCCACCAAACCAACCTCAGCATAGTGGGCCGCATGTTCACGGGAGCTAACCGGGGTGGCTCCTGTACCACCATCTAGCCCATCAATCTCTATGATATCAGCAAACATTTTTGCTGCACCCACAGCTATGATACCCACCCCAAACTCAGCAGCAATTTTTACCGAAACCGCAGCTTTGGGGTTGATGGACTTTATATCGTGTATCAGCTGCTTTAGATCCTCAATGCTATAAATATCTTGGTGGGTCTGGGGTGAAATAAGGGTTGTGCCCGGTGCGCAGTTGCGATTCTTGGCTATAACCTCATCAACCTTGACTCCCATTAGCTGCCCACCCTCACCGGGTTTTGCCCCTTGGGCTATTTTTATCTGAATTTCATCTGCAAATACCAGATACCGCGCCTCAACACCAAAACGACCAGAGGCAACTTGACGTATTCTATTGTTATATTTGGTTCTATCTCTATCAGCCGATTCACCACCTTCTCCAGAGTTGCTTCTGGCTCCAAAATCATTAAAAGCAGCTGCAATAGCTCGGTGGGCAACATCTTTAAGTGCACCATGGGACATCGCAGCCCCCACAAAATAACGGGAGACTACCTCTTGCACAGTTTCAGAAAAATCTCTGCTGGCAACCTTTGGATATTGAAAATCCAATAGGTGGATTAGTTTGAAGGGATTTTTACGCTCTTGTTCAAGGCGGGCAAGATGGTCAGGATTGCCGTCTATGCCAACTTGGTTAAGAATGTCACCAGCTAAATCCCAGGCCAGATCAACCCTTGTTCTGGAATCATCTTTTTGCAAAACCAACAAACGCTGCAATGCCAAAATATCCCCAAGGTTACGCCCGCCCAAATTATATTCATCATGTTTATTGAGTATCTGTTGAATATCTCCTGCTAACCCAAATGGCATAAATAGTTGCGAATCTCGATAGCCAGCTGTAGTTGTAACCCCCATTTTAGACATTATTTTAAGTAGAGATTTATCAAGACCTGACTGGAGGTTTTTAGCCAATGTTGACCAGTCACCAGACCCTTTATCCATTATTTTTTTTGCCGATGAGATACCATTTTTCCATATGAGTGATGGATGTACCGCATTTAGTCCAAAGGCAAGATTAACTGCAATATCGTGGGGTTCTCTGACATCATTGGCCTTTAAAATAAGGCAGCAATGTTGCCGTAGCCCAGCCTTGGTTAAACCGTGATGTAAAAATGCTCCAAGAATAGGGCCAGGAATTGCCAAAAAATTTTCATCAATATTATCATCATGCAAAATAACAAGATATTTGTCTGATTTTATAGCCGATTTTATTTCATCAAGAATTGTGCCCATTCTTTCCAGACATCTTTTATGGGTAGCATCTTTATCATTGTCGGCGAAAAATAGAATGTCGGTTTTTATAGTCCAAGGGTGGTTTTCCAGAAATCTAATGGCAGCTAGATCAAGGTTTGGTGAGGGAAACTCCATTGCTTGATTGCCGGTTCGGTTACCGAGAAAAACCCTTAAATCAAAAAATTTTTTCTCTCTAATAAAATCAATTGGTGGGTTTGTTATCTGGGCAAACAGTTGTAAAAAATAGTCATAAATTGATGATGGGCTAGCCAGCAAAGCTGCCGCTGGATACTGTTTTCCCATGGCTCCGGTGGGTTCTGTTCCGCTTTGCATCAATGTTTCAACAGCATGGACATTATGGCGGGAAAAACAGTTGATACGGTTTGTTTTTTTTAAATCCAGATGTTTTGGTTCCGGCAGACCTGCAATAGCTGGGTAGGGGGACATAACTTGAGCGGAGGCTATCTTTTTGCAAAGTTCTGGACGTAAACTCAACTCTCTTTTTATGACCTGATCATCAAACTCCATCTCACTTTGACTGTTTACCTGCAATAGTTGACCTGAACCCAGCTTGCCAATGCTGACAATTTCATCAACATCTAGAGGAAACGAACCAATTTCAGAAGTTACCCAGACAGAACCATCTTTTAATTGCGCCCAACGCAGCGGCCTAAGGGCTATCCTATCTTCCTTGGCGACCAGATTATAACCGTCAGTAGCAACCACACCTGCTGGTCCTTCCCATTGGCCCAGAGTGCCTAATTTAAGCTTGTGATAGCTCAAAAACTGTAAAGTGTCATGGTCAAAATTTGTAGTGTCACCACCCCAGGCGGGGGGAATAAGTGCCATCATGGTTAGTGCCAGACCATAATTGCGAAAATAGAAAAATTCCACCACCCGGTCCAAATCGGCACTGTCACTCCCTCCCTTCATCAATATTTCGCTATCTTCGGCAATAAAGTTGGTGGGATCTTCAATATTACGTACAGCATCACGATTAGCTGCTATGGAGTTAATCTCTCCATTGTGCCCAAGGAGTCGAAATGGTTGGGCCAAAAACCAATTTGGGTATGTATTGGTGCTAAAACGTCGATGAAAAACATATATATTGCTGATTATTGGGTTGTCATCAGATTGGAAGTCTTCATAAAAAAGGCCAAACTGTTTACTGTTTAACATCCCCTTATAATTAACAACACGACAGGAGAGAGAGGCTATGGAAAAATTAAGATGAGTGAGTCGGGTTTCAATTTTTTTTCGTGCAATAAACAGTGCTTTTTCAAACTCTTCACCGTTTATATCATGGGGTTTTAGTAACATTGCCTGGTGTATATCTGGCATGGTAGCAACTGCTGCTACACCAAGTTGGGCCAGTTCATGATTGGTGGGAACCTTGCGCCAACCAATAAACTCAAATCCTGCTTTTTGAAACACCATTTCAGACTGCTGTTTAATTATCTCAGTTGATTCGGTATCTTGTGGCAGAAAAAACATGCCTATGGCAAGTTGTTCAAAGGGTTCGCCTGTTATGTTGATATCGGGGTTTATCTGGGCCAGCCAGCTCTTTGCTGCCAAAGGCATTCTCATTAGCAGGCCTGTACCATCACCGCTTATCCTACCGAGGTAGTCCGGTACTCCTGATCCCCTATGCTCCAACTGTTCTAAACTCTTTAGAACAGCATCAACTTTTACCCCTTTTGGGCAAAACAGCCCCCCAACAGCACAACCATCTTTTTCTTGAAGTGCCGAAAAAGGTCTCTCTCTTCCTTGGTTGTAATAGATCATTTGTGTGCCATAACTACGTTTAACTCCTTTTTTTGGGAGTTTTTAACGAATTTCTAACACCTCATGGGTTATTGGACATAATTGGTTTCTTAATGTTCATTTTTTTGCAACTTATGCTGGTTTGTTTTTGTCAAACCGGGTGTATGGATACGAACATATTCTTAGTGCAATTCACCTAAATTTGGCAGTTGTCCCTATGTACGGCAGCTGCTGTATATGAGATAAACTTCGATAGGAGGGGATGCAATGCACGCCAACGATGTAATCACAACAAAAATTTCTTGCCAAGAAGATACCGCACAAGCAGACTCCGCTTTTTTTGTACCAGCCCCCAAGGAGTTAGGTAAAATATATAGCAAGTTTAGCTCCTTAACCAACCAACATGAAACCGCAACATTTTTTCAGCGTGAACTTCTTGCTGTAGGAGGTGGGGTTATAGTCTTTATCATCGGTATCTGGTTGACAAACAGTTACGAGCCTTTTAGCAATCTGCCAGTACCCATGGTTTTTACAACTCTGCTATCACTATTTGTCGGTGTATCAATCTGGTTTGATACAGGAACAGATCAATATTGTGAATATGTTGGTCAAAAGGGTCTCGCCCAGTTTAGAAAGTCTGGGTTTAGCAATCAAATAAAAACAAGAATGCTACTGTTTGATCAGGTCACAACGCTAAGTCGATCCTACACAAGCAATATAAAGCCAGATCATTTTATTATTCCGGCAATAAATGAGGAGATATCCAGCTTTACCTGGTGTGATATTGATGGTGAAGAGAGATTTGTTATCAGTGGTGTCAACACCCACAAAGATGATTCAGCCCCACCATTGGAGCAGTATCTGTTTGGCTGTGTGGCAGAAAAGGCATGGACCCGTCATTTAATAAATCTATCTAGCAACGCCCTTGTCTCTGGCAAAGCCATATCTTTTCCACTGCCTCAGAGTAACGGCATACTATCTATAGGGGCTAAAAAACTACAATACCAGTCTGGTAACAACATAATATCATGGCCAACAAAAGAGACTTCATCGCTGTTTCGTAGTCATGAATATATGATATTGACGAAAAAGGGGGAAAAGGGAAAGTCAGAGGATATGGAGATCGGACCTATAGATATAATGGGGTTATGCAATGAGCGGTTTTTTTTCTCCATTTTGGAGCTTTTCACCGGTTTAAAAATGCACGCTTTACGAACTGAGTTGCCCAGTAAAAACAAAAAACATCTGGATCGTGTTACCAATCTACCGGATAAATCTCTATTTCATGATCGGCTGGAAGTTGCTTTAACCCACCATCAACGTAATACCAATAAGTTACTTGTTATTATAGTTGAGTTGAATAATTTGGTGTTTATAAATCATACCCTTGGCCACAAAAGTGGAACAGTTGCCGTGCAAACTATTAGTGAACGGCTTAAACAGAAGGTGCGTCAGGTGGATACTGTCGCAAGGTTGGAGGGTATTGAGTTTGGTGTTATACTATCTGAATTCAAATCTGCCAAAAATATTGATAAGTTCTTAAAAGGTTTAAAGGCATATTTAGAAGAACCCATCGAATTTGAAAACAATGTCATAGAGCCAGACATCATCGTTGGCCACAGCTACTATCCCGATGAAAGTGACGACGTTGATTTTCTAATTAGAAAGGCCCGTATGCGGACCTACTGCGTCAAATATCGGGATCTTTTTCACCTTAAAGTAGCTCGTGGCAAACAGTGTAAATAAATATATTTTTATGGGTTTTTAAAAGAAAAGGAGGGATTAGCAGGCCCTGCGGTCTGTTCTCTCTCCTGACATTAGAGACTGTAGTTTCTCTGCTTCTGCCAAGGTAGGAACGCCAGCAATTGGACATAAATTTACCTTCTCATCGCAAACTTTGTATCCCTCTTCACCAATAATAATACCAACTTCATGATTTTTATGTGGGGACAAATCATATTGGTTGAATCTTCTCTCCTTAAGAGAGGTTGATTGCGGTTTTTTAGATTTTTTTCTGTTTGACTTTTTCATTATAGATCTCCTTATAAAAATTACTGTCCTAGTCATAAACTGTACCGTTGGACAGTAATTGTTGAAAACTGGTTCCATATTTATCTGCGTTTATTGTTGTATATAATTGATAATATGGTGAATATTAAATGAACATTGCTTTGGCATAATGAATAAATTTGATATACAAACTCTGCTCTTAAGCAGCTGACAACTGCTACCTATAAAACAAATAATTCAACCTCATTGGCTAACAATTAAGGGATATTTTTTAAAAATTGGTTGTCCAATCACTTAAAGATGTGAACATTTGTCAATAAGGGGAGGATGCTCATGCCAATTCGTTCAATAATACAATCAACTTTTTTCGATAAAGAGGCCGCCCAGGCTGACCAACCGCCATTGGTCACCGTAACGGGTGAATTTGGAGCGGGGGTAGAGGCGGTTTCTCGAGAGCTGGCAAAACAGCTTGATGTTAAATACTTTGATTATTGGGTTCTCGACAGCATCATAAGAGAGGCTCGTTTAAATTTTGAGCTGAGAAAAAAGATGGAATCACGTCATCCCAATAATCTAGCCAGCTGGATACAATCGTTTTTCCAAAAAGGAGATGGGGTAAATGAGGAGTATCTAGCTCTACTGGTTAAAACAGTTTTAGGTATAGCCCCAGCTGGCGGAGTTATTGTTGGGCGTGGTGCCCACCTTATCCTATCCGACCATAAGGTTTTACGCCTAAAGGTAGAGGCAGGTCCAGAGTTCTGCGCCAAACAAGTGGCAGATAGAAAGGGGATATCTCTTAAAGCAGCACGCAAGATGGTAGCAAAGATCAATAAAGAGAGGATGAAATTTGTTGCCGATATTTATGAGAAATATCCAGGATATTCCAGTTACTACGATCTGGTATTAAGCTCAGAGGTTATGAGTACACAACAGATTGTAGATGTCGCATTGTCGGCAATGGGTGTTATCCAACAGCGTGCAGCTTAGAGGAGAGTTATAAAAAATGGATACAATAAGAGATAATCAAGCTTTTCTCAGATCCTATGTCAATGCAGAAAAGTATGTACAGACAAGCCATCAACCTAGCTTGTCTGAAATACCACCCTTGGTAACTGTTTCCCGGTTTTGTGGTGCAAGTGGTACTGAAACAGCGACACTACTAGCTGAACGTCTTGGGGTGAAACTCTACGATAAGGAGCTGGTTAAAACCATAACCCAAGAGATAAAAGTAGATAAACATCTAATGTCCCGTCTGGATGAGCATGTCACAAGTTGGTTGGATGATCTAGTGTTTGACGTATTTATCGGTAAAGGGGGGGATAAAGAGGATTATCTGCAGGGGATGATTCGCGCCCTTATAGTTATCTCTCGTGAAGGTGGTGTAGTTGTGGGCCGTGGTGCGCACCTATTAACATCCAACAAAAGTGCTTTTCGTGTACGGCTGGAAGGTTCCCTTAATGTTTGTGCTCAACGTATGTCGGATCGTAAGGGAATTTCCATGCGTGAGGCAGAGAAGATTATTAAATCTACCAATGATGAAAGGATAAAATTTGTCAGAAAAATATATGAGAAATACACCAGTGTTCATAACTATTATGACATGGTTGTAAATTCAGACACCTTCTCACCAGATGAGTCGGTTGAGCTGATACTGTATACGATGGAAAAAATGGGGTTCAATATACCAAAAAAGAAAGTTAGTTAATGGGCTTTAAAAGTTTGCGCTTGGTGCGATGGGATGATTTATCTGTTGTATCGTGGAGGGTCATAAGTACCAATAAAAAATAGAAATCTTCCTTGATAAAGCAGATGAATTAAGGGTTGTACCAAGTGCGGACTTTTATAAGCTGTAACTAATTAATAATAACATCGTGAAGTAACTTATAATAAAGGAGAGACCAATTATGAATGATACACAAGCTGTACTATCAGTTTTAGAGGAGACAGATGTATTTGCAGGTATTGATAAAGGTGATATACAGGCATTGCTATCTTCACCTGAAGTTAAAAAAGTTGTTTTTAGCAAAGGACAATACATCTACCACCATGGCGATAAATCAGAAAATTTTTGGATAATTTTATCAGGTGAGCTGGTATCCCAGACATCTAGTTTGCGCCATCCATTTCATAGACTAAGCTATTTTCCTGGTGATATTACCGGGCTAAGAGGGGTTGTTGATCAAGGACAGCCGCGTCCTGTATCGCTAATTGCCGACAGTGAATCAGAATTAATAGAGATTCCTGGAAGTGTCTTGCTAGGTATGGATAGTAAGGTATGGGGAGTGGTGGTAAAAAACATAGCTAGAATTGTTTTGAATCGCCTGATTGAGTGCCATGAAAGGGAAGACCATTAATATTTTTAGATAAATAGATATTAAATATATTTATGTAACTATATAAAAATAGGAGAAAAGATCAAAATATCAAAATTATATATGGAGTTTTTTGTCGAGTATTTACTCTATATTTTCACTGTACTTTTTAAGTTAATGTCACTCACATCTTTTAAAAAGTCGAAATAACAATTACACATACCACTTTTAATAAGTGGTGTGTGGTCTGTGGGGGGTATACTAAAAGTGTTGAATGCAATGGTTGCCCGAAACGCGCGTTTATTGATTGTCGCTGATCAAATCTTCAACATGGAGATTATTCAGTCTGTACTGTTTTATGCAGGGTATAGAAGGCTGTCATTAGCCCATGATCTCTGGCAAGCAACACAGCATTTAGCTTCAAGACAGTATGACATTGTTTTTCTTGATATTACCCAATCTGCTTCAGATAGCATTAAGTTAGTAAACCTGGCTAAAAAATCCAAATTCGGACACAAAAAACCCAAAACAATCGTTACCGCTGGTACTGATGAGTACTCCTTGAGTTTAGCGATAGCCAGTGGGGCCGACTCTATTATTATTAAACCTTTTAATATCATGGAACTGCTAAACGAAGTAAACAGTTTGGTAGACAATAATTTTGCACAAATATCGGCTGTATCTTCACCCATAGATCGTACTAAAAGAGTAGTGGTGAAAGGGTTGAAAAGTTAGTATCTACAGTAAAAAGGCTACAAACAATAAAATCAACTAAGTGTTTTTAATGGAGAATTTGTTATGCCTAACAGTGTATATAAAGTTATTGAAGTTATCGGATCAAGTCCAACATCCTGGGAAGAGGCAGCAGAACTTGCTCTACAAACTGCTGGTGAAACCCTTAGAAATTTAAAGGTGGCAGAGGTTACAAAACAGGATCTAAAAATTCAAGATGGTAAGGTTGTCGCTTTCCGTACAAGGATGAGCCTATCATTTAAAGTTCTGGGCTGATGAAGTCAAACAGCAATCTACTACTCAGCATTTATGGGTAGTAGAAAACATATCTGGCTCACATCTTGGTGATTTGTAAGATATAAAATATTGTTCCTACCAATATCAGCAAGTTACAAAGCAAAACCAGCTGGAGAGGGTGTTATATATACATTATCCAGTCGGTTTTGCTTTGTAACTGAGCCATAAGGCGGTATAGGGATTTTAAACCGTGTAGCATGGAATATTACTTTGACCACCACTGACAATATTGCAACATTTCTGATACTATCCCCTCCTTGATCAATTTACACCAATTACAAATATATTTTGGGTGATCTGCAAATAATTTTTTTTCTTATGTGAAAAAATGGGAATATGATCCTAGAAAAAGCAGTTACACCTTGCCCTTAAAAAAGGAGTTTTAAAGTGAAAGAGGCATCTTTAATGGCAGCCCAGTTGATGGCTGCATCCATGCGTACAGCACCCAAAGCTGCTGGTAAGGATTTTTTGGAGATAGTTATAATAACTGAAGAAAAAGAGCTGTTAAAAATATCTGAAAAGATGAAAGATTATGCTTGTAACAGTAGCAAAGAGGCATACTGGCATCGTGACGCTGCAAATATTGCAGATTGTCATGCTTTGGTTTTAGTGGGGTTGAAAAGGTTTGTAACTTCTGGATATGACTGCGGTGGATGTGGTTATCCCACTTGTGGAGAGTTTAGCAAAAATAGAATAAGTAAAGAAAAAGAGATGGGCTACAGCGGCCCTCATTGTACAATGCGTATGATGGATATTGGTGTAGCTCTCTCTTCTGCTGCCAAGGTAGCAGGGCTACTAAATATCGACAACCGTGTTCAACAGCGAGTAGGAGCAGCAGCCAGGGCTTTAAATTTAATAGATGCTGAGGTGGCTATGGGAATTCCAATTGGTGTCTTTGGTAAAAGCCCGTTTCATGATAGGCCAGCTGCAAAATATTAACTTACAGATAGTTGAAACCAATAAGTAGCTTTAAATGTTGAAAACACAATATAGCTACTTTATCTATTTTTATTATCTACACGCTTTTTGAAAGTTACTACAACTCTTAGACTTTGCATTGGCGTGGATAATACCCTTTACAACAAAATCCAGGCAGACAGAGCCATTGTATTGTGGGCTTTTTGGATGAGATTTGTTTGGTACCCAGTAGTGACAGCCTCTACAAACTTTATTGATCTTATTCATTTGACTTTACCGAAAAACTAGTTAATCCCGAATTGGTAACTCAACGTAACAATAAAATTGTGCAGGTGCAATATAAAATTTTTAAAAAAACAATTTTTTTTTGCGTTGCAGCACTGATGCATAATGATTAAAATTAACAGTATCAAAAAGATAGAGTGGTTTTGCCCCTATGTAAAAAAAATTATTTCTTTGTATTCTTTTTAGTCAGTATATCTCATCATCAAGATATTAAAAAAAATTTATGCATACATGGTATATTATTGAAAATACAGTAACATTTTATCTGATGGTTTTTTTGTATATAAATTGGAACAGTATTAACGGTTTGTCACGTGGAAATAGGTAAATATATGGCTATTAGGCCCAATATACCTGTTAATAAAAGTCAGTGATGGCTCAACAATAGTCCGAGATCAATTGAAAAAATTCTACCTTACTACCTGTTTTGTTAAGATTAAATCAATCATCTAGCGAAAAACCATGTATACAAATATCCAAAGGATAAATAGATATTTTATAGATTCGTAAAGCATAGACCTAAATGCTACAACAGTGTCATCTTGCAGAGCGTCTTTCATCTCTTTATTACTCCATTTTGCTTGGTTTTTAACTTTCTTTAAATTATTGTGGGCAGGATTCTAACATACGTTAATATGAAAAATCCACTACAAATTGTAATAGAGATAGTTGAGGGTGGTGAAAATTCAAATTAAATCATAAAGATAGGCTGTTGTAAGCTCTATTGTGTATCATTAGTACACCATCTGTTCCATAGCTGTAGGTAGATAGCTTCAACTTTTTTGGTATAAAGCTGTGAATTTCCTAAAACAGATCTATCGAATCGCTCTCGCAATTGGTGGCGCAGCTCTTTTAGTTTATCAGTATCTCGGGAATACTCTATTGCCTTTTGGATGTACTCCTCTTCATTTTTGCTGCGCCATTGGTTCATTTCCATAATGTGTAGCATTGAGGAGCTTATTTTGTTGCGTATCCGATTTTCTAAATTCAGCACAGGTACACCCATGCGTAGAGATTCTAAAGATGTAATTCCACTGCTATGGGGAAAAGGGTCCAACATGATATCTATAAGTTCATGGGATTTAAGGTGGTCTTGACGGTTGGTTTTACCGATGAATATAAGCTGGTCTCTTTTAATGCCTTTGTTTTTGAAGAAATTTTCAATATCTGAGATGTTGTTTTTATGATCGAGCTGTACTGTTTTTAGCAGTAGCTTGGATTTTGGAATGCTACGTAAAATCTCAGCCCAAAGTGTGTATACCTCATGGTTGTTTTTTTCCAACCTGTTAAATGCTCCAAAGGTAACATATCCATTTTGTAATACAGGAGGGTCGGTTACTTCAGGAAAAGGTATGGTGTTCATCATATGGATAACACACGGTAGATCAATTATCTCTTCGTTGTATTTTTGTCTCTGGGCCATGGGTATGAAAAACCTGTCTACAAAAAGATAATCCATTGCCTCCATACCTGTACCAACGGGATATCCCCAAGCAGAAATTTGTACAGGGGCAGGTTTATAGGCAAAAGCCAACAAACGGTTGCCAATGGTATGCCCGGATAGGTCAACGAGAATATCTATGCCATCCTGTTTTATCCTATTGGCTAAAGTAGCATCATCCATCTGCTGGGTAGTTATCCAACTGGTGGATTTTTCTTTGAATTTTTTTGTTAAATCATCCTCTACACTGTTACCTGCATAACAGTAAACAGCAAATTTGTTGGGATCATGATTTAACAACACCCCGGCAAAAATACTTGAAGCGGAGTGATTTTTAAAATCTGCTCCCACATAACCAATACGTAGCACCCTGTTGGGATCTGGCTTGTTGTGAAATTCACCCCAAAATGCTCTTAAGGGGGCAGCATGTTGTTTGGCCCATTTTGCTCGCTCTTGTAAAAAAATGTCCGAATTTATATCACAGATCAAATCGATACAAAAAATAAGGCTATCATGGGTTTGTACCAAGCTCGGGTTGATCAGAAGAGCTTTTTTATAACAGGAGATTGCTTTTTCAAGCTTACCCTGTATCTGTAGCAGATTACCAAAATTACTGTAGGCCTTGGCATAGTTTGGGTCAATTTTTATAGCTTTTTGATAACTGGCAGCAGCCTGGGTAAATTTCTCTTGCTTGGATAGTGCATTGGCAAGGTTATAGTGAGATTGGGCATGGTCGGGTTTGATGGCAATAGCTTTTTGGTGGCTCTCTACAGCTTTTTCAAACTTGCCTTGATCATAAAAAGCTACTCCAAGGTTGTTGAGAGCTTCATAATTATCAGGTTGAATCAATAGAGCTTTTTTATAATATTCTGTGGCATCATCTGGCCTGTTTTGTGAGTGGAGAAGAACACCGATATTACTCATTGCAAAGCTGTTTTCAGGTTGTAGTTCCAGGGTTTTTTTATACCAATAAATCGCTGCATTCAGCTGTCCTGATTCATGGCAAAAAACGCCAATATCCAAAGCAGATTGAGGGTTGATATGATCTCCATTTTCGTCTGGTTTGCTGAGAATATTATCAAGAAAACTGGTTATCTGAGAGCTGTCTGGCTCTTTTTCCAAAGCTTGATTAAGTACTATAAGCGCATCTTTTATTCTGCCTGATTGATATAGAGATGTTGCTAAATCGTTGTATAAAATAATTCCGCTATCATCTATATTAACAGCACGTAAAAACATCTCCACTGCTAAATCATGACGACCAATTTTTAAAGCAATTTTTCCAAGGAGATTTGTCGCATCAAAATGGTTGGGTAGTTGGTTGATTATAGCGGTACAAAGCTGGTCTGCCTCTGTGTACTGCTCATTGTCAAAATTGTGCAAAGCTTGGGTAAAAAGTTGCGCAATTTGGAGTTTGGAATGTTTGCTTTGTTCTGTTTTAAATGTAAAATCTTCTGCCATTAAATAGCCTGAAAAATCCTGTTACAATAAAGTTTTAGATATGATTAACCAGCACTGTAGCTAGAAAACAGTATCAACTTAATCCATCAAGCTTTTTTTATCAATTGTTGGATACTATTAATTGGTATATGGGAAACAAATAAAGAACCTTGTTGATAAGGTGGTTTGTCTTTTAAATATATGTAATCATGAATATAGTTTGATGTGGGTTGATATATGATAATAATTTAGAGCTATAACACATGGTATACTTGAAATTTTGTAATATTCGGCAGTTGTATAAGTTATTTATTGATTAATTAATGAAACAGGGTAAATATACCCCTTGTTGGTAAAACAATAGTAAAACACATTTTTTGAAGTTGTTGATTATCAAGGCCAGATATATTTTGTATTGTTGTGTTGACTATAAAACATTTGGGGAGATAACTGATGAAACCGTTGTGTTTTGTTCTCATGCCTCATGGCACAAATCCAGATGATAGTGGATTACAGATCGACTTTGAGTTGATTTACAAAGATCTCATTTTTCCAGCAATAAAGAATGCTGGTATGGAACCTATCCGCTCTGATAGAGAGTCAGCGGTTGGAGTGCTGCATAAAACTATGTTTGAAAGATTGATGCTCTGTGACTATGCCATTGCAGATATCACAAGTGCAGATGTTAATGTATATTATAACTTAGGGATAAGGCATGGTGCCCGCCCCCACAGCACGGTATTGATATATAGTGAAGGATCTCGTCTACCTTTAAATGTTGCTAATTCGGGTGGCTTTTCTTATCGATTAGATAACAATGGTTTGCTTGATGAAGAGGAAGAAGAGGTTGAACTACTGACCGAAAGGTTGAATTCTTGTCGTAACCCCAAGGAGGATAGCCCTCTATTTCAGATGCTATCTCAAATGCCTCGTCCAGATATATCCCACTTGAAAACTGATCTGTTCCGTGATCAGGTTGAATATTCTAATGAGTGTAAAAATCGTCTCAGCAGTGCTAGAAGGCAAGGTCTTGATGCTATTTTGAAAATTGAGCAAGAGTTGAATATTGTCGATATTGATCCAGGGGTTGTTGTAGATCTCTTTCTATCTTTTAGAGCAGTTAGTGCCTGGCAAAATATGGTTGACCTTGTGGCTAATATGCCAACAGTAGTGGCAAACAGTGTGCTGGTACAAGAGCAATTGGCTTTAGCTCTTAACCGATTGGGGCGTAGTGAAGATGCTATACAGATTTTAACTCAACTAATTAATGAATATGGTCCCAACAGCGAGACTAATGGCATTTTGGGGCGGGTTTACAAAGATCTTTGGGAAAAAGCATATAAGGCGGAGAATGAAATATCTGCTAAAGGATATTTGAAAAGAGCAATTGATACATACCTTGCTGGTTTTGAATCAGATTGGCGAGATGCTTATCCTGGTATTAATGCTGTTACGTTGATGGAGTTGTCTGAACCTGTTGATAAAAGGCAAGCTGAGCTACTTCCAGTTGTTAGGTATGCAGTTAAACAACGTCTTTTAACTAAAGTAGCAGACTATTGGGATTATGCCACCATTATAGAGTTGAGTGTCCTAGCAAATGACCAAGAGACAGCAATAGACTCACTCCCCAGTGCGGTTATAGCTATTAGAGAATCATGGGAGCCTGAAACAACGGTACGTAATTTACGCCTTATACAAGAGGCTCGTTCTAAACGTGGTGAGGATGTTAAGTGGATTGCGCAGATTGTCATAGAGTTGATGAAAAAAGCATAGTTGCTTATCAGCTCTTTTTAAATATTTGTCTGGGTTTTAGTCATATCTAGACGGGTGAGGGTGGCTTGCCATTTCAGGGATTTGTCAGACTGTTTTAGAACACTGTTTAAAAGGTACGATACCGATTTATCACTTTTGAATGGCTGCAGTTCAATGTGATAATTTTCTAAAACAGCTGTTCCACTGTTTTTATGAAACTCTTTAACCAAAAATTCAACAATTTCCAGCCTTTTATTGGAGTCAACCAGATACTCCGGGGCAAGAGGGGGCTGGCTTAGAATGGTTTCAATAGGCTGGTTAAGATGTTTTGCCGTACTTTGACTGACCATTACTGTGCGGCTTTCTAAAAGGCTTTCAACAGTAGGATGTTCAGGAAAAGCGACAAAAATATAGGGAGCAGCATCTTGAATAAAGTCATATTCTGCTTGACGTTCATTAATCCGCTTTGCTGTACGGGTTATAAAATATGGTGGAATAAATGGTACTATGTAGTGTAAAAAATCGATCTGTGACCAAATTAGAGATAGTTGAAAAATCAACATATTCAACGCAAGAATACTGAACCCTACTGTGAGTGTTGCCCGTAAAGGGTTGGCGACAATATTCTCTAACAGCGATGTAAATTTCATCGGATAATTAAACACTGTTCATTATTGTTCATCTGGCCTCCACTCTTTTATAAAGCTGGCAAAGGCATCCACATCCAATGGTCGGCTGTAATAGTACCCCTGCACCTGATCACATCCCAATTCACTGGTTTGACGAAGCTGTTCTGCGGTCTCTACCCCTTCTGCTATTACTTGCAGGTTAAGGCTATGGCCCAATCTTATAACAGCATTACATATGGCTGCACTCTCTGATGCTGTTTCTAAATCCCGAACAAATGATTGATCAATCTTGATTTTGCTGACAGGAAACCGCTTTAGGTAGGAGAGGGAGGAGTAACCAGTTCCAAAATCATCTATGGAGAGAGATAGACCCAAAGCGTAGAGAGATTCTAGGGTGGCAATGGTTTTTTCTGCACCCTCCATGGCTACACTTTCAGTTATCTCAAGTTCCAAAAATTGTGGGTCCAAACCGCTATCTTTAATGGCTTTGGCTACTGATTCCACTAAATCAGGCTCTCTAAACTGCACCGATGAGAGGTTGACTGCCACTTTTAAATGTGGCAATCCCATTTCCTGCCACTTTTTGTTTTGCTGACAGGCACTTTGCAATACCCACAGACCTATGGGTGTTATTAGTTGGCTCTCTTCTGCTAGAGGGATAAAATGACCAGGAGATATAAAACCTTTTTCTGGATGCCGCCAACGTAACAGAGCCTCCATGCCAATCAACGTATTATCTTTTAGTGAAATTTGTGGCTGGTAATGTATCTCAAGTTGATCCCTTTTCATGGCCCATTTTAGATCCCGGAGAAGATTACGCCGCTCCTGTACTGCTTCGTTCATCCCCTCTTTATAAAACAGATAGCTGTTACGGCGATGATCTGCCTTGGCCCTGAACATCGCCAAGTCAGCTAAATGGACTAATCTATCAGACTCATCACCATCCATGGGAAACATACTGATACCAACTGAGGTATACATCTCTATAGCATCATCATCCATGGTAAAAGGTTCAGAAAGAGCTGTTAAAACCCGTTGGGCGATATCAGCAGCATCAGATATATTTTTTCCACCAGTATGGATAATTGCAAAAATATTGTTGCTAAAACGGGCTACAGTATCGGTATCTGGTACACAATCTTGCAGACGTTGGGCTATTGATTGCCTTAGTACATCCCCAGATTCCCTTCCTGTCTCTTGATTTATCTCTTTAAAGCCGTCCATCTCAACAAGAAGAACAGCAAAAATTCCCCCTTCTTGTTGTGAAATGCCTACTGTTTGTTGTAGACGATCAAGAAACAGATTGCGGTTTGGTAGCCCGGTTAATTTATCATAATTTGCCAAGTGGCGAAGTTGGTTTTCATACTCCACCCTTTCAGAGATATCAGAACCATAGATATTGACATATTTTGCATCTTTTACCGGGGTGAGGCGGACCGCAAAAATTCTTTTTCCAACTGGTGTATCAACAACTTTACTGTCTCTGGTTTCAAGAATATCTTGTATCAACTGCGACCACTCTTTTGGTAATTTTTTGTTGACTTCTGTTTCCCATGCCATAAGCAGTGGTTTACTAGCTGTGTTGGCATACATGATCAGGCCATCAAAGTTTACACGAAGTACAGGGTTGGTGTTCTCTTCTGGAAATCTAGCCAGGCTTCGGCTTTGCTCCTCTGCCCGTTTTCGTTCACTAACCTCATTTGCCAGAGTGCGATTGGTGGATTCCAATACCGCTGTTCTTTGTCGTACCTGCTCTTCCAAATGGTTTTTGGCATCATGTAAGGCCCTGGTGTTTTCAGATTGGTGTCTGATCATTTCGTTAAAGGCAGAGAAAACTGCACCAATTTCATCGGAACGTTGGGAGGGAAGTTCATGGTATTGTTGTGCTTTGGGGTCATTTCCAGCAGCTATCATTTCATTGCGTAACAGCAGAATTGGTGACAACACCAAGCGACTCAATACGATCATTGTAACTATTGTCACAAACGCCGCAATTATCAAGACCAGTCCAATAATTCGTTTGATATATGCAAACCCTGAATTATCAAGGGTGCTGCTATCCAACCAGACTTCAACTATAAATGGTGCTCCTACCTGTTTTGGTAACCATTTTACGTAAAAACACTCTATGGAACATTTAATATCATCTGACCTTTGAGTATTTTTACCAACATCATGAGAATTATCAAGAGCAACCCCCTCCCCAAACACTCCTAAAAGTGTTCCATCTTGGTGGTAGATAGTTGCTCCTAGCAAAACCGTACTGTCAATCAGGTTTTTGCCACGATCAAGAACTGCATTGGTTGAGTTATTGTAGTCAACAAGTGTGAATAGATTTTGAATGGAGGTAAGACCCGAGGATTCAATTTGGGCTATCTGATCCTGTTGATATGATCTATATGAGGGTATTAATATAATAGCTTCAATGAATACAATGCTGATAAACACAGCAAATGTTATCACCCAACAGAGCTGACAGTGAAATACGGATATTATAGTAGGGACATTTTTTCTGTTATTATCAGGCACAATTATTAAAAGCTCCCCTTGAAGTTGAAACTAATTTTGAGCGTAACGATGGATTATATTTTTCTCTGATACCCCTTTTAAAGTTACCTCTTCACGGTTGGGAATAAATTGATTTTCCAAAAGCAGATTATGCACACCATCACCTTTTTCGACATTTTCAGAAACACAGATCTCCCCTGCCGATGCCAAACCCTGTACTCTGGCTGCTATGTTGACTGTTTGACCAAAAAAATCAATGTGCCCACCAGCATTAACCGTTAGTGCCGGGCCACTGTGCAGACCTATTTTCAGGCCAATTTCATGGGGTTTTACCGAGTTGGCATATTCGGCTAGACCTTTTAGCATATCAATTGAGGCTCTAACACCATCTTGAGGGTTGGAAAAGGTGGCCATTATAGCATCACCCATGGTTTTGACTATTGCCCCGGAGTGACGGTGCACAACATCTTTTAAAACCAAAAAATGGTCCCTAACCAAACGGTAAGCCTCAATGTCTCCAGTACGGTCATAAAGCTCTGTGGAGCCTTTCAAGTCGGTAAATAAGAGAGTTAAATCTCTTATTTTCAGGCTTAAGTCAGGGTCTAGTTTTTGGATACCATAGTGGTCCCGAAAGGTCTGGTTGTTAAGAAGTAATTTTCCAGTAACCCTGGGACCAAAACTTTTCAAACGTTCTTGGGATACACCCAGGGGATCTTCGTTAAATTTATCAGCATTTTGGCAGGTAAATTCAATAAGCTGGTTTAAAACAGTGTGCTTTGCCTGGTTTACCAATTTTAAACCAGTCTGCTTTAAAGGTAGCTGTTTTGGCAGATCATCTTTTTGAAACCCCGATATGTTTTGGTTGATAACAACCAAGCCAGACTCTGGAGCATTGATATCTATTTCAAAGGTGACAGAATCATGGGTGTCAAGACAGACAAGGCGATATTGTTTGTCTTGGTTGGGTTCAAAAACAATAGTCCTGCTCTCTCCTGGCTCCAACCGCACACTACCTTTGCCATTTTCATCTATCATCTTAGATATAGAGTTTATAAATGGAGAAGCTTGAGAGGCATAATATGCAAGGTAGGTATCTTTATCTACATGGTGATCTTCAATACCAACCAACAGCTCCGGGTTTGGTGAAAAACTAACCTCAATCGTATCATCCATTACGGTGGGAGCATCAATATTACACAGGGCGCAATGGAATTTATCTTGTGGGGTGTCATTTATACTCTGGGCTGCTGGTCTGGTTGTAAAGCCGCACAACGGGCATATTAAATCCCAACTCCAATCAAAAAGACCAATCCTTGCTCCCTGAATAAATAGATCCAACATGATAATTGGGTCAGCATCAAGCTTGTTGGCAATGGTCAGAGGGTTTAGTCTTACTCTTTTAACCGGGGGTAGATTTAGAATTGTATCGTTGAGAATTTTGCTTAGATCGGGTGGAGCATCGGCAAGTACTGCGGCACGATCAAGTTTTTCTCTAAACTGTTGATTGGACATTTTTATCCCCCTTACATTAGCAATTTTACCCCATTATAAATGATAATGAAGGGATACACCAAAACAATACAGTATCCAATCCATAAAATTGTAGTTTCGTTGATATCCATTTTATTTATAAAGAATTAAAAGTGTTTTGGATTTGACTTGTAGGATGTGAAAAAAGTTGCAAAAAGTATGTTTATGCGTTTAGTTTAACAATTTATAAAATATAACCATCGTATCCTCTTTACTCTCCTCTTCTACTATCACCAATTTATAGCGCAATTATTTTATTAAATTCAGTATTTTTTGGGCATGGCTGTAACCACTATCAAAGAGTAGAGCTTACATGAAAACATTTTGTTTTTATAATGTTTGACCTGTTTGATGGTAAACATTTTTAAACCTAGAAACAGCGGTTGGCGGTGCGTACATGGCGTAACATATTGGTTTAGCTGGTGTAACAGAGCAAATCGAAGT
>JADFZS010000005.1 GCA_015232405.1 Magnetococcales bacterium | reverse complement strand
GTGCATCTGATCCAGGCTCTCTAACCAAGCCCATGGGGATGGATATTGATGATGAGGGCAACATATATGTAATGGATGCCACCAAAAAAAAGGTACTTATCTATGATAATGAAGGTAAATACATCCGCAGTGTTGGAGAACAAAAATACTTCAACCGCCCATCTTCTGTTGCCGTAAATCCCGATGGATCATTAATTTTTGCCATTGATACCGGAAGCTCAAGAGGAAAACCTGAAGATCATCGCATTCAGGTATTTGATGGAGCTACAGGTAAATTTCTTCGCACTATTGGCTCACGGGGCAATACTGATGGAAAATTCAATCTAATGCGAGATGCCGATATTGGGCCTGATGGACTGTTGTATATCCTTGATAGTGGCAACTTCAGGGTTCAGGTAATGGATCAAAATGGAAAATTTATTAGAAAATTTGGTGATGTAGGTCGGCGTACGGGTCAATTTGCTCGCCCCAAAGGGATAGCAGTTGGTCCCAATGGACTTGTATATGTAACTGATTCTTCCCATGCAAATTTTCAAATTTTCAATCCTGAGGGTGAACTGATGATGTTCATAGGCTCTCGGGGTAAAAGTAAAGACAGAGCAAGATACCTCTTACCTTCCATGATTGATGTCGATGAGGATGGGCGGGTATATGTAGTTGATCAAGGCCATAGGAAAGTAGATATATTTAGACCAGTACGCATTGAATCCAATGAAGGCTCCTTGGGAATTGCATTTGAAGCCCTTAAAAAGATGATACCTGAAGATAAAGAGGAGAGAGAGGCAAGAGAAGCAAAAGAAGCTATAGCTGCTCAGAAAGCCAAAGATGCAAAGATGGCTCGTTTAGCCAGAGAGGCTAAAGAGGCTAAAGAGGCCGAAAAAGCAAAGGCAGCAGAGAAAAATAGCAACAAATAACCCCTAAACCAGTTCTAGTTTACATTAATAAAACGGCTTTTCCAGAAAATGGGAAGGCCGTTTTTTTTAATTCTATTATTTGAGAATCCAACCAAGGTAAAAACCCCTAAAAAACAGCCTTTCCTCCTAAAGCAAACACATTTTTCACATGTATATCTAGATGTTTTTTTTGATTTTTTTCGACAAAGAGTAATTTTTTTTCATTATTTAAACATGTTTGGCACCCTCTCTGCAGTATAGATAACCAACGCAGGACAAAATACACAGAAGCCTAATTTTGGCTATTATTTAATAAGAATTTTTGCACAGCCTTTTAAAGGGGACGGACAATGAAATTATTCTCGAAAAAAACAAGTAAAATTGCATTAGCCATAGTATGCGTAGCTGCTCTTATGGGAACCAAATCTGCATTAGCAGGTGTTGCAGGTAGTAAGCATGACCTGGGAAGTGGAGGTGCTGCCCAAGCACAATCAACACTAACCACAGAAGTATGTGTGTTCTGTCACACTCCTCACGGATCTGAAGCTTCCGCTAAAGCTCCTCTCTGGAACAAAACATTAACAACTACCGACTTCTCTTCAAATCGTTATGATGGTGCACAGTCCACAACCATCGATGGTGCAAACATTACTGTAGGATCTGTATCACTAGCATGTCTAACTTGTCACGATGGATCACAAGCCATGGACGTTATGATCAACGCTCCAGGCACATCAGACACACTAACCGCTGCTCGCTTTGATGCAACAGCATTTGGTACCGGTATCATTGATGCGACTAGCCAGAGAAATCTTGGTACAGATCTTTCCAACGATCACCCAGTCAGCATCCAGTATGGTGGCGGTGGCATCACCACAGGCAACTTAGTAACAGCTGATGCGGACTTCGTAGATCCACAATATGCTTCAATTAACGGTAACGATGCTTGGTGGGTAGATGTAACAGGTGGTAAAGTGAATGGTGTTGCAGTGGGCGGTAATGCTGGAACTCGCGAGAAGAGCGACATGATCCTCTACACAACAGGTGCTCAACCATATGTAGAGTGTGCTAGCTGCCATGATCCACACAACTCAGACACAGGCCTGGTAACAAATCAAGTCTCCTTCTTGAGAATCGACAACACAGGATCTGCAGTCTGCCTAGCTTGTCACACAAAATAAGGGTTTTCTTCTCCTATCTCCCCTGATAGGCTAAGGGCTGGATGAATAATCATCCAGCCCTATTTTGACTTAGAAAGTGAGAAGATAACATGTCTATAATATTTCGTTTTAAACTAATCCTCCTCTGTACAGCCCTTTCACTAGCAAACATTATTTCCCCTGACTCAACAAAAAATGCTTTCGCTGCAGAAGAAAAAGACAAGCTCCCAGCATTTGCTACTGTGGGTGATGAATCCATTTCTGGTAGAACCTACATAAATACACTCAAACAGGCGATGCGGGAAAAGTTTTACCACGGCAATATACCTGCCGATCAGAGAGCGGTGTTCCAGCGGGAAATAGGTGATAAAATGGTTAATCGGGTTCTCTATCTCAAAGAGGCCGAGAAACTTGATGTCAAGCCTGATGATAAAGAGGTGCAAAAAAGAGTTGACGGCTATGACAAGCGCTATGCAAAATCAAAACAGTGGCAGGACAACAGACATAAATTGCTGCCCCCTTTGATAAGAGAGCTTGAGGCAAGAAGTCGTTTAAAACGTCTTGAAGAACAGATAAGAAACATATCAGAACCTTCTGAGTCAGCTGTTTTGGAGTATTATAAAAAAAATCCAGAAATTTTTACCGAACCAATGGACCAGAAAGTCTCACTTATTCTCCTAAAGGTTGATCGTAGTGCTGATGGTAGCATGTGGGATGAAGCAAAAGATGAAGCTGCAGGTTTAGTTGAAAAACTACGTGAAGGATCTGATTTTGCCGAAATGGCCCGTATTCACTCTGGTGATCCATCTGCAGAAAACGGCGGAAAGATGAAATATTCCCATAAAGGTATGCTTGGGGATGAAGCAGAAAAAGCTATTGGTAAAATTCAACCTGGAGAAATAACTGATCCGGTTGTAGTGTTAGAAGGTATTGCAATCTTCCGTCTTGAAGATAGAACAATGCCAGAACTTGTCCCCTTTGAGGATGCAAAAAAACGTGCTAAACAATTACTTATTCGTAATTTGTCCAATAAAGCATGGGATGATTTCACAAAACGTCTTCGAAAAGAGACTCCTTTTACTATCAATGAAGAATACTATCTACCATTACCAGAAAAAGGAGATCCCACAAAAGGTGGACACCCACCAAGCCCTGGTGGAAGTACTAAATAATGTTTATAGCTTTGTGCTGCGGTGTTCAGAGTGAAACTGTTCATCAAAACATATGCTCTTGGTTTGATAAGTCTGGTATTTCTTATAACTTTTTTTGGGAGCAGTCCACTTTTAGCGGCTATCAAATGGTGGCCTGTAAAACATAAAACAGCAGTGGGGCCATGGCAGTTTTATGGCTCCTTTGGTTATGATTATACAAATAAAATGATCAAGGGCGACAGGCCTGATGCGATACAAACATCAACTTCTGAATTACATGTAGGAAAAAGTATTGCAGGTTATTTGTGGAAACCATGGCTGGTTCAGTGGAGCAACACAACAATATTGGACCTGACCTTTTCAAAACAGAATATATGGTCAAATAACAGTGGCTCAAATGCATCTGATGAAAGTATACTTACTCAATCTTTGAGCGGTGATTTAAAAGTTAAAGTACTTCCTAAAAGCCGTTTTCCTTTCCAGCTTTCCGCATCAAGAAAAAATGGTGATAGCTCAAAAGGTGAACTGTCTGGAGGAGGAGTCAAGGTGGTAGATAAAGTGGGTTTGAAGCAGGACTATACCAACAAAAAAGGAGACTTAAAGACGGCACTACGATATGAGTATGGTCGTAACCGTAGTGGTGGAAACGGTTCATCCGGTGCTTTTGGCATTATAGTTCCCTCTTTTGATTCAAATGTTACCGAATCAACCCATCATACCGTCTCAATGTCTGGAAGAAAGAGCTCAAAAAAACACTCTTTTGACTTAAAAACAAAGTTGGCACATTTTGATAAAAGTGATGATACCACAAGCAGCTTAGATAATAGTGCAACACTCTCCCTTTCCCATATATATTCAGGTAAAAAAACCTGGGGAGTCACATCAATGCTCATTGTTACAGCAGATGATGGCGAAAATGAGAATGAAGAGAGTAAAACATTTAGCAACTCTCAAACAAACCAGTTGAGCAGTTCGGCCTTCTGGCGATCTGCAAAGTTACCATTATCTGTTACGGGCTTGGGACGACTTGCCCTAAATAATAAAGACACAAGGACACAAGGACAATCTGACGAAGAGAAAACTACCAATTACATCGGTGACCTTGATATTTCAGCAAGTTACTCGAAAAGTTATTCAACTGCATTAAAGCTCAATGCCCTGCTTAATGGAAAATTATCTTATGAGCAGGAGGTTGTACGTCTAGAAGGAAGCGCTAAAGAGACAGAACAAGATCTTGTGGCAAGCTCAACCCAATCTGTGAGAGTCACCTACCAACCAGAAAGGATAGTTATGGGACCGTATACCTACAATTGGTATACATCAGGTTCAGCAAACAATAAATTAGCCACCGGATCATCACAAACACAGAGTTTATCAGAGATGATTAGTCACGGCTTATCAAGAAGAGTACTGATAGGCGATAATTCTGATTTAAACCTGAATATATCTGAGTCTCTCACCAATAAGAATACTTCTGGATTAAAGCCTCTTTGGTCTCTTGCCCATAGTTTTGATGGGACATTAAAATGGTATGGTAAATCCATGCGGGCTCTGTTTAGTTTGACAACAGCTGATACACGTTCTTATGTACGTGAACTAGCTATTGCACAAAATTTAAAAGCTCAGGTTGCTGCCGATGGTATCTTGATGAATAAAACCACCTGGCAAGGTAAGGCTACTAGTGAATGGAATAAAACTACTTCATCTGAGGAGTCAAAGACCGAGCAGAAATCCAGCGTCTCAATTCAGTTGGCAAAAAGAAACATGTTTAATATTAGAAGATTACAGTTCAGCTCAACAATATCCTATGATTTTGGTGACCAATTTTTACCAATAGGTAGTGTTGTTGGTGACCCTGAGGAGTCAGAAACCAGGAGCTGGTGGAACACTTTTGACTATAGAATAGGAATGGTTGTAGGACGATTGCAAGCAGGAGCAAGTGAAAAATATAGTGTAAAAAATGGTTTGGAACAGGAAGGGTTGATTAAATTAGAGATAAAAAGATTTTTTGAGGCTAGCTTTTGAAGTGATAAAGGAGAAAAAACTTGAATAGTTTAAATAAAAAACCTTGGAGCATGGGTTTGATGGTTTTAGCCCTTGTTTTCATTGTAGGGAGTAGTTGGTTTTACGCCGAAACAGCCCGAGCAGAATATGGGGATGTTATTATTAATAATGCATCTGATGAGGCAGGAATGAGGCCAGCTGTTTTTCCTCACTGGTTTCACCGTATTCGCTTTCGTTGTAAAGTATGCCATGCTGATCTTGAATTTAAATTTAAAGCAGGCGGAAATCAGATCAATATGCTCAAAATTATTGATGGTGAATTCTGTGGAGCCTGTCACAATGGTGAAATAGCATGGTCAGTGGAAAATTGTGATGTATGTCACTCTGGCAAACCAGGCACACCTACCCAGGTACATGGCAGCACTGTTCAAAAACTTCTCGGATTACCAGGTAAGAAAAAATAGGAGATGTCCAAATGACGATATTTAAAAAAGGGATTATTGGCATTGCTATTTTTTCATTTATGGTTGCATTTGCCTCATTTCCTATAGAATCTGTTAGTGAACCTACAAAAAGAGTTAACAAGTTTAACCGTTTGATGAAACCCAAATCAGAGCGCAACCTTCCTCCCGCAAGAGATGGTATCCACGACCCTGATAACGAAGCAACCCATATGTTGCAACACCCTAAAGAGGCCTTTTCCCCTTTCGAAAAGAGTTCTTCAGGCAACTATGTTAACTGGGTGAAAACTTTAAATAAAAAAGCAATTGAGCCACGTTACGACAAGGATGATCCTGAAGAAGAGGCCATGATTTTTGACCTTGATATTGTCCGGGAAGTTAAGGGTTCAATGCCCGATGTGGTCTATCCTCATGATCGACATACAGAATGGCTGGATTGCTCCAACTGCCATCCTGATATCTTCGTCCCAGAAAAAGGAAAGAACCAAATCAGTATGGCGCAGATTCTATTGGGACAAAAGTGTGGTGTCTGCCACGGAAAAGTTGCTTTCCCAGTTTCAGAGTGCCGTCTATGTCACTCTAAAAAGAAGCCAACCAAGAAAAAGAAGAAAAAATAGGATTCCAGAATGCTATTTTTATTATCTAGGGTAAAAACTAAACTGAAACACGGCAAAGGGGGCAATCCCCTTGCCGTGTCTTTTTTGCTTGTGCTGTTTGTCTTTTCACTTTTTGCTAATCAAGGCTTCACAGGCCCTGATAAACTAAAACAAAAATTTTCCCTGGTGGACAGATTTTTAACAAAATCACGAACTGCAAAGCGAATTGCTGCTCAAGGCAAGCCAGAAGTTAAAGCAATAATGGCAGAGGCGAAAGCGATATATAATCAGGCAGTTAAAGCTAGATCTTCTGGAGACAACAAAAAAGTCGGTATACTCTTGGACAGAGCCTTGAAACTTGCCATTTCTGCATCAAAAAAAGCAGCTAATCCAGCAAGTAAACAGTGGCTTTACAAGTCCCGCTATGAAGATCTTCTTACCAGTGTCAAGAATTTTTCAGTTACTTTAAAACGTTATCTAGACCAGTCTGGAAAGAGTGACTCTAAAGCTCTGGAAAAAATTCAAAGTTTGATAAAAAATGCCAGACAACAAGCTGCAAAAAAACAATATCAAACAGCTATTACGGATTTAAAACAGGCTCAATCTCTACTCACAAGTGGAATTAAAAAGGTTCTTGGTTCACGATCTTTGGTTTATGAGTTGAAATTTGATACACCAAAGGAAGAATATCAATACGAAGTTAATCGTGGTGATAGTTTTGAAGCTCTCGTACGAATGATGCTTACCCAAGGTACCAAGGCATCTGGAAAGCAAAAACTAGTTGATCCCATGGTAGCTAAATATTTTTCATTACGTTTGAAAGCAAGAAACCAAGCCTCAGCGGGGGCTTATGAAAAGGCGATTTCATCACAAGAAGAGGCTAATAAATTTCTAACCAGAGCTCTGCGCAGTTTGGGTCTTATGATCCCAATGTAGATTTACTCTGGAATCATTAAAAAAGAGGAAGGTCAAATGAAAAAAAATTTTTCTATCTACTCACTGTTTATCCCTCTAATGATTTTATCATTGGCAGTGTTTGGTATTGTAAATGAAGTAAATGCTGAACAAATGAAATCCAAATGGGGAGATAATCCCAAACAGATCTCCAACCGTCTGGATTCAGTTAGCAAACTGCTAGAAAAATCAGCAGGAGCTAAAAGAATTTCCTCTTCTGGTAATCCAGATGCAATAGCCCTTCGTGATCAAGCTCGTAGCCAACATAGAGCAGCATATAAGGCCTATAACAAGGGAAATTATTCAAAGGCTAAAAATCTACTTGGCCAAGCTACACAAAGTATGTTTAAAGCCATGTCCCAAGCTGATGGAGGGGCTTCAAATAAAGCAAAAGTTGCCAATGATTTTGAACGTCGCTTAAAAAGTATCAATGTTCTTTTAACAGCATGGGACAGAATCAGTAAAGAGAAAAGCCAGAAAGACAAAACTCGCAAAGATGTTAATTCAACTATACAAGCAGCAAAAAAATTGAAACATGCAGGAAAACTCAAAGAGGGCCGGAGTAAGTTAGATGAAGCCTACATCATGGCTAAATTGGGAATTGAAAAATTACGCCGTGGTGACACACTAGTACGTTCTCTGCATTTTGAATCCAAAGAGGAGGAGTATCATTATGAGGTTGATCGTAACGATACCCATAAAATGTTGGTCAAGATGCTTTTGGCAAACAAGTCTGACAGAGTAAAGAAAATGGCTGCTATGTATGTGAAAAAAGCCACTGAATTACGTAAGAAAGCTGACAAATTAGCAGCAAAGAAAAAGTTCAAAGCAGCAGTTTCAGTTCTTGAAGAGTCTACTAAAGGATTGGTCAGAGCCATTAGAATTGGTGGTGTATATATACCAGGGTGAGGTTCATGGGCAAAATTTATAATAATAAATCCATCTTGATGATGGTTATCTGTTTGCTGACCTTTCCGGTACTGTGGCAAGAGGCAGATGCAGGAAGGTGGAAAAGTCTTTCTGAAGATAAGCTGCACGACCCTGCTGGTCCTGCTTTTAAAGAACTACAGAGTCCTGAAGAGGCACTCTCTATGTTCCCTAAAGATGCTGTTGGCAACAAGGTGCGCTGGGTAGATGCCCTTCGTGATGGGTATATAAATCCAAGATCGAGTATTTTACCAGGAACTGAAATTAAAGTTCTCGATATGGATATTGTATATGACAGAACAGGTGATCAAAAATTCGTCCTGTTTCCACACAAGTCCCATACAGAATGGTTGGACTGCTCTAACTGTCACGAAAGAATTTTTAAAGAGAAATTCCGAGGAACTCCAATGACCATGCTAGAGATATTACAAGGAAACTACTGTGGTCAGTGCCATGGTGCAGTCTCTTTTCCTCTCACAGAATGTTACCGTTGTCACAGCGTTAATCCATCCACTTTCAAGGGGAAGATCGGTGTTCAAAAATCTAACCAATCTGAAAAGTGAACCTAAAAACTATTTTGTAATCTTTGTACTGGCCCTTATGATGGTTATTCCCATCTGGCCAGCCCAAGGAGAGTATGCAGATGTTGTACTAAATGATAAGGCTGAACTAGAAGGAGTACGGCCTGTTATCTATCCACATTGGTTTCACCGTATAAGATTTCGTTGTAAAGTCTGTCATTCTGAACTAGGATTTGAGATGCGAGTAGGAGCTAATAAGATTGATATGGCTAGTATAGCCGATGGAAAATTTTGTGGTGCTTGTCATACTGGAGAAGTGGCTTGGGGACTGGAGTTCTGTGACCGTTGCCATTCAGGCTTGCCGGGGTTGAAAACCGGTATTAAAAGCGGAAGTAAATCCAGTGGGCCGGGATACTACTGAGCAAAATTTAAAAATAGCAGCACCACATATAAATTACTGCTGAGTTTTGCTTGAATATGCTTGGAATTTCTTAAAGGAAAGATCCATGTTAGAAAAGGTGTACAGGATAGTTTCACTCAACTTTGCACTGCTTTTGGTTTTCCTTGCTGGATGTGGCGGTATGCAGTCACATCATGTTTTGCAATATGGAGTTGAAAATTTACCTGTTGAACTGCGGCCCGTATGGCCTTCACTTCCTGAAGTTCCTCGTTATGAGTATGCAGGAGTGTTAACAGGCTGGGAGAATTTTCCAACTGCAACCCCTGAAGATAGGAGAGATGCTGAAAAAGCGGTTCGTTGGCTTGTTGGTCTTAATCCAGACTCACGGTATGGTGATAGTGAAGATAAACATGGCTTGCGTCGTCCGCAATCAGGGGTGGTAGATGCAGATGGTCGTATTTATATTACCGATGTTGGGCAACATGCCGTTGTGGTATTTGATGAACCAGAGGGTACTCTAAAAATATGGAACCGAGCCAAAAGCTTAACACCATTTGGTGCTCCGGTTGGTATTGCTTTGGGACCAGATAAACAGATTTTGGTTGCAGATGCTGAATTGGGGCGAGTTGTTCGCTTAGATCATGAAGGAACACCAATCGGTGAGTTTGGTGTGCATAATCTGCAACGACCTACAGGGTTGGCAAGAGATCCGCAGCGACGGTTGATCTATGTTGCAGATACTCGCGCCCACAACATTAAAGTATTTGATGACTCAGGCAAACTAATCAACACCATCGGTTCTCCAGGAAACAAACCAGGTGAGTTCAACTCTCCTACACATCTCGCCTTTGCCAATCAACGACTTTATATCTCTGATACACTGAACGCTCGTATTCAAGTGTTTGATGCTAATGGAGATTATCTACACTCTTTTGGTAACCGTGGCATTAAAATTGGTAATATGGTACGACCAAAGGGGGTCGCAGCTGATAGCGAGGGTAATGTATATGTTGTTGAGTCACTCCATGATCACCTGCTGATTTATGATGCACAAGGCCAGTTCTTACTGCCCATTGGTGGCACAGGTCAAGAAACCGGACAGTTCTATCTACCGAGCGGTGTCTGGAGTGATGGTCATGGTCGAATATTTATTTCTGATATGTTTAACGGCAGAGTTGTGATATTGCGGTTTTTAGGAGGTGAAGAGTGAAGAAATCACCATTTTTTACAGTAAACAAAGCTCTTTTCACTATAATTTTGTCCATCTTGTTATGGTCCGGGACACAATGGGCCAATGCAGAGCGTGTCTCAGATGTGCGAAGGACAAAACACAATCTTTCAAACACAGATTATTCTGGTGGACCAACAAGAACAGTCAAAGCTGCGACCGAAGATCAGGTCTGCATCTTTTGTCATACACCCCATGGAGCTTCACTGGCAACAGGGGTAAACTCTCCACTTTGGAACCGGGAATTTTCCACAGCAAATTACTCTGGAACGTACGAATCCACCTCAATTGATGCAAATATTGCAGAGCTGCAAGCTGGCCCGGGCGGAACTTCAAAACTCTGTCTCTCATGTCATGATGGAACCCTTGCCATTGGTTCTGTAAATGTGTTGGGAGGAGAAGATCCTGTATCCATTACAATGAACGGAACCGGTACGGGTGGTGTAATGCCTGATGGTAGTTCTGGAGCCTCATCCGGTTTTACCAGAAATCTGGGAATTGATCTTAGCAACGACCACCCAATTTCATTTACCTATGACTCCGCATTGGCAACAGCAGATGGTGAGCTTCGTACCCCTCCCTATAGCTCAGGTGGAGATTTAATTATGGGGAATCGGGTTTCTGGTGTTAACCCAAAACCTATTCTCCCCTTGGAAGATCATAAGGTGCAGTGCTCATCCTGCCACGACCCCCATTTAAGAGATGCCTCTGAAACAGCCAGTATTAAATTTTTACGTTTAAACCGTTTTCAAAAAGCAAACCCAGCAGGTTCAACTTTCTCTCCTGCAAACGATATAATCTGTCTTGCATGTCACGATAAGGGAAAAAGTGATTGGGCCACCTCTGTACACGCCAATAGTACCGATGCCAATGAGACTTATAAATCCGGTGTGGGAGAGGCTGCTGAAATAAGAGAATTCCCCAACAATATTCAAGTTTGGGAAGCCTCCTGCCTTAACTGTCACGATACACATACAGTTACCGGTTCCAGGAGGTTGCTACGAGAAGGAACCGATAGTACCTCTTCGCCAAAATTAGGTGGTAACTCAGCCATTGAAGAGACCTGTTACCAATGTCATAGAAATGTAACTGATACGGATAATGTATTGGTAAATGATGTTAATAATGATGTCCCGGATATCCGTACAGATTTCACAACGGCTGGTTATAAACACATGCCGATAACTACAGGTGACCAACCAACTCTTGGCACTGAAGAGAAACATGACATTATCAATGCGGATTTTCAGGAGACTGCACTATCCATTGGTAAAGGGAATCTCGACAATCGGCATGTAGAGTGTACCGATTGTCACAACCCCCATCGTGTAATGAAAAACCAAAAATTTAATGCAACAGGAGCCTCTACCTCTGCAACCCATCTCCACTCTTCTACTACAATGCACACCAATATTGCCTCAGGGGCATTGCGGGGAACATGGGGTGTGGAGCCAGTTTATGCAACAACCAATTGGCTGGACAAACCTTCCAGTTATGTAGAAAAAAAGGGTGATGGTGGTGCTTCTGCCAGTACAGCAAGATCTGCAAATCATGTCACAAGAGAGTATCAGATCTGTTTAAGGTGTCACTCCGACTTTGCCTATAATGACAATGGCACCTATCCCACAGGTAACCGTCCGAATTTAGGTGACTCTGGTGGGGGAACATCGGCAGCCAACGGCAACGATATTACACAATTTACCAACCAAGCCATGGAGTTTGCAGCCGATGCCAATGATTCTGGTACCGGAGCGGATCAAGGGGAGCCTGGAGGCAACCATCGATCATGGCATCCGGTTATCTGGCCTACAGGACGCAGTTTGGCAGTTCGTGGTGGTATGGGCAATTACTGGTTGGCTCCCTGGAACGGCTCCAACAGTAATATTGGTGACCAGACCATGTACTGCTCTGATTGCCACGGTTCAGCTACAGCCAATGGAACATCGACCCCAAATGCTGGTAAACCGTGGGGTCCACATGGCTCTAGTAAAAACTTTATCTTAAAAGGAGATTGGGATCAGGGTACTGGTATTGGCGCCCAGGGCGATCTCTGTTTTAAATGCCACAACTACACCCGTTATGCGACAGACAGTGCAGGAAAAAGCGGTTTTTGCTGTGAAAAAGATGATAATCTCCATGGCTACCATGCTAAAAAAATCTCCAATATACGCTGTACCAGATGTCATGTCGCTGTGCCTCATGGCTGGAAAAACAAGGCTCTTTTAGTCAACCTTAACGATGTTGGTGCAGAAGCAGGACAGCCAGAAGGAACCAAAGTTGGTTCAGCCAACAGTAAATATACCAAAGGCCCATATTATCTTAATGCCGCTCTGCGTATTCTAAATTGGAGATCAAGTGGAAACTGGTTGGAGAATGATTGCGGGTGGGGTACTGGTAATAGAGGTGTAGAATGGATGAAAGATACCTGTAGTTAACTAATTTAGGATTAATCTATCACCTTGAAACTCCTCAGTTTAGAATCACTGGCATCCTTGTGGGTTACAGTCTTTGCCCTATTGGCCTTTGGATTGGGTACGGTGTTGGTCCTGAAAATGGGTTTTACACCGACAGAAGTTTTGGCATTGCCTTTTGCTATTCTATGCATAAACCTTCTGGCTGCTATCATCCATACCCCATCATTTCGTGGTGAGTGGGCCTTGATGGTGTTTCATATTGCTCTCCTGGTTATTATACTGTTAACTGGTCTCTCCAGAATGACCTACCTGAAAGGCCGTTTTGAATTGGCTGCTGGAGAGCAGTTTACAGGTAGGTTGTTATACCGGGAAAATGGCCCCTGGCATGATATCTCTGTTTTGGAACAGCTACCTTTTAAACATATTAGTATTGAGGTTAAATATAAGGCCGATGGAAAACGGGGTAAAACCAACAATGTTGTTTTGTGGCAAGCTGATTCTAATGAGAAATACAAGGCAGTTATCGGTGATGGCAAGCCACTTTATTTAAAAGGCTACCGTATCCTACCCACACGCCATTTTGGTTTTTCGCCACTTTTTGGTTGGCAGCCAGCAGATGGCTCCCCACTCTCTTTGGGTACAGTTAACCTTCCTAGTCTACGGTTGGGCTCAGGGCTATCTACAAACTGGAAAATACCCGGAACAACTCTGGACATACTCACTATGTTGGAGTTAAAAACCCCTATTCCCAACCCTGAACAAAAGAGCGTATTTTCTACACCAGTAGAGCATAAACTACGTGTTAGCCTATTGGGTAAATCGTACGTTATGAAACCAGGGGATAGGCTCAACACCCCAGAGGGACTATTAATCTATGAAAAGCTTGGCACCTGGGTGGGATATACCATATTTTATGATATTACAATTCCCTGGCTATTGGCCTCTTGTGTAATAGCAGTTTTTGCATTGATGGTTCATTTCCTTACAAAATATAAACACAATCCTTGGGATAAAGAGTAGCCTTTTATGGTTAATATGGAATCAGCCCTGCTGTGGGCGGCACTTTGCGTATATGTTCTGGCTGGTAGCTTGGCGATTATCGCAGTTGTCATGGGGAAAAAACCTGAAAGATTAATTCTTGGCTTGATGTTGGTGGGTCTGATTCTCCACACCAGTGCCATTGGGGTACGATGGAACCGTCTGGGTCATGGTCCATTTGGAACCATGTATGAAATTTTATCCAGTAATATTTGGAGCTTAATGCTAGCTCTTGTCCTGAGCTATTGGAGAATTCCAAAAATCCGCCCTATTGCAGCTACTGTTATACCTATCCTATTCATAATGATGGGCTGGCTGCTTCTAGCTGACTCTAGAGACTCAACGTTACCAGCAACATATGATACAATATGGCTCTATATTCATATCGGTTTCGGCAAGGTTTTTTTAGGGGCCACGCTTATTGCCGTCGGCTTGTCAGTAGTTATTTTACTTCGCTATAGCAAATCTGAAATACAGAGATTCCCCTCACTACCATCAGATAAAGCTCTTGATGAGCTAGCCTATCGCTTCATGGGGTTGGGGTTGATTTTTGATACATTGATGCTGGTTGCTGGTGCTATTTGGGCACAAGATGCTTGGGGACGATATTGGTCGTGGGATCCATTGGAAACCTGGTCTTTGATTACCTGGCTTTTTCTCGCTTTAGCTCTCCATATCCGTCCCCTACTCCAACCTTCACCACGATTTGGTGCAGTTATGGTGATCCTGGTGTTTATAGTTGCTTTTATCACCTTTTTCGGTTTTCCATTTATCTCCACCTCTGCTCATCAGGGGGTTGTATGAATACAGGTAGCATCCAGGTGAAAGATTTAAAAGATCAGCAGACACAACAGATTACCAAAAACTGGTTGTTGCTCGGATTAACTGCTTTATCAATATCTAGCATATTTGCTCTTATTTTGGTTATCTTGCGCACACCATTTCTAGATATTTTTTTTCCTGAGTCAGATTTTTTCCATACTGCTCTGATTCTTCACGTCAACTATGCTGTAGTTATCTGGTTTTTAGCCTTTGCCAGCGCAATATGGAGTTTCTCTAGTAGCAACAAACTAATCTCTTTGGCTAATACCTCCGTTAAGATTTCCAGCGTTGGCAGTATGCTGATGCTGCTAGCTGCTCTTTTCACCCCTTCTGAGCCTATTCCCAATAACTATCTGCCGGTCCTCAAAGCACCATTATTTTTTACCGGCTTACTTCTTTTTTCATTGGGTATATTATTGATGGCTTTAAGGACAATATTGATAAATATCGCTAAAAAGTCGATAAAGATAGATCAATCTGTCGCTATGATTACCAGTGCTTTTTCCCTTATAATTGCCATGTTGATCATGGGTCATGCTTACCTGCTACTTACAGGGGATGAGAGAGGGCATGACTATTTTGAATCACTGTTCTGGGGTGGTGGTCACATGCTGCAATTTACCCATACAATACTCATGCTCTCGGTCTGGCTGAGCTTGAGCAAGGAGATAGGGGGAAGGCTATTCTGGCGTAGTAGAACCTATGGTTATTGGTTTATACTTGGATTTTTGCCTGTACTTTTATCGTTATGGATTTTACCGATAAATTCACCAGACTCCTTGGAATACAGGTTATTCTTTACCAATTTGATGGTTTATGGTACTTGGCTTCCTGTTCCGGCTATAGCTGGTGGTATTATCTTGAACTGGTGGCAAAAGAATAACCGCCCCACTCTACCAAATAATAATCAAGCCGATGGTATCCCATTAGCCATTTCAATTTTTTTATTCTGTCTGGGTATTTTCGTGGGAACAATGATTGAAGGAGATTCAGTCATCGTCACCGCCCATTATCACGGAACTGTAGGAGCCATCACCTTGGCTTATATGGGGTGGACCTATTACATTCTGCCTCGTCTGGGTTTTAATATTTCACTGCTAAAGCTAGTTCGTTTACAACCTAGAATATATGGCACAGGGATGTTTTTTTTAATTATCGGTTTGGCTTGGTCAGGTCTCCATGGTACACCAAGAAAGACAACCTGGGGTGAACAACTTACCGCTACTTTACCAGAAAAAGGGGGCATGATACTAATGGGAATGGGTGGCTTAATCGCACTTTCAGCCAGCTTTCTGTTTTTATATATTGCCTTTAAAACCATTTACAATCCAATGGACAATATACAGTGAAGCAATTTTATAACAAAAAAATTAAAACTGCTATTGCAACCGTTATCCTAATTGGTGGTTTGGGTATGGCTGTCAACTACTATCCAACAACGCCAAACACCATTGATAAGCCAGCACCGAAGGATCTGCCAAAACAGACTCAAGCTGCAGATCTAACTATGGAAGAGAAAATTGCGCAAAGGTTTAAAGAGGGAGCTGTGATGCTCCATGCAAAACAGTACAAATATGCTATTACCGCATTTCAATGGGTTTTATCACAACAACCAGAACTACCAGAAGCCAATGTCAATATGGGATTTGCCATGCTTGGTCTGGACAAAAACAAAATAGCTCACGATTTTTTTGCTAGAACCATAGAGATAAAGCCGACTCAAGCCAATGCCTATTATGGTTTAGCCATTGCTCTGGAAAACATGAAAGATATTGAAGGTGCTAGAGGTGCCATGCGTACTTTTATTCACTTGAGTAAAAAGGATAATCCCTACCTCCCTAAAGCTAGAGCTGCCCTATGGGTCTGGGAAGAAAAGACAAAAAAGCAGTAACCATATTGGTCTATCAAATATCTCATCAGAATATGTTCTCACTTGTGAGAAAAAAAACACCATTTCATGTGCATTTATTTTTGTATGCGTTTACATACATTCAATAAATATTCATTATTCTTATATAAAAAAATCACTATTTTTACACTTTGAATAATGCTACATTCTGGCTTAAAGCTCAAGACAGTCTATAGGACAGTGGAGAAACTAAAAGTCAGTAAATAATTAATAATATATTTTTAAAGCAAGCTATAGAAAATGCTCAACTTTTTTGGTAACTACAATATGTAAATGATAAATATAAAAAGGGTTACATCTGTTTATGTTAGATATTAGTTCTCTTAAAAATAGAGGTGATTTGACCCTGTTACAGATACCAAAATCAACCAGCCAACACGAACATATGCAGAACAATGGTAGCAGTCTTTGTTTTGAGAAAACCATGAATTGCACAAAACTTGCATTGGTTTTACTAGCTACCGATTATCTAAACACTTAATAATAAACGGTTGTTAATAAGATGGGGTGGGAATTGTAATATAAATTTGGAGATGCCCATGCGTGACAAAATCTTAAAATATGCAAAAAAAAATAAACTCACCAAGAGTGAGCTAAATGAGCAAATATGGAAAAAATTTCAGCAACTGTTAATGGCCAATGACACAAAAAATATGGATGCCCTCCTATCAATGGATCTACTTGATGGAGATATATTTGGGAAAAAACTTGTCGAACTAATTGAGAACCTATGCATTAGTGCAAACTGCCCCAAGAAAAATATTCCTGAGGAGTTGCGCGTCCATAAGGTTGTTAAAGAGGAAAAAAGAAATCCCTCACAAAACTACAACAAAAAACAGGCCGAAAATTTAGTTCATTACATGAAAACACGTAACATTCCGTTATACAAATCTTACAGAAAGTATTTTGAGAAACGACAACAGACTTACCTGGAACATGGTTGCCTGGATTTTTTCAAGAGTTCAATGAAAATAATCCCTCCTTCAAGTTCTCTGGTTCAGAAGAGCTACAATAGATATAAAGAGCAACAGTGGGACGATGGAATTAGATTGGTTCATAGCTTAACTGGCATAAAGCCGGATGAGATGGCTTTGGAAGAGTTGAGTGATGTTGGTAGTTCACAGCAAGCCAACAACTCCCTATCTGATAATATCAACAAAAAATTAAAAGCATACTTTATTGAGTCAGAGAAAAAAGATGTCAGTCCCGATAAACAGGTAGATGTTGTATGCCATGAGGTAATTCAATATTTATATTCCTGATATTTAAACAAAAAAAAAGCTATCAGTTTATCTCTTTTCCAGGGAAGATCATATAACCGACAGGGTTTGTGGTGACTTCCCTGAGCAAAAAAATATTTTCATGCTGCCAAATGCCTAATTGATAATAAATGGCAACTTTTTAAAGCGACTTAAAAATACTAGCCAAATTTGTAAAAAAATAACGACCCCCTCATCTCTTTTGAACCCCATGACAGTTTAGAAACATTCCTACAAATGAAAAAATAAAGAATACATTCCCGTTTTCAGGAAAATCATTTTAGGCACTACTCCATACCAGAAAAAAGCTGCTAGAAAATTTCCATGATATATCAATGATATACCGCGGCTATTAATGTCAAAATAATTGGTACGGAGTTTGCGATATTTATAACAAAGTTAACATGAGCCTGTTGTTATAAACACAGTTGAAAATAGGGTTTAGCCATGGATGCTTATCTACATAATATAAAATTAAAGCTATTGTGTTTCATGTTTGCAGCTATCATCTCAATGTTGATATTTGCATTGACAATGAGCATTTTTCATTCACTATTTCTACCCCAAGATCCACTTAACTGGACTAAAATGTTAATGGGAATTCCATATCCTTTTTAGTACGGTTCTACATTACACAATTATTCACCAGCCTATCAGTTTTTTTATCTGGTGAATTTATTAATAACTCACTTTCCCTCAATGTGAGTTTGGATGGTCGGCTTTCATTTCTCCTCAGGTTAGTAGAAAGCCGACCATCAATATCCTATATCTGATTAATCCAGTCTAGAACTCTCCTGTTTTAATAAATTCAATAAACTTTGAATCCTTTTCATATACATGGCTTTTTAACCATTCCCAAAGGGCGCTTACCATATCTTCATCCCACTCATTAGAGTTTGTGCCACTTCCGTTTTTCACGAATTCCAAAAGTGCTTTGTACTCTTTGTGTAGCTCTTTGTGCTCAGAAAAATCAGGAAAACTTAATCTTTCCATATATATTTCTTCATTAGCATGGTAGGTAAGTGTCTCTTGTTCTAGAAATGTCAATTGCTGTTTTTTCTCTTCTGCAGTACATTCTTCAATGTTTTTAACTATTAACGATTCCATCTGTTTTACAAATTTTTCGTTTTCAGCGACAATCTTATCAAGCTGTTCAAGCTCTACATTGCTATCAGTTACACTATCTAATATTTTAACTGCGTAGACAGGCATTTGAACAAAAAATCTGCTACCTTCACCCACCACTGATTTAACAGTAATACGCCCCCCAAGAGCTTTCATTATATCCTGACAAAGAGGCAACCCAAGACCATGCCCCACCTCTCCCAAGGTCCCACTACGACTTGTTACCTTATCTCGTAGAAACAAGTCAGAGATCATCCCCTCTTGAATACCAACCCCATTATCTTCAACCACAATAATTGGCAACTCTTCATGGATAAAAGAGATATTAACTTGATCCTCAGCATTGCAGAATTTAATGGCATTTGATATGAGGTTTCCCAACACCCTTTCCAACAGTTTAGGGTCTGTATAAAGCATTAAATTTCCTGGGAAATTATTTTTTAGAAACACCTTTTTTTTCTCTGATAAAGGATAAAACTCCTCAATAATATCATCAATGTAAGATATTCCGTGAAATTCAACTGGCTCAACCAGGATTATCCCCTTTTTTAAACGATCAATATCTAAAAGGTACTGAATCATCTCCAGAGTCCTCTCAGACCGTTTTTCAAGACTAAGCACCATCTCCTTTATCTGTTGGTCAGCAACCTCTTTGCGAATATATTCCATAGTTGTGATGATATTTGCGAGTGGACTACGCAGATCATGGGAGACCAAACGAAGAAAATCATCTTTTGTCTTTGTTGCATCCTCAGCTATATCTCTAGCAGCCTCCATTTCACTTTCAGCTCGTTGTGCCAGGGTCATACTAATCACAAGTTCCGTATTTTGGCTCTCTAATGAAATCTCTCGCTGTTTGAGTCGCCCCACCATATCCGTAATTCGAGAACGCAGAAAAATCAAAAGAATACCAACAACCAATAAATGGATGGTATTTACAACGATATCCATTAATATTTGATCTTGTAGGTCAAATATATCTTTATCTATCTTTTTCTCAAATTTAAAATAGACTTTGTTGCTGATATCATTTACATGGCAGTCTGAACAGATCCCAGTACGCTCTATTGCAGTTACAACAGTAAAAGCTCCTCGACCTTCATCCCTCCACCATATACCATAAAATTTATCTAACAAATCTTCCAATTCTTCATCATCAACATTCGATTCAAATAATCCTTCCTCATATAAATCCAGTTCTTCTAATCGGCGTAAAAACTCTTTTTTTGGAACTACCTTTTTAATACCTTTCAGATCTACATAATGTTGACCAGACTGCTCCTTGATAATCATGAACTTCATGTACGCCATAATTTTCTTAAGCTCACTGGGCTTGGCGTTGGTTGGTCCTTTACTGTCAAGTTTTCTCTTTAACCAAATCATTACACTTTTAGTAGGATAAGGAGATCGCAATGTTGGATCATCTGATTCGGAGCGCCAGAGAGAAAATGTAATTTTCTCTTTATCAAGACTGTGGGAAATTTCATCAAGACGACCATCAATAGCCATTATATCTCTATAACGCATGGTCTGTAGAACACGTTTTGTAATACGGATAGCGGTTTGGACAGTCTCTTGTTTTATTTGTGCAGAAGTTTGAAAATAATCCCTAACTTCAGGAATTATATCAAAGGCCCCAATTACAACGACAACCAGAATGGTAAATATCGTTAGACGATTCACCGTACGCTCGTCGCATTGGACCTTTTCAGAATGTTCAGTCACAGACGACATAATCTGATATAATTTGCATCATTAGTAACTTTCTACTCATAATAAGGTAGCTCCTTGATAAAGAGTTTTTTTGAACTACCATATGCACATTATGACATGGACTGATGGGGTTTGCTACCAAGTTTGGCAAGGTCAAATGTAACTTGAATAGCAGTAAAATATAAAGATATTGGCGGATATTAACTAAAGATGGGAAAAGTATGTATTCCTGTTTTTAAAATCTTTTTTGATAAAACAAAAAAAACCGCGCAAAACAAGACGTTACTTCACATATGCTTCACTAAGGCAACTTCAACTTGATAGGATTTACTCAGAAAAGACAAAACGCAAATCTCCAGAGACACTTTTATGTTCAGCCCAACCTTTGTTAAAAACTGCAATAGCTCCTATCACGTTCCCTTTGCTGGGAAAAATCACATCATCTGAACTATCAGTATTTAATTTTCTGCTAAACTCCACAAACCAACGCCCATCCTTCCAGATACCTTTAGCAGAGACATCTACCAAACCTCCAGAACCCTCACCCTTCAGATCTACACCTGACAGTATTTTACCTTTAAATTTTTTCCGTTTTGGTCTTGATACTTTGTATACGGGGTCTCCTGGGTCACTCTTTTTTTTGATATAAACCATCCCTCCCACTGAGGAGGTGTATTCAGCTGCATTTTCAATAAATTCTGAAGAAATCAACTGTGATTTATCTTCTGCAACACCAGCAAGATTTGAACGCCCAGCCGACCAGAGCCAGATATCTACACTATATGTCTTCGGTTTTTCAGGCAGCATACAGGAGTCATAATCGCCACCCAAGTCAAAACGCAGGGCAAACATATCATCACGCTTTCGGGTGCGTTTATATTTTTTACCACGCCACTTCCAGGGACGGTAGTCAACATCGGCAAAACTGTCTGGCCAACTTACAGCAAAATAGATCTTATCCTTAAAAACACCTCCTATTAACTCTACCTCTAACTCTCCAGTTCGATTTTTATCATCATTGGGTAGAGCTGGCTTAACAGGAATAAGACTCCATTGTGATTTTTGTTGCGGCCAATCGTCGAAGCTCCCATCCACAACCGGAGCTGCAGATAAAGTTCCAACATTTATATTCTGTTCAGGAACTTTACTCTCAGCCCAAGCAGCACCCCCAGAAGAGAAAAAAAGAGCTAGAAAGATTGGGATAATAGTTGTCAATTGATAACCAACATCCCTTCCATACCTTCTTGCCTATGATCATCAATTGTGCAATAGACTACGTAGGAGCCTTTTTTCACAGGAACAAAATAGATATCCAGTTGACCACCATTAGCCATCATTTCCAATGCTAGAAAATATGGAGCTTTAATCTCTCCATCCCTATTAGCTTGGACTTTTCTGGTCGCAATAGAACGGTAAAATTCAGGGGCTGTAAAATAGTGTTTTTTCTCACCGACATTTTTTAATTCCAGCTTATAAGGCTGACCTACTTTAAACACAACCTTCTCTGGATCATAACTATGTTCGTCAATCTCAATAGTGACAGTCTTCATGGTTTTCCAATCTGCAGCCTTGACTATCTCTTTGGCGTTGCGAACATAATCATCCCCACTCCATACAGGTGGAGTAAGCAGCAGCATAAGAGCAAAAACCAACATAATATTTTTACAAACACTGTTTAAATTTTTCATATAACCCCTATATTTATGCCATCAATCAATTTACTAAAATTAAAGAACCATATTTTTTTCTATATTTCTATATCTTAGATTGCGCTTATCAGCATACCACATAACAACATCATTTTCTTAAAAATTTAGCGGTCACACCACTTTTTAACATTGTATTTACAAATGATTAAACTATCAAGAAAAATATAATATTATTGACCTATGCAACACAGGGGAAATGTAGAGTCTCCCCCTCTGCCATATGAAGTTTCGGTACAATCATTTCATCATTTTTTGCACAATCTCTGAAGATTCTATCCTCTTCGAGAAAAAATGATAACTCTTCTGCGAAAACTGGTGGGCTGAAGAGAAAACCCTGTACCAAGTCACAACCCAACTCTCGGAGAAACTCCAATTGGTCTGACGAGGCTACACCCTCAGCAACAACTTGAAGGTTGAGATTTTTTGCCATTGAAATGATAGTTTTGGTAATCGCTGCATCTTCGCTATCTTTTGTGATATCGCGGATAAATGCGCGGTCAATTTTTAATGTATGAATCGGGAAACGTTTCAAATAACTAAGTGATGAATAGCCAGTTCCAAAATCATCAATAGAGATCTTTAGACCCATTTTCTTGAAAATTTCCAAAAGGGCAATGGTCTCATTTACATCCTTCATGAACATTCCTTCGGTCAGCTCCAACTCCAAATATTTGGGATCAAGACCGGTGTCATAAAGGGCTCTTTCGACAATATCCATTAAATTATTATCTAAAAATTGTCTTGCAGATAGGTTGACCGCGATTCTAATTGGAGCAAACCCCTCCTCTTGCCAAACCACAGCCTGTTGGCAAGCTGTTCGCAGTACCCACTCACCGATGGCAATAATTAAATTACTCTCTTCTGCCAGAGGGATAAAGTTGGCGGGAGATATCAAGCCCAGTTCAGGACTTTTCCAGCGAACAAGAGCCTCTACACTTAGAAGTCGCCCAGTGGCCACATCAATCTGTGGCTGATACATTAAAAATAGTTGGTCCTTTTCAAGGGCATGACGAAGTCCATTCTCCAACGCTAAACGTTTAGAGGAAACATCACCCATCTCTGTAGTATAATACTCGGTTTGATCTCCACCCTTCTCTTTAGCACGCTGCATAGCTTTTTCAGCATGGCCCAGATAATCCTCCAGAGTGCCTTTATCGTAGGGATAGATTGAAATACCAATACTAACGGAAACATAGAAATCCTTATCATCAACAGTAAAAGGTTCTTTCATTGCTTCCATAATTTTTTTGCAAATTTTTGCAGCACTCTTGACCTCTAATATACCTGTAGCAAGGATCAAGAACTCGTCCCCTCCGGCACGTGCAATAGAATCTTCATCACGCAGACAACTTGAAAGACGCAACCCAACTCTTTTTAACAGCTGATCGCCAACTGCCCTGCCAGCTGTATCATTAATCATCTTGAACCTATCAATACCAATGGATAATATTGCTACCATCTGCTCAAAACGATTGGCATATGAGAACGCCCGTTGCATGCGATCAAGAAGTAAAAGACGATTTGGTAAACCAGTTAGTGGATCGTGATGGACCAGAAACTGCAGCTGTTGCTCAGATTTTTTTATCTCCGATACATCTGAAAAAACCTTAACAAACTGTTCAATACCCCCTCTACCATCCCTGATAGAGTTGATACTGGCCTGTTCTGGATAGATCTCACCATTTTTTCTGCGATTCCAGAACTCACCTCGCCACTTTCCTGTAGAGCCCAACTGCTCCCAAAAGTCATTATAGAAATCTTCACCCTGTCTTCCGGATTTGAGCAAACTCATGTTCTGCCCGACAATCTCTTCACTTTCATATCCAGTTACAGCGGTAAATGCAGGGTTAACTGACTGCACTACACCTTGTGGATCAGTAATAACTATCCCTTCACTGGTATTTTCGTAGACACTACCTGCCAAGCGCAGCTCTGATTCAGCCTGACGGCGAACTGAAACTTCAATTTGCAGACTTTCATTGAGGTCCGCTAAAGCCTGTGTACGTTTAAAGATACGATCTTCCAGTGTGACTTTATCTTTCTCAATTTGAGCGGTATATCGACGACGGGCATTTTCGTGGGATTTGATTTTACAATCCATACGCCACACAACGCCCAATAATACAATGACGATTGTTAAAAGAATGGCCCCCACTCCTAAAGTGGTGTACCACTGGTCACGTTCAGCCTTTGCCAACAGAGGGGTAACATCTCGGTATAGTTCCAAAGCCCCGACAATTTCCCCATCGATCTCTTGTCTCAAAGGAACATAGCTAGATATCAGAGAACGATCTTCAACCACACCATCAAAAGAGGGAAAAGTCTCCTTAAATGTGATTTCACTAAGTACATTTCCTGATAAAGACTGCACTACCCCTTCGTTATCGCTCTGCAAATCTCCAATTTGAGAATCTTGTGAAGAAAAAACAGTTACCCCATCAAGGTTGTAAACTTTTACCTTTGCAATGGATAGATCCTTAACATGCCAAGAGAGTAGCTGTTTGAATTGATCTGTCTCAACACTAGGGGCTAGGGAACCATCATCACTCTGCGCGGAGTAAGTAACCAATGATTCCAATGCTGGCCACAGAGAGTTAACTATAGACCTGGTCAAAGCAATATTGTTCTGTTCCCCCAACTCCATAATCTGTTTTTTAGTATTATGATTGTTGAAAAAACCCACGGCAATAACAACTGCTATTAACCCAATAATAGTTGATATTGATAATAATTGCTTTCTCCGTAAATGCAGCATCTCTTTATCCTTATTTCACACGCTTTGCTGTATTTCTCTCAGTTTTGCTAATGTGAAGAGCTACAAGAAGAGTGCCAAACATCTCCGCCAATAAAAAAACTATTGCATAAGATTATATTTTTTTATTTTTCCTTTTTTTTAATATAGATGCAGAAAAATTATTAACAATTATTAACGATTATCAAGCATACATTAATTCTCACAATCAAGAATATCTAGTACTCAAACATCCAAATTAGAGAATGTTTCATTTTTTGTGAACTTTTCTAAATTGTGCACAAGGATCTCCACCTTTTTGCCCAGGTGTTGGTGGTGTAAACCACAGGTAGTTATGATCTGGATGTTCAGGTTTAGTCTCTTCATCATCATGGGAGTGCTCCTCTGGCAACATTTCGCGAAATCCAAGGTTAACCTGTCTGATTGTTGGATCAAGATGAGCTACCCTATCGTAAACTCCCATATTATTTTGAACATGAGCTAAACCAAGTAAAACAACGATAGGTTCATCGTCCATTTCCTTGCGCATCTCAACAATTGACTTTGCCATCGCATCGTTTCTTGCTAGCCAGGTCTGATAGAGCCGTTCAAGAAAATCACCTCTTGCTGTTCCACAGTGTGATTGTGAGAGTCTTTTATGCATTGCCAATCTATATTTGTCATCACTAAACCCTGTTGAAAATATTAAAGATTTTTCAAGTGATGACATTTTTGCCAAACCGGTTCTAGTCAACCGTACCTTTGTTCCTTTTGGGAGGTCAGCACCAAAGACTGGTAGTTTATGTTTTCGGGCTAGCTCAATAAGGGGTGCATAAAATTTCCAATCATTACGTCCTTGCCAGCCCAATTTTTTTCTCAGATAACCCTCTACCCGTTTTTCCATGACGGGAACCATTAAAGACTTATATCCCAAAGTGTAGTTCATCAACCAGCCAGTCTGTTCTTGGGAAAAGAACTCAAATCCAATTGCCGGCCTTTTCCCCCTTTTGATCAATCTCTCTACAATCTCCAACTGGCTTTGATGTTGATATGGATTATCATGCTTTTCACCAAGGTAGATAACTTGAGAATCCACAAGTTTATCCAACAAATCCTCTTTGTGTACTGTATCACCTGATGGTAGATGGACAATAAAACCATTGTAAGTAACTTGTTGCGGTTTGGGGGCAGGTGCTGGAGTAGTTCCACATCCATTAATGAACAGCAATGTTGCCAACAACAAAGTTACTCTAATATAAATACTCATTTGACCTCTCTTCATTTTATTTAAAGATTCTATTATCAATTTCTTAACTTAAAAAATACGATTTGGAGATGCTTGTAAGGAGTAATCCAATTGATTGTTTAGATATATCAAAGGAATTTCCAGTAAACTATTTGTGAAAAGGGATTTCACTATGCTTGAATGTGAAACGACAGGTTGTATCATGTGCTTAATAAACAGTGCCATGATTATGTTTATAATCTCTTATAATCACAATAAAATATATAGCACACAATTCTCACTATCGGGAATATAATATGTACTTATTCCCACCATTGGGGAGGCGAACCCTTATGAGGGACGCTATGGCAACGTTGACATACATAACTGGAAAAAGAAACCCTGCCGTGACAGGCTCCACAAAAACGGCCTTTGAATACATCATCCATTTTTATATTATTTGCACCAATTTTTTCAATAAAAATATCAGGATGACAATTCTTACAAGCTAGCCATTGTGTATGAGACTTATGGGGGAAACGTACATACGGCATAGATTTGGTGTCTTTCATTATAATATCCAAATCCAGTATCTGCATCTTGGCATCCCCACTGATATCTGCTCTTGGATTAATGATTTTTTCATTTAAAGCTCGCATCCAGTCAACCTCTCCCCAGCGACCTAATGGGATTGAACTGAGGGATTGGGCCGGATTTTGCAGAAATTCTATACCAGGATTGTCTGGATCATGGATACCATCGTTGTGAAGATCTGGTGTATCTGCCATGTTTATTCCTGGTATAACTTTTTTTTCTGGTTTAATTTGCTGTTCTTCGTAGTTTTGTCTATCTTTTAATGGCGGAGTTTCGTGGTTTTGCACTTTAACCTCTGTAACTCCACCACATGCAACTAAAAGCATGGTAAAAAAGATGATTTTGCTAACTGTTTTCAGAAAATACATTTTTCCTCTTGGAAAACCTTGATATGTTGTCCTTCAAAAATAAATCCAATGGATATACACCCAGTGATGATCAACAAGGTGCAGACAGCAACCTACTGTTGAGCAAGGGGGAGGCCAATTTGTTCCAACTGTTACGCTATTTCTCAATAACCAGTCTAATTACAATGTTATTGGGAGGTATATTAATCAATATTCATTTCAATAAGATTGAAGAACGCTCTCTGATGCAAATGGGAGAACATCAGAACATCGCAATGACCAAAGCTTTTTCAAACTCCCTCTGGCCAAGTTTGCGAGGCTTTCTCAAAAAAACTGTTGAACTAGATAAAAATCAGATCAAAGACCACACCATGATGATCCCATATCTTGATACTATGCTTGGGCGACTCATGCAGGATCTAATGGTAGTTAAAATCAAAATATTCAACATACATGGAATTACCGTTTACTCAACTCAATCAAGCCAGATAGGAGAAGACCAAAGTAAAAATGTAGGGTTTATATCAGCAATGCAAGGAAAAGCAGTTAGTAACCTTGTACATCGCAATGGTTTCCCCTCTTTTGATGGCGTTGTAGAAGATAGGGATATGATATCCACCTATGTCCCATTAAGAAAAAACGGAAAAATTCAGGGGGTGTTTGAACTTTATTATGATATAACAATCCAGCTATCCCACCACGAACAATCTCAAAAAGAGATTGCATTTGGGGTTATTTCACTTTTTTCCATCCTCTATCTGGCCCTGTTCAGCATTATCCGCAAAGCTGACTCGACAATAAAGATTCAACACGGACAGTTGACTTCGCTGGTTAAAAAAATCCGTAATTACAACGAAACCCTTGAGCAAAAAGTTGAAGATAGAACCGAAACCCTGAAAATTACCAATGCGGTTTTAAAGACAGAGATCGAAGAACGACAACAAGCTGAAGGGGAACTTCTTAAGCTTACCCAGGCTGTTGAACAAAGCCCTGCAACGGTGATGATTACTGATCTTGAAGGTAATATTGAATATGTTAATCCCAAGTTTTCTCAGGTAACAGGCTACAGCCGAGCTGAGGTAATTAGAAAAAAACCCAGCATTTTAAAGTCTGGAAAGGCCAACAGTGTTACTTATGAAAAAATGTGGTATGAGATAAGCAGTGGCAGAGAGTGGCGTGGTGAGTTTCATAACCGGCGAAAAGATGGATCTCTCTTCTGGGAGTCAGCTTCGATATCTCCAATTCGCAATAAATATGGCAAGATAACCCACTATGTCGCTGTAAAAGAAGATATTACTGAATTTAAAGCTGCTCAAGACTCCCTGAAAAACAGTGAAATGCGCCTCAGAACCATCTTGGATAGTGTAGGAGAAGGTATTGTTGGGGTAAAAGAAAGTGGCGAGATTGAGTCTTGCAATCCAGCTATGGTGAGAATTTTTGGGTATACTGCCGATGAGCTAATCGGGGAAAATGTGAGAATCCTTACTCCTGAGCCACACCGTACAGCCCATGATAATTATATTAAAAAATTTCTTGCCACAACCAAACCTGGAGATAGCCTGAAGAGAGAAGGATTAGCCTGTAAAAAAGATGGTTCACTTCTGCCAATTGAACTGGGTATCATCCAAATTCAGACCAACAGTGATATACGTTTCATAGCCACAGTACATGATATCAGCGAAAGAAAAAAAGCTGAAAAAGATATTGCCCTTTCTAGAATAACTCAAGCTCATCACGAAAAAATGGCCTCTTTAGGTACTTTGGCTGCCGGAATTCTACACGAAATAAACAACCCAACAGCAGCTATTTCAGGTCTTCTAGAGGCAATTCAAGATAATTTGGGTGAAGAAAATGAAGATACATTAAGCTATCTGAAAATGATGGATGAACAGATAAGCCGCATATCCAATATAACACGTGATGTTTCTGATCTGGCAGCACCACAATTAGAAGAGATTCAACTTGTTGATATTAATAGCTTGGCAGAGAAAACATCCAACCTGATGCGTTTTGACAAACGTTTACAAACCATTGAGTTATCCCTGGACCTTGATCGAACTCTCCCTGCTATTTCTGCTTCCGCCTCTCAACTACGACAGGTTTTGATAAATCTGATCATTAATGCAGCAGATGCTATGGAAGAAAATGGTGATCGTCCACCAAAAGTTAGTATAAAAACTTCTAAAACAGGTGATGATGTTAATGCATTTTTAAAAATTTCAGTTACTGACAACGGTATTGGTATGGAAAGTGATGTCATGGACAAAGTTATGGATCCGTTCTTTACAACAAAACCAGCTGGGAAAGGAACTGGGCTTGGACTTTCTCTTTGTTATTCCATTATTGATAAACATGATGGTACAATCGAAATTGAATCAACCTCTGGGAAAGGAAGTACCGTCGATATTGTGTTACCTTTAACAAACAGCAATCTTAAGGAAATTTGATTTGAGAAAATCACTGAATATTCTTGTAGTTGATGATGAGCCTGCAATTAGACAGATATTGGTAGCCACTCTAAAAAAAGCTGATTATACCGCAGATTCAGCAAAGGATGGAGTTGAGGCACTTTTCAAACTGGAAAAAGATGATTTTGACCTTGTAATATCCGATATTAACATGCCAGAAATGGATGGCATTGAACTGGTTAAACAGTCTAAAGAGAGGGGCTATGAGGTTGTCTTTTTGATGATGACTGCTTATGCCTCTGTGGATACCGCCGTAAAAGCCATGAAAGCAGGTGCTTTTGATTATCTCACCAAACCATTACGACGGGAAGATATTCTTCATCGCCTTGAGCAGGTGAGCAGCTTTATCGGTCTTAAAGCACAAAACCGAACTTTGAAAGAGATGGTACAAAAAGAGGAAGAGGGAAAATGTCGCTTGATCTCTCCAGGCATGACCCAGGTGGAACGTCTTATTCGCAAGGTTGCAACAACAGATTTTACTGTCTTTATCTCTGGTGGCAGTGGTACAGGTAAAGGTGTGGTAGCTAGACAAATCCATAAAAACAGCCAAAGAAAAGAGGGACTTTTCATACCTGTCAACTGTGGTTCGATACCGGAAAATCTACTGGAAAGTGAGTTTTTTGGACACGTAAAAGGGGCGTTTACCGGGGCGGATAAAGCTAAAAAAGGGCTTTTTCAAGAGGCTGATAAAGGCACCCTATTTCTTGATGAAATTGGAGAGTTACCACTAAATCTACAAGTTAAGCTTCTGCATGTGTTGGAAGAAAATAAAATACGCCCGGTTGGAAGTGAACAGTTTAGAAACGTTGATACTAGAATTATTTCGGCAACAAACCGCAAACTAGAGGACATGGTTGCTGCCGGAACCTTCAGGGAAGATCTTTTTTTCCGTCTCAATGTATTTAACATTCCGATTCCCCCTCTTAGGGAACGTCCAGAAGATGTTCCATTACTCATTCGATATTTCCTGGAGCAACGAGCAACAAAGGCTGGTACAAACAGCCCTTTTGCAATTGATCCTGATGCTGAAGCGGCAATGCAAAAGCATGATTGGCCGGGAAATATCCGTGAATTGGAAAATGTAATTGAGAGAGCCTTGATTCTAGCTGAAGATGGTGTCATTACCTTGAATGATCTACCACAGAATATCGCAGCAAAAGTTTCTACATCAATTTCAGGAATCAACATTCCTGAATCTGGAGAAACTCTCCGTGACAAGATTAGAGATTATGAGATAAAGGTAATCTTGGATACTATAGAAAAGGCAGACGGTGATAGAAAGGTAGCAGCCAGCTCATTAGGTATAGGTCTATCTAGCCTATATCGTAAGCTTGAACAGGCAAATCTACCTAATTTATTTAGTGACTGATGAAAAGCTGTTTTAAAAAATCACAGTTGAAAATGTGAGGAGGGTTTAATGAAAACAATAAATTATACAAAGATGTCCTTTGGTAACTGGAAATCTTTGCTTTTGGCTTTGTGTTTTTTAAGTATTTTATTTAGCCTGCCAACTACTGGCATGGCAGACCCCAAGAGCGATTATGAAAAAGGAAGCAAGGCTTACCAACGGGATGATCTGGTAACTGCAATTGATTATTTGGGTAGTGCTGCCAAGGCAGATTACAAACCAGCAATGGTTTTGTTAGCATATATCTATGATAAAGCAGAAGATAACAAAACTGCATTGGCTTGGTATAAAAAAGCTGCCAATGGGGGTAGTATGGCTGGCGCTCTGGGTTTGGGACAGATGATTGCTAGTGGTAACGCTGGAAAAATTGATAATAAAAAAGCCTTTAAATGGATATCCCTTGCTGCTAAAAACAACCACCCACCAGCGATGACAGCCATGGGTTTTATCTATTCCAAGGGTGAGTTAGGATTACCAATTGATAACAAAAAGGCTCTGTCATGGTTCCAAAAAGCGGCAGATAAAAGCTATACTCCAGCCATGTTTGAACTGTCCAGTTCCTATCGTTTAGGACGACTAGGGTTAAGAAAAGATCCTAAAAAAGCAGCTGAAATCGATCAGGCAATTAAAAATATTGTCAAAATGCAAAAAGAACCATAGATACAAACAAACTTTATTATATTGATAATTTATATAGACCTATTTATTAAAGGATATTTTAATTAAATGTGGCGCAAGTTTCTGTTATTTTTTTTAATTTTAATGATTTCCGGCTGTTCCGACAATTCAGATAAAGCTGGAACCTCAAAACAAAATGCCGCTTCAACAGCACAGACATCATCCACATCTCAATTAAATAAATATTCTGTTTTGGATAGTTATGAAGTTGGTAAAGATGTCTATGTTCGTTCCACTTTTGTGGATGAGGAAGAAAGGGCACTATGGGTTGGGACTTCAATAGGTGTTCATGAAATCGACCTGGATAGCTTTGGGGTTCGGAGAACCTTTACCCGTGAAGATGGTCTAGCTAATGAATATGTTTTTGCTATAGGGAAAGATAGTCAGGATAGCATATGGTTTGGAACAAACGCTGGAGGAGTGTCAAGTCTCAAAGGCGATAAATGGAAAACCTATTTTCCCATGCATGGTCTTGCCGATTATTGGGTCTACTCTTTTGCAAGCCACCCAGATGGAAGCTTATGGATTGGAACCTGGGCAGGAGTTAACCGCCTCGACCTTGATAGTGACAAGATGGAAACCTACGTAAAAGAGCTTATCAATGAGTGGGTTTATGCCATCGAAATTGATTCCAAGCAAAGAATTTGGTTTGGAACAGAAGGTGGAATATCACTTTATGATGGCAAAACCTGGAAAGAGTGGGAACACAAAGATGGCTTGGGTGCACCAAATACTGCTCAACTACCAGCTAGTACCAATACCGGTCTTGGTACCCGTAACAGGCATGATCTTGGTATACTAAATAGTGGTAGCCAGACATATAATCCTAACTATGTTTTCTCCCTTGAGTTGGATCACGACGACTCTCTCTGGGCGGGAACATGGGGTGGAGGAGTCAGTCATTTTGATGGTAAAAAATGGCAATCTTATAGCACAAGAGAGGGACTTCCAGGGAATGTCGTATATAGTTTAGCAAGAGATAAATATGGCGTTCTGTGGGCAGGAACAAATAACGGACTAGCCCTCTTTAGAAATGGTAGTTGGACAGTTTTTTCAGAAAATCAAACTATGCAGGGACTTAACATTTATACTTTAGCCGCCACATCTGATGGTGAGATCTGGGCAGGAACCAACGGAAAGATATTCCGTATTGGTACTGTCAAAAAATAAATCCAAGGAGAGCACATTGAATTCTAGCAAAAAACCTCTAATTCTCACCATCGTTGGTGCTGTATTGGTGTTAGGAATGGTAACAGGAGCCTTCTTCATAGGAATGAAAAAGGGTAAAGAAACTGCACCTCCTCAACAGGTTCAGCAAGTTGCAAGAAAACCTGTACAGCCTGCACAGCCAATTCAGCCTATACAACGACCTCAACAACCACAATCTTCACAATCTGATGCAGCTGCGCTTCAAAGAATGGCAGCTGCAGGTGTAGGACCATTAAAACCTGGAGTCAGGAATCAGGGTGGACACCCAGGGCGCCCAGAAGCTGCTGCCCAAGCACCTGTTGTTAAGAAGAGCAATGTTAAATTCAACCATTTCCGGGTTGGCAATCGTAATGTCAAAGATATGCTTGTCGATGATACTTTTGTCTGGGTAGGAACATCCGGGGGAGTTATCCGTTATGACATTAAAACCGAAGACTATAAACTATTTGATGTTCGTAACGGCAGTTTGGTAGCTAATGGTGTATTCCACATCGGTCGTCTTGGTAAAAACAAGATTACAGTAGGTACTTATGGTGGTGGACTTTCAGTATACGACACTGAGAAAAAAAGCTGGAAAGCCTACAATATACCTGATGGGCTTGGTGATGCTTTTATCTATGATGTCCAAGAGATGAAAAATGGTGATGTTTGGATCGCAACCTGGTCTGGAGCCAACCGGATTAAAGGCGGTAACCTAGATGATAGATCAAAATGGGAGACCTTCACTGTTGAAAGTACAAAAGGTGGTTTACCAAATGATTGGGTTTATGGTCTGGCAGAGGGTAAAAATGGTGAAGTTTGGCTAGCAACAGAAGGTGGTCTTGGTCGTTTTGTAAATGATAAATGGAGCAAATGGACCCATGATGATGGCCTTGGAATTGGATATGAAATGGCTAAAAAACAAAATGACAGCATGCAAGACCCTGGCAAGACATCCAGCCACCACGCACGGCAAAAATCCGAACAGGGTTTAGCCAATGTAACCACAGCTTACAACCCAAATTACATCATATCCATGGAAGTGGACAAAGATGGCAATGTCTGGTGTGGAACATGGGGTGCTGGTCTTTCAAAGTTTGATGGCAAAAAATGGACTAATTTCACAATGGATGATGGTCTACCATCCAATTTTATTTTCATGTTGCATCAAGATGAACAAAACTCTTTATGGGTAGGTACTAGCAAAGGTTTAGCACAGAAAAAGGCAACTGGATTTAACATCTTGACCACTTCCGATGGCCTATTTTCAAACAATGTCTTTTCTATGGCATTTGCAAATGACAAGAGTATGTGGGTTGGAAGTTTTGGTGGTGTAGCCAGAATATTCCCTACAAAACCAAAAGAAGCAGAATAATTATTTTCTTCTTGTGATTGATATAGAGCTTGTTCATTTATCAAAAAGATGAACAAGCTCTATTTTTTTACTGATGATGTTAACTCGACGGATACTATCTTATCCCTCATTTTCCTTTATCAGTCACTTCGGCAACTTAAACAATCGTTTATTTCGATTTGTCCAAACGACCAATATAACGTCGGCTGTAAGGAGGAAGAGTAGCCCTTAACCCTTTTAAGGACAGGAGCATCTTTTGTCTTGCTGTTTCGTCTGTAAGTAACTCTGGAGATTCAAGCTGGCTTATAAAAGTACGAATATTTTTTGCTCGTTCCCTCTCCCCTTTTCTCCAGTTCAGCATCATATCCAACGATTCATGCTTGGCTTCTAGCTCCTGATCGATTCTTAGATCCAAGTCAGCCATTTTATCAGCTAGCATACCAAAAGAGCTTAGAACGCTTCTGATATACCTGACCCACCAGCGATCTGCAATAAGCAAGGCCAGTAGATTGATAGCTAGAAGATATAAAATAACCTTTCCTGTCTCCTCCAAAAATATGGCTTGCACAGAATGAGGAAGTTGGTGAATACGGTAAAAACTCTCATTAATAATGTTATGAAAGCGGAAATATAGATAGACTACACTTGCAACGACTAGCGAAACTTCCATTAAAACCAAAGCAAAAAGCAAACGTTTTTGAATATAAAAATCAAAATATCGTTGAATCTTGCTCGTAAATGGTATGGCTAAAATTGACCTACCTTCATGAATTGTTCTTTTTTTATTTTTAGTCACAATACCAATACCTCCTATAAATCATGACAGGTTTGGCAAAGATTTGAATAATTATTGGCTATAACAAGACCGCCATGCTTTTTGCTATATCCATAATGACATGAAACACAAGAAAGTTTGCCATTAGGCAGAACAATCGACTCAGGGAGTTGGGTCAAAGCTCGATACCCACCAAAGGTAGCAGACTGATTATATGAGACTCCAATTGGGTGGTTCATCGAGCTACTTGTGTGTCGTAACAGGCCTCTGGCACTTACATCAACCCTTTTACTATCACCTTGTTCACCATGACACCCCATACACTGTAGGGAAAAGGAGTCCAATTCAACACCTTCAATATCTTCAGAAGCATCAAGGTGACCTGTACCAGCCACTGATACTCCCCCATCAGACATATCTTCAAAAAACTGTTTGGGATGACACTGCAGACAAAAATCTAATCCAGTTGAATGGCTACGCAGCAGGCCGGGTTTATGGTCATGGATTAAATGACATGAACTGCATGTAAGATCCCCTTTCCAATCAAGTGGAAACTCTGTGGGTAGTGCATGGTTTGGAGTAAAACCGGAAGGGTGGCTCATCTTGATCGCTTTAGCATGACAATCACCACACAATCTTTCCTGAGCAGCAACAAGAACAGAGGCGTTGTTTGTATCAACTTTTTCGGCAACATGACAGCCGTTACAACTACTGGATGCCAAATGCCCACCATCTGTTCCTTTACCATCTAAACCGAGAAATAGACCACCAACAGCAATACAAAAAATAATTATGATATTAAAGTTTGACACTCGCATCCAACTCCCGAAGTTGCTTAATAGTTTTTGTCAAACCACCTCCCAAATCAGGTTTGGAAAGTTCAAGTTGCACCTCTGCCAAGTCTACTAATTCACTCATGGCATCATAGTGAAATTGCAAACGGTGTACACCACCAACCAAACGAGCATGTTCATCCATTCTGATATCACTTGGCATTTGATTTTTAAAAGGAGTGGGACCATCTTGCACCTGTTTTTGCAAACAGATGGTAAAATGGTGAAGAATACCTGTAACCCTCTTGGTACTATACTGTGCTATCAGCCATGTTACAACTCCGGTTAAGATAACCAACACCAAACCAGACATCAGCAATACAGGTTTTAACTGACTTCTAGTTAACGCCAAGGAACGTAGGACATCTATATAGTTTTCGCCTTGGTTACCTTCTAAATAATATATAGCCAGAATTATACATACACTTAATATCAGACTGACAATTAGAGCTGCCTTTCCCACACGCTGGAGATTTTTTATCATAAAGGCTGACGAATTTGTTCGTCTGTTCCGCTCTACAGCATTAGATCCCATAATTTGTTTTACCCCGTTTCATTAGGTATAAATGGCTTGAAAGTAGTGCAAGCTTTGTCCATCATAGATTTTTACGAGCAAGATAGTAACCATAATTAACTATGTATACTGTTAACCACTTTAAATGGAAATGTATATTGTTTTACATCTCTTCTAGATGATATTATGCCACTTATGGGAATTGATGGAAAAAATTCTCTAATTTGAGAATTTTTATGACTAGAAAATCACAGTTTTGTCTGTAGTACAATAAATCAAGGATTGCTGCATTTAATGAAAATTGGACACCGTATTCTTATACTCGTGGGTATAGTGATATTAATTGGCTTGGTATGGATTACAAACCAACATTTGCAGTGGCAAGAAGAAAATATCATGGCACAGAATGAGCGTGATGCACTCATTCTTACTGGTATTGTTAACGAAGGTTTAGAAGCAATCATGCTTTCTGGTGATGCTGACATTGCCAAATCATATGCCAACCACATCAAACATACCAAAAATATAAAAAGTTTCCTAATTATGCGAAAAAGTGGAAAAGAGGCTTTCCTTGATAATGAAACCATCGAAGAGGTGAACATTCGCTTAGATGAAGAGGAATTTTTACCCAGAGAAAAAGAGACTATAAACCAGGTATTGCCTCAAGACACCCCTGAATTACTCAAGGTAATTGAGCTTGGTAAAGCTATTACCAGCTATGAGACCATCCCAACATCAGGAGAAAATATATTAACAATATTGGCCCCAATTAAAGCTGAGAAAGGCTGTAGAAAGTGCCATGGCGCAGGAGAAAAAGTACGAGGAATTATTCGTTTAACCACCTCTCTTGAAATGGCAAGGGAAGATATTGCTACATCAAAACGCAATGGATATCTCATACTTATTGTTGCTTTGACTATTGTTGGTGCCTCCATTATCATCCTCATTAATCTAACTGTAGTAAAACCAATAAACAAAATCACTATTGCCATGGCTAATGTGGCCGGTGGTGATTATCATCAACAGCTTAAAGTAAACGGTAATGATGAATTGTCAGATATGGCAAGATCATTTAATACCATGGGGAAAGAGTTATTCAATACTCTACAAAAACTACAAAATGAGGGAGATAAGTTAACTACCATTATTCTCAGTGCAAAAGAGGGTATAATTGTCACAAATAGCGGTGGCGAAATAGTATTGGTCAACCCTGCAGCTGAAAGACTTTTAGGTAAAAACAGCAGCGAAATTACTAAAAAGGGGTTTATGAACTTTCTGGATGATCAAGATTATATTACAGCTCTCCAAGATATAAAACAAAATGATGTTCCACCAACAGTTGTCTACAACAATCGAATACTCAATATCAATATATCAACGATCAAAACCAACGAAAATGCTACAGTTGGCTCTGCTGCCCTAATTAGAGATATTACCCAAGAGAAAAACCTGGAACAAAAACTCAGAAAACTATCAAATACAGACGGTCTTACCCAACTATACAACCGCCGCTGGTTTGATGAAGCTCTAAATGATGAGTTTCAAAGAGCTAAACGTTATAATCTACAACTGGCTCTCCTGTTTTTCGATGTAGATCATTTTAAAAAATTTAATGATGAATATGGTCATGACCAGGGTGACAAGGTACTGCAATCCATTGGCTCATTAATGTGCGACCATTTCCGTGATATAGACCACTCATGTAGGTATGGCGGGGAAGAGTTTTGCGTGATAATGCCTAGCACTGGGTTTCCTGGTTGTGAAAAAGCAGCAGAACGGTTCAGGCAAAAAGTTGAAGAGATGGATGTGGATGGTCTTAATGTTACTGTCAGTATAGGTATTTCTATATACCCTAATATGGGAACTTCACCTGAAGATATGTTGAAAAAAGCTGATGAGGCCTTGTATCAAGCCAAAAGAGCAGGACGCAACCAAATTCGTTTTTACCAAGATGATGGCAAAGACTCATAATTATTATACCGTGTTGTAGCTGTAATATTGCGCCCGGATACCATTTGTTAATTATGTTGCAATAAATAACCAACAACCCTATAGCAAAGAACAGTACAAATTTTTTTAACAGCTACAACCAATACATATAATAATTATTACAAAGAAAAGCCGCCTGGAACTTTTAATTTCTCAGCCAACTCATTGTAAATACACATTGTTATGGCATGACCCAATATTCCATGATCATCATAATATAGTGCAATACCCTTGTTTGTCAGCCTTACAACTCTGCACTTAAATTTATAGGTTTCATTGTATAATACCACCTGACCAAGCCCGACCTTACCCACTTCATCACCGATAGGAGACTTTTTATTGGTATTTAACATTACACCTGAAGTGCTAATATCCTGAGTATGTCCCTGAAATATTTCTCCATTCTCCATTTCAAAGCGGAAGGGGAATCGCAGATCATACCGCTCTTTGCGTCGATTCTCCATAATTCTAGCAGGAGGTGCTACCCTGTTTGGATAATCTTTGTTACAAACATTAAGTTGCTGTTCCATGACAATTCCTTTCTTGTATCTAATTACCAACTATCTGCAGAAATTAAACAGCTAAAAACTATTAACAATCACTACATAAACACTGTTAAAAGCTCAAACCTTAATCAAACCATCAATTGATTTCTAATAACACCCCAACGAATGGCAAACCCTTCTTTAGTCTTCCTTACCATTTCGCAGTTAAAATTGATCTCAACGTCACGTGACTTAAGCCTACCAACACCCAAAGAACCATCTTTGTAGTTTGATAAATTCTTTAAACTAGTAGTGACAAAAATGCCACTAGTACTTATATTTTTTGTTTCACCTGAAACTATGTCCCCATTCTCCAACTCAAGATAAATGGGAAACACAACTTTCACTCTACCTTTACGCTTTTTATGAGCAGTTGTGTTAACTTGATCAGTCATAGCAGCTCCCAATTTCCAAGTTATTTGTTTCCTCTTAAGGATAATAAAAAGAAACATACATAAAGACAATTAAGACAAATCAACAATGTAACTGTATTGTAGCAATATTATAGCAAGAACGGAGCCAGTTTTAACCTGTTGTTATTGTTGGTATTTTTTGTTGTGTATTTGTCTGTTATTCTATCTGTTGAGAATTCAACTAATGCTGGTTCTTTATAATGGGAATTATTCTTGATTACAAAACAGGCTCAAAAAAGGGTCTGTTGCTTAACTATAAAAACAGGCAATATTTTTTATGGTTTTGATATTTGATAAAGAAAAATACAAATGAAAATCTAGGGATAACCTGGAAAGGTTGCTATTTTAATATATAAATATAAGCTAAGGTGGCAACTATATTTCAACTAAGACATCTTGGTTAAATTGCAAACCAAGATGTCTTGGTTTTTTCCGGCATTATAGATTTGTTACAAAGCATTGGTTTGAACAACAAGGAGAACAAGAGACCAAAAAATCCTCCTTGGTAAAAATATATCTAAGTTTTCTCAAAATTCTAATATCATGCAAATGAGAAAAACAACACTGATTAATACCAAAACTAGATGGTTATTATTGCAGCTCCCCACATTACTACTATGACGGCAATAACAAAACCGATAAGATATCTCTCTTGGATTTCTTGCTTAAACATAACAACCCCCTATATAAAAGTAGTTACAAGATACGTCTTGTAGGTAATCAGAGCAAAATTGAATCCAAAAGTGGACTACCTTATACAAAAATGTAATAATTTGTCCTACACAATGAGACTGAAGCTAATTATGTTGTTTTTTTTCAATAACATACAAAATATTTTTATATATGATTCTTTTTTTAGTAAAATATTTTTGTGAGCACATAATTTAATTTGATGATGGTCTGATTACAGTATAAAATACCTCCTATAGTAGTAATAAGATGGATCTTTTTCGCTATGGAAGCCAGCTTTTTTTTATTTCTCATTTGTGATATTGTCGTAGGCCAATATTCTAATTTTTGAGACTTATGAAATATAGAAACAGAGTGCATCTATTAGTTTACGATACCGCGGGTTTATAAAAATGTTTAATAACAGTTTAGGCCAGAAAATTCTGGTTATTGTGGGAGTTGTCACTCTTTTCAATCTTGTAGGATTGATGGTTTTTTATACTAAGTTTCAAGAGAAAACTATTCTTGATAACCACAGACAAAACATGGATAATTTGACTGATTATGTATCCCGTGGTTTACAGTCTATTATGTTGTCTGGTACGGCTGAAATTGCTAAAGACTTTGAAGAAAACCTTGTAGAAGGAAAACTTATTTTAGACTTTCATATTATCCGCAACGATGGCTCTGAAGCTTTTCAAGATAACCAAACAATTACTGAAGTTAATAATAATCTCGGAGAAGAGGAGTTTTTACCCCGGGATGTTGAATCTTTCAAACGTGTCTTAGATAAGGATGACCCCCTTTTAAAAGAGGTCATTTCTTCAAAAAAAACTATCTCTTACTTCTCAAAACTTGATAATTCAGATGTAGAAACCCTTACATTTCTCACTCCAATTCCAAACGAAAAAAAGTGCCGTAGATGTCATGGAGCCTATGATAAAATACGTGGTGTACTAAAATTAACTACATCTTTGGAATCTGTACAAAATGCTATAATGGATACTCGCAGCAAAGCTCTAAAGATTCTTTTCTTATCAGTTATATTGAGCTTGACGGGAATATATGTACTAATCCGGGTTATAGTTGTTAAACCTGTTCAGTCCATTACATCAGCTATTAGCAATGTTTCAAATGGTAATTATGGACAATCCATCCCTGTTACCAAACATGATGAATTGAGCGTAATGGCTCGACAATTCAACATGATGAGCTCTGAAATCAAAAAAAGCCACGATGGTTTAAATAAAGAGCGCAACAAATTATCAACTATTATCCTTAGTGCCAGAGAGGGAATTATTGTCACAAATGAAGATGATGAGGTGGTTCTTGTCAACCCTGCCGCCGAAAGACTTTTAAACAAATCTTCTGATAAACTTATCGCAGATGGTTTTGACCAAATCATAGATGACCCTAACTATGTCACCGCTTATCTGGAAACAAATGGCAAGAACATGCCTGATTCCTTGGTCTATAACCATCTAGTAATACAGTTTCATGCCGAGACAATATTCGATAGACAGAATAAAAAAATTGGTTCTGCGGCAATGATCAGGGACGTTACAGAGCAGAAACAGCTAGAAGATCAATTAAGAGAGATGTCTTTTAAAGATAAGTTAACAGGAATATTCAACCGCAGAGGCATGGAAGATATTCTAAACAAGGAGTTTTCTCGATCAATACGCTATAACCAAGACCTGTCACTAATATTTTTTGATGTTGACCATTTCAAAAAATTTAATGATACCCACGGACATGACCTTGGGGATAAAGTACTAGCCAGACTTGGAAGTGAAGCTATAAGCCATTTCAGAAAACCAGATTTTCCCTGCCGTTATGGTGGTGAAGAGTTTTGCATAATTTTAACTAATACCAATTCTGAGGGCGCTTATCTGGTTGCAGAAAAATTTCGCCAACGAGTTGAGAACATGAATGTTGACGGCTTAAAAGTAACCATTAGCATAGGTGTTTCAGCCCACCCGGAAGCAGGAGCTAAATCACCTGAAGAACTACTAAAATTGGCAGATGAAGCACTATATGAAGGAAAACGCAGTGGTCGTAACCGAGTTGTTCTCTGGCGAGATGTAAAGAACGACTAGCAGACAAATATCAAGTATATAAAGCGCTTTATTTTATTGCTACTCCATGAATGCAAATATTGATTGCCACATTCAAGAGGTAGCCGGCGGTGGTCAGAGCAAATATTTCAACAAATTGCCCGCTATCTTGCAGAATCCCAACAATTAAAGAACAACGTTTTAAACACTCTCCCTGAACTTATATAAAATATATCCATATAAATGAATATCCAGATCAGATGATGATGGATTTTTTTTTATTTTTCAGTCAGTATAAGTAGCCTTAATGAGATAATTTTGAAATATATATTTCAAATATTTTGTTATGGCTTCCATATGATTGGCATTGGCTATTGGTAGAAATTGGAGTGTATTTTATATGCAAAATATCGTTCATATGGTATTAGGGTTTCTGGTTTTTACTGTTGTGCTGACTGGTGCTTGGTTTGTCGACGAGGTAGGAATTGAGAAAAATAGAAGCCTCAGCAGGACAGTTACCCACGACAGAACGGTTGCCATAAGGGCGAAACTTGAAAGTTCTCTGAATGCCCGTTTACATCTGGTACGTGGATTAGCAGCATTTGCCAAAACAAAAATAAACTTTACCTTTAATGAATTTGAACAGTTCACCAGCAACCTTAAAGGTGGATTAAATGGCATACGCAGTTTGCAATTAGCTCCCAATGCAGTTGTCACCTATATTTCACCCCTAAAAGGAAATGAAGCCGCCAAAAACCATAATCTTTTAGCCGATCCTTTACGCCGCGATGCTGTGCAAAGAGCAATCGATGAAAAAAGATTCATTATTGCTGGCCCTGTTCAGTTACGGCAGGGAGGTGTAGCTCTAATTGGTCGCTTACCAGTGTTTATTGAGTCTATACCTAAGAAGGATATTGATAGTAAAGATAAATTCTGGGGACTCTCCATTATTTTAATCGACTTAGAGCAGCTGTTGATAGAAAGCGGGTTGGCTGATTCTGCTAGAGATATCAGTATTGCCATCAGAGGTAAGGATGGCTTGGGTGCAAATGGTGAGGTGTTTTATGGCAAGAAGACACTTTTTAACAACAACCCTGTTCTACTAGATGTAACACTGCCAAATGGCACTTGGCAGATTGCTGCAACTCCCATCAATGGTTGGCCAACATCTTGGGAAGGACAAAAATGGTTTTACCTTTCCGCAGGGCTTCTGTCTATCTCTTTGGGAATTCTGGTCTATTTTCTTGTGAGGCAACCAGCTATCTTACAAAGACAGATAGAGCTGGCCACATCACAATTAAAGCTGCAGACCACTGCAATGGAGGCATCTGACAACAGCATTGTAATTACTGATAAGGATGGCATCATACTATGGGCAAACCCAGCCTTTTCTCGAATTTCAGGCTATGTGAAAATGGAGATTATTGGACAAAACATCAAGATTCTTAGTTCTGGACTACATGATGAAGATTATTTTAAAGAGTTATGGCAAACCATCTTAGCTGGTCGGGTGTGGCGAGGAGAGATTACCAACCAGCGTAAGGATGGCACTTTGTATTATGATGACTCTACTATCACCCCTGTACGGGATAAGAGCGGCAATATTTCACATTTTATTGCCGTCAAAGAGGACATTACCTTACAAAAAAAAGCCCGTCAGGCTTTACAGGAGAGCGAATCCCGGCTAAGAAGCATTATGGAAAATGTCGGTGAAGGAATCCTACTAGCTGACAAGAAAGGTATAATTCTTCACGCCAACCCGGCAGTGGAAGATATGTTTGGCTATTCCACAGCAAGCCTTATCGGTAGAAATATCAAAATATTGGTCCCCCACCCCCATAACAGCGTACATGATGAATATATAAAAAAATATTTAACCAGCCTACAATTACAAAATGGCAGCATTAAGTGTGACGCTGACAGGGAAGCGATGTTTTTCAACCGGGAAATTATTGCTAAAAAAAGAAACGGTGATGATTTTGTCTTGGAATTGACTGTCAACTGTATACTGGGTACACCGACACCAATGTTCATCGCTCTGTTACGTGACATAACTGTACGAAAAAACACCGAAAAAGAGTTGCAAGAGACTAGACAGTATGCCTTTCAACAGGAAAAGATGGCCTCACTTGGAACATTGGCTGCTGGGATTGCTCATGAAATTGCCAATCCACTATCAGCGATTTCCGGCCTCATAGAACATATGAACGACTCAGACAGCAAATTGGACAATGCGGATATTGATACCCTGAACTTGGTTATGGATAGCGTCAACCGAATAAGCTTGATCCTTGATGATGTTAGAGAAGTTTCATCTCCCCAACAATTAGATGAGATGACCCCCCTGTCTATAAACGATATTATAAGAATTGCAGTTCGCCTTTTTAAGCTGGATAGCAGGACAAAGAATGTGCATTGCCAGTTAGAATTGGACAGCAATCTATCACCATTTCTCGGCTCTGAGGGCATAATCAAGCAGGTGATACTGAATTTACTGATAAACTCTGCCGATGCTATTGAAGAGGCTTCACCGGATAAACCGGAAATTCAAATTATCACCAGCTATGAGAACAAAAAATTCAAAATAATTATCTCTGACAATGGATGCGGAATTCATCAAGATGTTATCAAACATATATTTGAACCTTTTTATACTACCAAACCATTAGGTAAAGGAACTGGCTTGGGTTTAGCAATGTGTCACAGCTACATCACCTCCCATGGTGGAGATATCACCGTCTACTCCATTCCCAATGAGTTAACAAAGTTTGAAATCACTCTCCCGGACAAATCATTTTCATAAACAATCTATCTATTGGCTTTGAATTTGCTTTTTTAACGATTGCAGTTCTAAATGTGTACGTATACGAGCAAGTATCTCAACTGCTTGAAATGGTTTACTGATAAAATCTACTGCTCCGGCTTCAAAAGCTTTGGCCTTGTCGGCAGAGTCATCCATTGCACTTAAAAAAATCACTGGGATATCCTTGGTTTTCTCATCTGCTTTCAAAAGACGGCAAACCTCATAACCATCCATATGGGGCATGCGAATATCAAGCATGATCAGGTCTGGAACCTGAAATGATGTCGATTTTAATGCTAGTTTGCCACTAGAGGCAGGACGAACACGATAACCATTTTGAGTTAACAGGTTGGCCAATAACCTGAGGTTGGCAGGTGTATCATCGACAATCAGGATCTCTTCAAGTGACTGTTGTGTAGGTTGTGGGTTATTTTCATTGAGGATTGGACTGTTTTGTAGATCTTGATTATCAAACGATTGATTACCATCATCTAATAGTTGTCCCGTATCAGGCTCCTGTTCAGGGACAAAAATTGCTCTTAATGATCGAGTCAGTTCCTGCCCTCGCCCACAAGCTGACATCATCTCCTGAACACAGCGAAACATAGGCTCACCTTCTGAGACCATACTCTTTGCAATTTCCGAACTGCATATAATCACGCCAAATACATTATTTAGATCATGGGCAATTTGTCGTGCCTTTTTTTCAATCTCTAGAGGATTCAGTTGCTGTACAGGATCAACACTCATGTTGAACTCCTTTTGAATTTATTTTTTATCATGAGTCCTATTATTGCTCATTGGCTACGCTTTTACGTATAGCCATCAACACCTCATCCTTAGAAAATGGTTTTGCCAGAACCTCCTGTGCTCCAAGACGTTTAGCCATCATGAACATGGTATCAGTGGAAGAGCCACTAACACCGCCAGACATTGCAATTATTGGAAGGTCAGGAAACCCACCTCTAATCTCCTGGATTAACTCCACCCCTTCCTTATCCGGCATCAACATATCAGTGATGAGGAGATCAACTGCTTGTTGATTGATTATCTTGATACCCTGGTCTCCATTAGAAACAGCTGTCACCTTGAACCCTTCTGTTCCAAGCATCCAGGCCAACATTTCCAAGAACTTGGTGTCATCATCAATTATCAGGATATTCATGAGTTTAATAAAACCTCACCTTTGAATTTTCAGTTTCAATATACTAAATTGCTGAATCTAGGATTATTCTAATTTTTAACTGTTATGCATTCAAAATAATACCACTCATTTTTCCAAATCCATCTATCAACTCTGTTTCTCATCTACCTCTTCCAATAGCTCCAACAGAGCTTCAAACTCCATATTATCTACCATTTTTTTCAAGGAATTTCCTAGCTCCAAGTCCAACTCTCCAATTTGGGAAATTGCTTGCAATGATCTCTCTATGTTTAACGAAATCGCCCCTTTATAGAGATCTTCCCGAAGTTCGGATGGTAAATTCAATATAGTTTGTGCTTGTAGTTCAGGCTGTTGTTTATTGCCACCGTCTGATATAGCAACCTCCTCTCCATACTCAAACTTCACCCCAAGATGCTTGGCCATTGCCTCTAAAATTTGTTGCGATTTATATGGCTTGTACAGCATATCATCACAACCTTGAGCGATGACATTGCTTCGTTGATCGTTAAAAACACTACTTGCTGTAAGGGCAACAATTTTCACCTCATCACCCCCTGGCAAATCCCTTATCTGTCGGGTGGCTTCCAACCCATCCACTATTGGCATGCCAAGATCCATCCAGATAAAATGGGGATTCCATGTTTTAAAAAGAGATATGCAATCCTCTCCATTTTCCACATCCTTCACAGTAAAGCCAACGTGAGTTAACAAATCACGCAGCAGTACTCTGTTATGGGGATAGTCTTCGGCTATAGAGATGCGATATTCAGGCTGATTGGAAGCCAGCTTGGTTATTTGCTTTTTTTGTGTCTCTTCTATCACCAAGTTGTCTTGTGAAACCAGCTCCACAGGAATATCCAATATAAAAACAGAACCCTTTCCAAGTTCACTTTCTACACTTATTTTGCCACCTAATTTTTCGGCAAAATTGCTGGATATCGATAGCCCCAACCCGGTTCCAACAATATCGTCTCGAGCATGGTCTGCCTGGACAAAAGGGGTAAAAATGGTCTTTACCTGTTCGGCGGATATTCCATCACCAGTATCTTCCACGACAACCTGCAGATGGCACTGAATGTTGTTTTCTCCACTATTGATAGTCTTAACCCGTAAAGTAACACCCCCCTCCTCGGTAAACTTAATCGCGTTACCGAGCAGATTGATAAGTATCTGGCGAAGTTTATTTACATCAGTTTTTACAAATCGTTCCACATTTTGCGCAAACTCTAGATCAAAAGAGATATTCTTCTTTTTTGCCTGTATCAATATCATTTCATGGATATCATTCATAAACCTGAATAGGTCAAACGCTTCCATGGTTATCTCAATACGACCAGCCTCTATTTTGGAGAGGTCCAGCACATCACTGATCATACCCAAAAGATGCTCGCCACTTTTATTGATAATACGTAGGTTCTCCAACTGGCTGGGAGTAGCTTCAGTATCGCGGGTCATCAATTCGGAAAAACCGAGGATTGCGTTGAGCGGAGTTCGTAGTTCATGGCTCATGTTGGCTAAAAAAGTACTCTTGGCACGATTAGCCGACTCAGCGGCATATTTTTCTTTACGAATTATTTCATAGGAAGCGGTAATCTCTTCCATAAGGCGTTGGAAACGAATTCTCAATTGGGTTAACTGGTCGCCTTTCTTGTGCTCCCAAGGTATTGCTTTAAGTTTGCTTTGAGAAAATTCCGCTACATAACGATCCAATTTTGCAATACGATTTGTGATCCTGATCATAATTACAGCAAACGCACTGATAAAAAGAAGAGCCATAACAGAACGACGCACTCTAGCTTTTTCTACAACCGCCATTGTTTGTGGTTCTAGTTTCTCTTTTGCAATCATGATGACAAATTGATAGTTGACCTCTGAAGAACCATAATCAAAAGCTGGCTGTTCTGCTGTTAAATACCGCTCTTTTACTCTATGAAGGTCAGTGCCAGCAGAAACCAATGTATCGTCACTACTAACAGCAATTTTTGGAGGATTTTGTCGGTAAAGCCCAATCAAAAACTCTTTTGCTGTGGAAGGAAGAGAGGCCCGGAGAAAATCTTCGTCAATAGGGGTAGCAAGCATTACATACCCCAAATCTTCCCCTTTGCTACCAACAACCTTAATGGTTGTTATGATATGAGGAAAATTTGCATTCAAGCCTGTGGTATATGGCTCATTGAGACTTAAGCGTAAAAATATCTGGTCAGGTTTGATCAAAAAGTCAGGCAGTTTTTCCGGGATAAGACGAAAAACCTCACGCACATTACCCCATGTATCTAACAAAATTGTATAATTTGGGATGGTAAAAAGAAGAAGGTTTTCCCGGCGACCAAACCAATTTGGTACTCTGTCGTGGTAATTAATTTTTATGGTATCTTCCTTGTTCCATGGCTGATCTTTCATATAACTACCCAGACTATTTTGAGATACCAATAGATTAGCTGTCTGGGTAACTTCTGCTATGTGATGGATGAACTTTTGCCGGTAGTCCATGCCTTTTTCAGTCATGATATCAACCATCTGTGACTCAAAGGCATTTCTTACCGATTTTGAATCAAAATAATCCACAGCAATCCACACCACCAAACCGACAACGATGGTCACTGTAACCATTTTCACAGTTATGGATACATGCTGCAGCCAATTATGCAAAAATGGCTTTCTGTCAGGATCGACTTCAGCCATGGGAAGCTTCCAATAAGTTTTTCACAAAAAAAGTTCTTTCTAGCAACCCATTACACATAAAAATCTCATTCAAGTTAAACCCCCATCAGGAATAAAAGTTGAACTCTAACCAGCACTAGATAAATTTTTATAGAGGCTCGCCAATCAACTCATTCTCCTTAAATTTCCACCCTGCTTTTCTAAGCTGGGAGGCAGAAACCAAGCCAATTTGGCTACTCTTGGCCTCTATTCCCTTTATTAGATAAGCAACAAGTTTTTGCGCATGGGGATTTTCAACATCTTTTCCTGTCCAGGTGGTCACACTAAATGTACGATATAGTGGATACTCTCCTGAAATTAATTTATTTAGCTCACTTGGATGGCGACCATCGACTTTCAGGGCTTTAACCTTACCTTTACCATATCTTTTTATGGATAAGAGGGTCTCCCATGCAACAGCTTGTGGATTGTTGATAATGGATAGAATGCTCTCTTTTCCCCAAGCAACTGGCTTAAATCTTGGAGTAAAATTATTATCGCTATCTATCAACAGTCGCCAGTGACCAGGCCTGATTTTACAGTGGGTAGCTCCAAAGGTCTTGATTGGTTTATGTTTACCGCCGAGTTTCGACCATCGATAAATATCACCTTGATATATCTTTTGAACCTGATCCAACGTAATAGAATCAACAGGGTTGTCCCGATGGACTACAATTCCCATTGGTAAAAGACCTAGAGTGTGAAATTTTAGACCGGGAAGACGGTCAACCTCTCCTGGAGGACAACAAAACCCTCCAATATCAACTGCTTTACGAGTTAACATTGCTGAGGATGTACCGCATGTACCAAAGTTTACCGAGATTTTCAGGTTATTTTTTTTCGCATATTCACGGGCCAGTGGTTCTACAAATTCAAAGAGTTGCTGATTCAAATCAAGGGCAATATCAACTTTGCCTGTTTTCTCGGTATATTTAACAGGTTGTTTTACCCACTTCTGTTTCATGGGAAAAAGTTTAGCAGGATCACTAAATGCTGGCCCAGCCAAACTTTTTGGATTATCTGCTGCTCCAGCTTCTCCTCCAACAAACAAATACAACATGGGTACAATTAACAATAAACCGACCCGAAATATCTTTGGCTTAACCATGGGATCTCTCCAAAATAGAGTTATTTTAATCCAAACTGCAAAAACAGATTTTATAAATTACTGGCCGTTCTTATCATATTGCTGGCTATTTATTATAAATTATAAACTCACCTTTTTTGCCACTAAACAGTCCTGGCCCCTCTTTAACCTCACCTTGATCTTCGTAAGCAAATGGTTTTGCAGAACTACAACCGACCAATGCCATGGTTAAAATAATCAGACTCAATAATCTAGCAATATATTTGGACATTATCCTCTTACCACCCTGACACTAAAAAAGCCTTAAAATTTCACTCTCGCTCCAACAAGAGTGCCAGTGATATCATCAAATTCGACTCCAGTCTGGCTGTATTGATATTTACGAAGGCTCAGATATAGCTCTGATCCCCAGTCGTCCATATTTTGTACTGCCTGAAAGCCATAGCTATCACCTGCATCGCCATTTTGCATTAGATCATCTGTGCTATGGTAATCCACTGAAAGGTTTGTTTTTCCCTTCTGGAATAAATCTGCTTTGTATCCAAGTTTTGCATAATAAAATCCAGGATTATTGCGACCGGAGTTCTGAGCTTCCTGGGTTCCACCTGCTAAAGTCATATTCAATCCGTTGTCAAAAAGTACGGAGACGGAACCTGCATATTGTGTAAAATCCTTGGTTTTTCCATCCAGGTAGTTGATTGCGGCACTAGAAGCACCAGCTGCTGCTGTTACCTTGAATGCTCCCATATCCCCAGAATAAGTAAGAGCGGTGTCATAAACATCTCCTTGCACTGCTCCTAAGGAGATCTTAAAGCCAGCTAAACTTGGGCTATCATAACGAACCCTATCCCGCAAGCTCATGCCGTCCATATTAGAAAGTGAGTGTCTAACCCTGGGATTGGTGGTATCACTATCGGCAAGGGAACCATCAGCTCTGCGAAACCTCATACCTCCTGCTAAAAAACGGGTATCGGAATAGGCAGCAACAAAAGTACCTGACAGATCCCGCTCCGCTATACCGTTGGAAGCTGTTGGTCCTTGACCAAGGGATAGTTTTCCCCATTTGGGATTATTAAAGAAAACTTCTAAAACACGCTCTTTGAAAGAGCCATCTGAAGTACCATTATCCTGGTCGTACTGGTCTATGATAAAAGCAGCGTTGGAACGATAATGCCACTCCATGTTGGAACCGATAGTCCAACCATCTGCACTGCTTGCCCGACCAGTTAAGCGAAACCGGCTTGGCAGGGTGCCATCGACAAAATAACCGTTGCTATCATTGCCGTCATCCGCCATAAGTACAGCACGATCCATCCACCCAGAGACCGATAATTTGACCTTTGTGTTTCCAGATTTTACCTCTCTGTTTTTAGCTTTATCACTTTTTGGAATTGCAACTGCGGCGGTTTGTTGGTCTTTCTTCTCTTGCTCAAGTACTTCAACACGTTCCATCAATATCTGGATCTGCTCTTTGATATCAGCAAGCTCGTCACCATAAGCTGAACCACTAAATAGCAGCAGACCCACTATCAGAAAACTACCTTTCATTAACTTATTGGTCGGACTTAACATATAACACTCTCCCTTAGTGTGTAACAACCCAATATTACACTTGATTTATGAAAATCAGTAAATAAATCACAATTTGTGAAGTATCCGTTAGTCACTTTAAAGTTAATTTTATTTAATTTTTTTTAACTCATAAATCTACATTTAAAATATGGTAAAAAAATGATTATTTTTAAAAATATCACATCACATTTTATGGTTATCAACCGAACAACAATAATTTGAATAATATTTAAAAACAGAGGCTAAACACTAGTTTTCTTTAGATAAATTCTAACAGACCCAATGTTGCTATCTTACAATAATTAATCTCTGAATGTGATAAACTTACTACAACTGACAAAACAAATCCATATCAATTTACAAATTCTTTACATTTGTTAACATTTTGAAACATTTTTATTTTACAAAATATAAATACTTAAGATATGGTGTTTAGCTGTCTGATAGCTGGGTTCAACCATGAGGTAAACCAACATTTTTTAACTTGTGGTAGGTTTGATAAACTGATGGGGATCATCACTGTAAATATAGATAAAAATAAACAGTGGTCTCTTAAATCGTTGGATGATTAATAAGCTTTATTTTTCTAAATATTCAAGAGTTACCATTCTCAACGTCAACTCCTAAAAAATCTGTGCACTGTACCAAAGTCGAGGTCATACCTTCAAAATCATAAATAGCTACTTGCTCTTCAATCTTATCCAAATAATCTATCATTTGCTTAGAATGCGGTATCTCTTTTAGGGCTAAGATTGTATTTTCGACATCAGAATCAAAGGTTCTTAGTTGGTTATACATTTTCCTAAGCAGAGCATCTCGTTTTGCAATTATCTCATCGCTCTGCTCTGGAGAGCCAAGAACTGTTGATTTTGATACATTTTTGGGTATGACTTGATCTATTGTTCGACATATTTCATCAAGCTCTACAGCAATTTGCTGCAGAAGGTTTTGTATTTCTTTGGAATCTGCTGATTTTCTAATAGCAGACTCTATTTCCCCAGACTTTTTATAAAGAGTGTTAGCTCCTAATGTTCCTGAGACACCTTTCAATGTGTGGGCAAGCCTTGTTGCCAAAGCAATATCTTGGGCTGCCAATGCTTGTTGAATATCTTCTGCCACTCCACCCTGGTTTTTTCTGAATTTTGTAAGAAATGAGAAGTAATTTTTAATTTTACCGCCCACATTCCTTAAGCCAATTTGAGTATCTATACCGGGAATATTCGGCATCAACTCTCCCGATATCTCCTCTTTCTCAACTTTTTCAGGTATCTGTTTATAGTGAGGCATGGCAGGTTTCACCCATTTGGTGAGAGTAGAAAAAAGATTGTTCGGATCCACCGGTTTGGAGATATGATCCTGCATTCCAGCTTCAAAACATAGATCACGATCCCCTGACATGGCATTTGCAGTCATAGCCATAATTGGAAGTTTAATGAAACGGGGGTCTTTACGAATTTCTCTGGTTGCTGCCAGACCATCCATAACTGGCATCTGAAGATCCATAAGAACACCATCATAAGATTCTTGAGCTACCATTTTTACAGCTTCCTTACCGTTTTTGGCCTCGGAAACATTCACTTGAACCATCTCCAACAACTCTCTGGCAATCTGCCTATTTAGCTCGTTATCTTCTACTATTAATATTTTAGATCCCCATAGAGATTGATATTCATCGCTATCGGAAAAAATCAAGGGGGTTTTGTTGATATCAGAAACCCCTCCAAATGCTTCAACAACATTGCCGAGAAGCTGTGATGTGGTGAATGGTTTTACTACTATTCCATTTAAATATTTATCTACAATTTGAGCAGGTAGAAAATTGGGATCTATAGAGATTACCAAGATGATATGTGGTGGGTTGGTCAATAAAGTATTGTTCTTTATTCTCTCAATAGTCTCCAGACCACTCATCCCTGACAACCCCCACTCTACAGTAACCAGACCAAAAGGGGTTTCACCATCAGCCTTTTCAATCAGTGCAAGAGCCTCTTTGCCCGATTCCACCTCTGTGACCTGTAAAGATAGTGCTGATAGATTGTCTACCATTATATCGCGAGATATTTTACTATCATCAATTATCAGGGTACGCATATCTCGCAATTCCTTTGGAACTGCTCCTAGAAGGGAGGTATCATCTGTGTCGTCGTAACCAACAAGAATATTGAAAGTAAAGGTACTGCCAACGTTTGCTTTACTCGTTACTGCGATCCTACCATCCATCATCTCCACCAACTGTTTACTTATAGCCAACCCCAGGCCAGTTCCTCCATATTTTCTAGTGGTAGAAACATCAGCTTGGGAAAATGGTTGAAACAAGAGGCTGCACTCCTCTTTAGTCATGCCAATGCCGGTATCTTTAATAGAAAATTCCAAATTGACTTTGCCTTGCTCTTTTTTGAGCAATCGCGATTCAACCATGACACGACCTGACTCAGTAAATTTTACCGCATTACCAACCAAGTTTGTTAAAACCTGTCCCAACCGCTGGGAATCACCTTGCAAATAAAATGGAATTTCACGATCAATTTTAAACAACAACTCTAATTTTTTTTCATGAGCCTTGTCTTGAACAACAATAGCCAGCTTGTGTAATACCTCATCCAAAGTAAACCTTATGGCCTCCATTTCCAGCTTGCCAGCTTCAATCTTGGAGAGGTCCAGAATATCATTTAAAATGCCTAGCAGATATTGAGATGAAGCATGAACTTTCTTAAGGTAGTTCTTCTGTTTATTGGTAAGGTCTGTTTGTAAACATAGGGAGCTCATACCGAGGATGACATTCATTGGCGTGCGAATTTCATGGCTCATATTGGCAAGAAATTCACTTTTAGATCTAGCCCCAGACTCAGCCTGTATTTTAGCTTGATATAACTCCATCTCCAATTTTTTACGTTCTGTTATGTCTTGAATTGTGCCAATTATGTTAGTTGGATAACCATCGATATTATGTATAACATCCCTGATTTCATGAATTAAAATAACAGTTCCGTCACCCCTTACTACACGATACTCATAATGATAAACATCGGTATTATCCGCAAAATCAATGCCTGCCGGGTCTGGAACCAACTGTCGATCATCAGAGTGAATAAACGCCAGAAAGTCATTGTATTTTAGTTTAAATTCATTGGGGTTTAGACCTAGAATTCGGTAGGCCTCATCAGACCAAGTAATTGTTTTGGTTTTTATATTCCAATCCCAGTTACCAAGATGCGCTATTGACTGGGCTTTGGATAAACTCTCTTTACTTTTGTGCAGAGAGTGAAAGACCAGATCGAAAGGCCGTTCCAGCCCGACTATAACTATAGCCCTAAACAACAAGAAACATGAGGCTATCTTGAGTATGTGACCAACTATATTGGATATTCCGTAAACCTCTACATACCAAGTGAAGGACAACTCCTGAACTATGGTGAATATTATGGAAAGCACCAGCATGAAGCGAACTTCTGTGGAGAATGAATCTCGTAAATAATAATGAATCTGCCAAGCAACCATAACTAACAGGGCCATCATTACATATTCTGCCCCTACCTTGAACGGTGTCAGCCCCTTTCCCTCCACAAAACAGTCAGGAAACCAACCCATAAAAACAGCATAAGACAGAATAAAGGTTATTAGAGAAAAAATAACCAACAGAAGTTCTTTATTTAATTTCCGGGTAAGAAACAGTGGAGCAATAATAAGGCTAGCAACCTGCACCGCCCTTGCGGCAATCCAAAATTGGGTAGGAAGGTTTGCGTCATATCCTTGAATAAGGTTCATTCCCTTATAGGTAAGGATATGCAAAAAATCTATAACTCCCATGAACAGAAAAGCAGTACCCAGGAAGAGAAAATAGTGATTATCATGGTGGCGGAGAGTGTACCAAACCATGGAAAACAGACTGAATGACACAAGAATACTTAATGATTCCGCAAAGACATGAAAAACTAAAAAATTATTTTGGCTGATGATAAAAAGAGTAAATATTGTAACGGAAATTCCAAAAAAATATTTCCAGAAACCAAAGCGTTTATTAAACGACCCATTAACCATCTACTAAAACCTCTTTTAAAAAGTCTATTGTTGAGGTAATCGCAAAAAACTGGAAACAGCCTCATTTGATCGCTGCTTTAGCTTGTTTTTCAATTCGACAAGCTTCTATGTTGTTATTGAACTCTTTATAAACCCTATCAAACAAAAGGAATACCAAGGCATATCGTAAGGAGATACTCTATCAATGTATTGCCTGATGTTCCAGTGAAATATGTCTATTTGGTTAGAAGAAGAATTTTGACCATTTACCGAGTAAGCAACGCAAACTCAAGGCTGTGTTTACACTACACTTATTCAAAACTTAATCCTAACTCTTCATATGTTCTTTAACACTATATGCATTAATATAAAATTTTTTATAATTTTATAACTATTTTATATTGAATTCTCACCGCATCTTATAGTTGTATATCGCAAAAACCATAACTATTGTATATAGTTAGCCGGCAACTGACTTTAAATTTTTTTTACCAAGCATCAACTATCTGAATCTATTCAATTATTAATTGTTAATAGCATTTACAATTCTACCACCATGATTTCATAGTTGATTTTTAAACTAAATAATAATAGTATGCATTTATATTAACATCTATTCATATATCATTAACATGAATGTATTTAAAAAGAAAAATAACTTGAACCTGCAGCATTATGTTAAAGATTTTTGATTTTCTTGGTGAGAGTGTTAGCTATCCACTTTCACTAATTGTTGTCTCAATTATTTTGAGGATAAAGTCTTGAATATACATAGGTTTATGATGTTTGTTGGGTTGTTTTCCTTTTTATTGGTTGGTCAGGCTCAAGCAGGAAAACCAGAAGTTCCCAGCCAGCTTGATGGCGTACAAGTTGTAGGTTCTGATGCTGTAATGGGAGCCATGGAGAGCGGTTCTGCAACTTTGGTCGATGCTAGAAAACCGGCAGATTTTGAAAATGGTACAATTCCAGGTTCTATTAGCTGTCAGGTATCCTCAGGCAAGGCCGATGTTGGAGCTGGAGAGGTCTCTAATACTGTTAACAAATTCAATGGCTGTGGTGATTTGCAAGGTGCTGACAAAGGTAGCGCTATCGTAATCTACTGTAATGGTGACCACTGTTGGCGTAGCGCAAAAGGTGCATTAGCATTGAAAAATATGGGATTTTCCAAAGTTCAATGGTATCGGATGGGTATGAATGATTGGAAAGCCAAAGGGCTACCAATGGAGTGATATTATCCTGGTTTATCACTTATCAAAATACAGAGCCAGTTGGTTTGGATAAGTAAAATTATTAGCCAAACCATAACTGGCTCTTGTTACTGCCAGACTCTTATTAGTTTAAAACCTCACCAAATATAAAAAATTAAAGAGCTTTTTTTTCTGTCTTCTTTAAGTAATCTAACACTGCAAGTGGTGAGTAGTTCATCGAAAGGGTATTGGAAAATGGGCATCATTATCAGGTTTATTAACGCTCTATCTCTACAAAAAAAGATGATCAGCATGGTTATGATACCTCTTATCATGCTGACCATCCTATTTTTTGCCGTCATATCTTCCACTCAACAGGATAATCTAGACCAGCTTTTTCGTTCCAAAGCTGGAAATATCGAACGTAGTTGGCAGATAATTGTGCAAAATGAAGGTAGAAACCTTGGAAAAGAGGTTGATCTGATACGTAAAAATCGCAAACTGATCAGATCCTTAAAAACTGGTAAAGAAACCAAAATCGCTCCCCATGTAGATAGTGTCTGGAATCAACTTTCTACAAAAATACAGGTGCTCTTTTTCTGGAACAGCTCCCTTGGTAGCAATAAAATCATGTCATATTCCGGTGACAAAGGTAGCAGTATTGATAGAGGTTTTTCATCTCCCCTGCTAGAACAGGTATCTACCGACAAAAAGAAGAACTTCGCTTTAGAAAAGTTCCCTGACGGAACTGTCCGTTTAATGCACGTAACCCCCTATTTCAACAAACCCAAAAAACCTTACAACCTAGGGGTTGCTGGTCTTGATCTTACCAATTTAATGGAGCAACTAAACACTATTCTCTCCACTGAAAATGTTGCTTTTGCAACCCAAAGTGGCTCAGACAATGTTACCCTTAATTTAAATAGAGAAGACAAAACTGTTACGTTTACACTACCGTTGAAAAATATTGTAGGTGAAACCATCGGTCATATCAGTATTGTCGAGAACATCTCTGCTATTCTTGATAAATACAGCCATACCAACCTACTTTTACGCGCTGTCTCAATTGGCGGTATTATAGTTGGTTTATTGTTGGCCCTGCTAATTAGTCGCGCCATAAGCAAGCCTATTATTAGCTGTATCCATGCCGCAAAAGCAGTGGCTGAAGGCAACCTAACCATAAAGCTCGATGTAAAAAGAGGCGATGAAGTTGGCATGTTGGCCGATGCCATCCGTAGCATGATTGATAACCTGCGAGAGATGGTGGGGCGTATTGCTGAAAATGCCGAACAGCTAAATCTAACCTCTAATGCCATGGATGAGGTCTCAAAGGAGATGGAAAATGATTCCCACACCCTGAGCACAGAGGCCGAATACCTAGCAAGCACCATGGGAGAGGTTGCTAATAAAATATCCGGTGTTTCAGGTGAAGTGAGCAACATCAGTGATGAACTTAATACTGTAGCCACTTCCGCCAAAGATATGTCAGATACCATGGATGTCATTGCCAATGCAGCAAAGGAGAGCGGTACAAGTATCACAGCGGTTGCTGCTGCTTCCGAAGAGGCTAGTGCAAATCTTGGTCATGTCGGTGAAGCTATTGAGACGGTAAATAACAACTTAAATGGTGTATCATCAGCCATTGAACAGATAACAACCTCTTTAAACGAGGTGCGTTCTAAAAGCGCAATGGCCAACGAAAAATCTATAAAGGCCAATGATCGTGTTAATAATGCTAAAAATCTTGTTGATGAGTTAACCGTTGTTACTGATGAGGTAAGGGAAATAGTCAATGTCATCAACGATATAACCCAGCAGACCAATATGCTGGCTCTAAACGCCTCCATTGAGGCCGCTGGTGCTGGAGAAGCGGGTAAGGGATTTTCTGTCGTTGCCAATGAAGTAAAGGAACTGGCCAAACTGACCAGCGAGGCAACCGAGAAGATCTATAAAGGCATTCACCGTATCAATGATCACACACAACAGGTCTCTGTTGCTGCCAATGAAGCAGTTGAAGATGTGGAGCTAATCCGTCAGGCAAACAGTGAAATCCTACAGTTGGTTGATGAACAAAATGGTGCAATCAAAAATGTTTCGCAATCTATGTCTATGGTTTCTGGTGAAACTGATGAGGTTACTCGCCGTGTAGGTGAATCCAACCTTGGTATCAATGAAGTTAATCGTAACATGCAAGAGATATCGATAAATGTTGGCTCCGTAACCAGCAATGTTACAAAATCTGCTGAAAACGTCAAAGAGGTAACTATTAAAATGTCAACTGCAGCAACTGACAGCCAGAACATCTCTGTTAATGTTGCAAGTGTATGCGATCATTCGGCTGAGACCTCAAAACGGATGGAACAAATACGAAGTTCAGCTAAACGTATGGACGATATGAGTGAAACAGTGCAGGAAAAATCAAAAAACCTAAGAGAGATTGCCGACATACTCAACCAAGATCTCAACCGCTTCAATGTATAGTTGAAGGGCATGATCTAAAATGTATTGACATTGCTTCCAACGATATAGCAAACTTTCAACTGAAAATTGCCTCCACCTGAGCTTAGGCTCGTTAGCGTGGGGGCTTTTTTTTAGCTATAACAAAACAGTCCATGGATGCTATACCTTCAATCTTAAAAAGCCTCGTAAAAATGGAAAAAAATATTAAGCAGGATTCGCAAACCAAGTAAACTCAAGTTGAGGAATAATTATGGAATATAGAAAACTTGGAAGTAGTGACCTTGATGTCTCCAGGGTCTGCTTAGGTAGCATGACCTGGGGATTTCAGAACAATCAAAATGATGCCGACACTCAGATAGAATATGCTTTTGATAAGGGAGTCAACTTTATCGATACCGCAGAATTGTATGCTGTCCCTCCTACCGCTGAAACCTATGGTAAAACCGAAACCATTATTGGCAATTGGATAGCCAACAACAGGGAGAAACGTGAATCATTTATACTTGCCTCAAAAATTGCCGGCCCTGGCTTTGATTACATTCGCAAAGGTTCACCAATCACGGGTAAATCGGTAAAACTGGCGCTGGATGGATCACTAAAACGATTGCAAACAGATTACATAGATCTCTATCAACTACACTGGCCAAATCGACAGACTGCTCATTTTAGCAAACATTGGCCAAATATGATTAGTTTTAGCCAAACTGATACAAAAGCTCACACAGAACAGATGCAAGATATTCTCGAAAGTCTGCAAGAGTGTATAGCCGCTGGAAAAATTCGCCATTGTGGACTTTCGGATGATTCCCCTTGGGGAATTCAAACATATATAGAACTGAGCAAAAAATATGATCTGCCACGCATGGTCTCTATTCAAAATGAATTTAATCTTTTACACACCAAAGACTGGCCCTACTTAATTGAACAGTGCATCCATGAGGATATTGCCTATCTTCCCTGGTCACCAATGGCAGGAGGCATGCTTTCAGGAAAATATATCCATGGAGCACGTCCCACTGGTAGTCGATGGTCACTTCAACCGCAAAGTGGACTCTTTAGAGATACCAAAAATGGCGAACAAGCAGTTATTGCCCTTTCGGACGTTGCCCAACGTCACGGCTACACCACTGCACAACTTGCCCTTGCTTGGTGTAACTCTATTGATGGAGTTACCTCCACTATTATCGGTGCTACAACGATGGATCAATTAAAAGAGAATATTGCTGCCTTTGATAAAACCATAAATGAAGAGATAGCTAACGAGATTGATAGTGTATTGAGGAACTATCCATTACCGTTTTAGCTTATTATTTGATCTATCAAAGTTCCTCTCCAACCCCTATGAAAATTAATTAATTGTTTTGGCATGAAATATAAACTCAATAATCACAAAGATGGAGTGGAAATCACGGTTGATGGCGTCACGAGTCAGCAAAACCAGAAGATGCTCAATGAATTCCAAGCTTGCAGTGAAGGTCGCTGTGGCTGCCCTACCGATGAGTACCAAAAATTAGATAGCTTAGAAGTAAAATTGGCAGATGATGGTCAAATTATACTTGAGCTTAAGCCGAAATCAGGAGAAGTTTTTGATCAAGGTGAAATAAACAAATGCCTGGAATACACCAGCCGGAAAATTATAGAAAATGATAGCAACACCGACTGATCCAATTATTATTTAAAATCACTAAAACAAATTGCCAAGAGATACTTGAATCGGGCAAAGTCAAGTGGCGTTTATTAACAAAAAAAAGAGACAGCAACATTATTATACGGTACTCTTAAGTTAGTTCTAACTGAACAAATCAGAGGACCCATGGCAGTAACTAACAATGGTCACGCTAAAACCGATGACATCAGTGAAAACTGGAAGCAGCATTTGATGTCACGGCAGTTGTGGTTGATTCCGAGTATCGCTTCGATATTTGTTTTACTCCTATCAAACATCAATTTCCTTGCCTTTCACGTAACCGCTGAATTTTTTGCTATTACAGTCTCGTTTATAATGTTTTCTGTAGCATGGTACACCTATGACTACTCAAAAAACTTTTTTTTGCTTTATCTGGCCTGTGGTTATTTCTGGATCGGCTCCATGGATCTACTGCACGCTTTGACATACAAAGGAATGAACACTTTACCAAGTGAAGATGGACAATATGCAGTACAATTTTGGGTAGGAACACGTTTTTTTGAAGCTTTTTTATTGATTTCCGCTCCCTTTATGACCCAGCAAAAATTTACCAAAGAAAAATTATTTACATTTTTTGGCCTCATTGCCATTACGATATCTACATTTATTTTTTTGGGTAAATTTCCCATCATGTTCATCCAGGGAGAGGGGTTGACACCTTTAAAGATATACTGTGAATATTTAATAGATCTTATTCTCCTGGGCGCACTCTATTTTATCTACAAAAACAGAGAAATTTTAGATGATTCTGAACGCACCATTATTATGGTTGCCATTGTCTTTACCATGTGTGCAGAGCTGGCTTTTACTTTTTATGTCAGCGTATATGGGTTGTCCAACATTGTCGGACACATTTTCAAGCTGTTCTCTTTTTGGTTTATTTTTATTGCTATTGTACGAGGAAACCTTATCAAGCCGTACCAACTGTTAAAATATGAGGTTAAATGTAGAAGCAAAGCAGAAGATGATTTGTTGATACTCAACAAGGATCTGGAAAAACTTGTTGAAGAAAGAACTGCCAGCCTTAAAAATGCACAACGCATAGCCCAGGTTGGAAGTTGGGATTTAAACATAAAAACCAATAATATTACCTGGTCAGATGAGGTTTATCGTATCTTTGGTTTTGAACCACAGCAGTTTAAAGCTTCCTATGATGCATTTTTAAATTCCATTCACCCTGAGGATCAACAAAAGGTGCAGTTAGCCATAAAAACAGCCCTGGATGACAGATCCCAAACTTACCGTGTTGAACATCGTGTAGTGCGACCTGATGGCACAGTTGCCATTGTGCAAGAGCTGGCAGAAATTATTCTTGATACCAGCGGTGAACCAATTTTCATGACAGGCACTGTTCATGACATAACCGATATCAAGATGGCTGAGGAGAAGTACAGAGTCGCAAAAGAGGCTGCTGAACATGCCAACCAGGCCAAAAGTGATTTTCTAGCATCCATGAGCCACGAAATCCGAACTCCTATGAACGCCATTATCGGTATGGGAGAGATGCTAGCAGAGAGTAAACTAGATGTTGACCAGAAAAATTTTGTCCAGATAATGAACAGTGCTGGTAATAATCTATTATCACTTATTAATGATATATTGGATCTTTCAAAAATTGATGCTGGTCAAATGGAACTGGAAATCATGCCGTTTGACCCTAAAGAGTTGACCCAAAGTACAGTAAATGTTCTCAAAACCAAGGCACTAAACCAAGGGACGGTAATATCCACAATAACCATATCTCCTACCCCAACACTTGTGATGGGTGATCCCCAAAGAATACAGCAAATATTAATTAATCTGCTCTCAAATGCAGTAAAGTTTACAAAAAAAGGAAAAGTCACACTTACTCTACTTCAAACCAAGAAAAATTTACTGCGTTTTTCAGTTTCAGATACCGGGATAGGGATTGCAGAAGATAAACAGGAAACTATCTTTCAACCGTTTATTCAAGCCGACACATCCACAACCAGACGCTATGGTGGTACCGGTTTGGGCCTATCAATTTGTCAAAAATTAGTAGAAAAAATGCAAGGAACCATTTGGGCTGAAAGCCAACTTGGCAAAGGAAGCACGTTTTATGTAGAGATACCACTACAAGAGTTAATTATAGATAAGAGCAAATCTGTTGATGACCATACCATCCCCCCCTCTTCTCAAATTGTTAAAGAGGGTTTATCAATTCTATTGGCAGATGATGCAGAAGATAACTGCGCTATACTTAAGGCCTTTTTAAAAAACACCCATCACCAACTAACCATCGTCGAAAATGGAGCCAAAGCCGTAGAACAGTTCAAGAAAGGTGGTTTTGATATAATTTTGATGGATATCCAGATGCCTGTCATGGATGGTTATGAAGCAACCAGAAAGATTAGAGAGTGGGAACGTAATAACAACTTTTCACCCATACCAGTTTTAGCACTTACCGCCAATGCCATGAAAGAGGACATTGAAAAAACCAGAAATGCTGGTTGCAACATCCACCTATCCAAGCCTATACGCAAAAAACGTTTGATTGATGCAATAGCTATGTACACTTCTTCTTAAATACTGTATCTCTGCTTAAATTTATGTCTATATATGTTTAACCTTAGAAATCTTATACGAAATATGCTTTACAAAAGATGTTGGGATTGCTTGGTTGAGAATCCTTGGTAGAAGGGAGTTTTTGTAATTGAATATAAAGTTCAAAGCAATATCAAGCACAATAGCTTGGTTGAAAAGTTGGCCTGGAACAAGAGACCTTTTTATTTTTATTTTTCTATTTTTCCAACTGTTCGTAACCCATGCTCAAGCAACCCAAAAAAATCCAATCACCATATTGGCCCCGAACATCCCACCTGTCAGCTTTGTCAAAGATGGACGTATTACCGGACTTGGCATTGAGATAGTAAGAGAGATTTTAAATCGATTAGATAGAGACGATTCCATCCATATGGAGTTGTGGTCGGAAGCCTTTCACCGAACCCAAAACGAACCAAATACTGTTCTGTTACCTCCTTCAAGAACCCCAAAAAGGGAAAAGCTTTTTCAATGGGTAGGTCCATTGATACCTGAAAAACTCTATCTGTTTGGAAAAAAAACGGGGAACAGCTCAAACATCAAACAGCTGAAAACAGGAGCTGTAAAAGGTTATTCATCCGAGCAATGGCTAAAAGACAACTCCTATAACGTGGTTAGCTTCCCATCACCAAAAGAGGGTATTGAAGCCCTTATGAAAGGTGAGATTGATCTATGGATCAACAGTAACATTACCATGGCCCACACAGCCAAAAAATTTGGGGTAGATCCGGAAGAGATTCAAGCTGTTCAGTTCGTCAAAGATCTACCAGCCTATTTGGCTTTTTCTCCTAGTACTGATTCTACAATTGTTGACGAGTGGCAACGGGTACTCAACGATATGAAACAGGACGGCAGCTATGACAGAATCGTTCAGGTTTGGGTACCACTGGCAACGACAAGAAGCACCAGTCAAACTCAAGAGTTGGATGTACTGAGCAAAAAAGAAAGAGCTTATCTTGATAGCAAAGGCTCCATTACCATGTGTGTTGATCCCAACTGGTTGCCTTTTGAAAGAATCAACGCTATCAACCAGCATGAAGGAATAGCAGCCGATTTTATCAAATTGATGGCAGATAGGTTGAAAATATCAATCAAGCTGATTACTACAAACAGTTGGAGCGAATCAACAAATAAATTTGCTGCAAAACAGTGCGACATTCTCTCAGCTGCTGCCTATAGCGATAAAAGAGCAAGAACCATGCTCTTCTCCCATCCCTATTATGAGACCTCAGCTGTAATCGCTACACGTAATGAAGAGCTATTTATCCAAGGTATTGATTCTATCTTGGATAAACCAATCGGGATCGTTCGCGATTTTTATCTGATAGATCGCATCAGACAACTAAAAAAAGATGTCAATATAGTTGAGACAGATAGTATTCAAGAGGGATTGGAGCTATTGCGAGATGGTCAGATTTTTGCCTTTCTCGATACCATTCCATCCATTAGCTATGCCGCTCAAAGAGCCGGGATAAATAATATAAAAATTGCTGGACAGCTTGATTTTACCAATCAATTTCATATTACAGCCCACAAGGGTGAAGAGCAGTTGATAGCTATTTTCAATAAAGCCATCAACATGTTGACCAGGGAGGATCGCTTAACCATTACTTCTCGTTGGTCCAACATTAAAATTGATCGTCAGACCGATTTTACCGTTGTTTATAACCTGATATTTGTCTTTGTGCTACTTAGCCTTATTTTTTTTCATCGCCATTTAAAACTGTCTCGGTTAAACAGACAACTATCCAAACAGCAACTCTTAGAAAAAAGTCTTCGGGATAGCGAAGAAAAGTTCAAGATTTTCTTCCAAGAGGCGGTTACGGGTTTGGTAATGGTATCTCTGGATCATCAATTTATAGATGTTAACCCGGCTTTTTGCAAAATGGTTGGCTACGAACGTGATGAGCTACTTAAAATGTCCTTTAAGAATATTACCCACCCTTCTGATCTAGCAGAGGATTTGGTTTATGTTAAACGCCTATCCAAAGGTAGTGGAACTTCATTTGTAAAAGAAAAAAGATATATCAAAAAGAGTGGTGAGGTTTTGTGGGGACAGCTTGGTGCTACTATTGTGCGTGATGATTATGGAGCACCGCAATATCTAATTGCTCAGATTTTGGATATTGATGATCGCAAGAGAGCGTTGGAAAAACTACAAGAAAATGAAGCCAGACTTCGGGGATATTTTGATTTGGGCCTTGTTGGTATGGCAACAACATCCATTGAAAAAGGGTGGATTCAGGTAAACAATCGATTGTGTGAAATATTGGGTTATGAGCGTGAAGAGCTAATTCAAAAAACTTGGAGTGAAATAACCTATCCAGATGATCTTGCTGCTGATGTAGCTAAATTCAACCAGGTTGTTGCTGGGGAAATAGAGGGCTACATCATAGACAAACGATTTGTAAGAAAAGATGGACAGATTGTCCATGCGACTATTTCTGCTAGTTGTTTTCGTAATGCCGATGGCATCATTGATTTTTTTGTCGCATTTGTAAATGACATCACAGAGAGAAAAGTGGCTGAAGAGGAGTTGCAACAAACAAGCAAACGTTTGGAGTTGGCAGCCCAGGCAGGTGGTATAGGAGTTTGGGAACTGATGCTACCCGGATATGAATTGATCTGGGATAAACGAATTATGGAGATATACCATGTTCAGCCCGATGAATTTTCTGGCAATTACGAAGCATGGAAGAGCCGAGTTCATCGTGATGATGTTGAAGAAGCAGAGCAACTGCTGCTTAACTCCCTGGCAAATAAAACCGAATTTGAGACAGAATTTCGCATTGTCTGGCCCGACAAATCAATTCACTACATAAGGGCAGCAGCACTAATTGAACGTCTGGATGATGGAACACCAACAAAAATGATTGGTGTTAACTGGGATGTTACCGATGAAAAACTAAGTCGGGCAGTATTACAGGAAGCCAAAGAGCAGGCAGAGGTTGCCAACACGGCAAAAAGTGATTTTCTGGCAACCATGAGCCACGAAATAAGAACCCCTCTCAATGCCATTATCGGTATGGCTGATCTGCTAAAAGATACCGAATTAAATAATGTACAACAACGCTATGTCCAGACATTTAACCGATCTGGAGAAACCCTGTTATCGATCATCAACGATATTCTGGATCTATCAAAAATTGAGTCCGGGCAGTTAACCCTGGAAAATATTACATTTGATCTTAAAAAAATAGTAAATGAAGCAGTAGAGCTTTTTGCTCTATTGGCATTGGATAAAGGGATATCTCTTAACACCTATTTTCAACCAGGTACATCTCAATGGGTGATTGGTGACCCAACTCGAATGCGGCAAATTTTATTAAACTTGATCGGCAATGCTGTTAAATTTACCAACACTGGATCGGTAGATGTAAATGTTTATAAAGGTAACGATAATCTCACCTCTTTTCTAATAGCCGATACCGGACCCGGTATTTCCAAAGAACATCAAGAGAAGATATTTCAACCTTTTACCCAGGCAGGTGCGTTTACAACAAGGGAGCATGGTGGTACAGGTTTGGGGCTTACAATCAGTCGCCGTCTTATCAATTTGATGGGAGGTACTGTTGACCTAAAAAGTGAGCTTGGTCGTGGGACAGAATTCACCTTCTCGGTTATGCTGCCTTTATCAACAAAAAGTGAAATTTTACGCAAAAACACAAACAGTCTATCCATAGATGACAACATAAATAGATGGCTTGCAAACCTAACAATTTTACTGGCTGAAGATGTTGAAGAGAATCAGATGGTGGTACAAGGTTTTCTGCAAAAATCTGGATGTAAACTTGTTATCGCTGAAAATGGGGCAATAGCTCTGGAAAAATTCAAGGAGATGCCTTTTGATATGGTTCTCATGGATATTCAAATGCCTGTCATGGATGGCTATGCAGCGACAAAAGCTATACGAGCATGGGAAGAGACACAGGGAGCAAAACGGATTCCAATTATCGCTCTGACCGCTCATGCTCTCCATGAGGAGGTTGCAAAAACCAAAGCTGCTGGGTGTGACGTTCACCTTAGCAAGCCAATTCATAAAGATGTTCTTATTGATACAATATGTAGATTCAATTTTGATGAGACTCTCTTAGAACAGAGCAACTCCGAACAAAACACCGACAGCCATCAACTTGCCTCAAATGTTATACCAAAAATTGCAGATCTGCCCACGATAAACCCAGAAGTGTTGGCATCATTAAGGGAGGATTTTGGTGATGTTTTCGCACCCACACTAAGCAAGTTTCTGGATAATCTACCTGAACGAATAAATGCTATATCTGATGCCGCCAGCAGAGAGGACCATGAAGGGTTGGCAAAATCTGCTCACACACTTAAAGGTACTGCTGCAACCTTTGGTGCTGATAGGCTATCTGATATATCTTTGCAACTGGAACAAACGGGAAAAAAAGGTCAACTACCAAGTGATAACAAGCTAATCACTGCTATTTTAGCTGAAGGTGAAGTGGTAAAAAAAGAGATATTAAAGATTTTAGCAGAAGAGTGAGATTAGCAGTTTCCAGTTAAATTAACACGATGTACAAACTCAACTAACTGATGCGTTATGGGCAATGAAGGTCATATAGGGCAGTCTTTTAAAATAGCTGAATGACACAACGACAGTAACCCCGAAGGTCAAGGCTGCTGCCATGGCGTAACCTTGGCCATAATAGGGGAACCCCTTGTTGAGAAAGTACCAGGAAAAAAGAAAGTTGCTGATCAAGAAGAATATATTGATACTAAGCACATAACGTCTTGCATCAAAATATGTTAAAAATATCAGCAGATATAAAATCATAACCTGGAAAAACACCCCTAAAGCCCCAAAACGAAATATCCCCAACTGTAGAAGATTAACCCCTAAAAGCTCTAGAATGCTGGGAGCAACCATTATAATTGTAAAGGTGATGATACCTTGTAGAACAGTGAGGTTTCTGGCTCCATCCAGAATAGCTTTGAGAAGTGAATTGTGGTTCTGCTGGATACGGTCAAAGGTGGCATGTTTCTGGATATCACGATAATAGAGTAAATATTTTTCAAAAAATCTTGTCTCTACGTTGAAGACAAAAAAGGCCATTGAGGGAATAATAGAGAGATAAGCCACAAACATTGCTGAGTCATAGTTAGGGTAGGATATAAGCCCAAAACTGCCCTGCTCTGCCTCTGGTGCGCTCCACATGACCCATTTATCAACCCATGCCGCCAGATTGAAAATCAACCCATTGAGGGCAAGATCCCAATATTTTTTAAAATAGCCAAAAAACTCAAATGGTTTTTTGATATCGTGGGGAAACTCTGAAAAAATTCTGGCAACCAAAAAAAAGAGAATGGCAGCCAAACCCAGGCTGAAGCCCCAAAAAAGACCGGCTAACGAAAATTGCGGGGCCAAAGCCAGGGCTGCAACAAAAGAGAGCAACAACCCCCCAGCAAAAGCTCCAGAGATAGAGACATACGCCTTTAGAGCCGAAAGAAAAATGGAGACAAACCATATTGCAGATATCACCATAAAGTTAACAAAGGCGGCAAACCTTATATCCAGGCTCATCTCGCTGAAACTAAAATAGAGCCACCATGCAAATGGGGTGCAGATAATAAATACCGTTAACAACCCTCCTAGAAGTAGCCCTATTGCTTTATCAGACTCTTTTAAAAATATCCGGTCTGCTAAAAAACGGGTGGCCACCATAAACAGTGGACCAGTTAAAACCAAGGAGAAGGAAAAATTGTAGATGATGATCAAACGAAATCCTGCTAGATCTTCGGAGGAGATAAACTGAGATACTATGGGAACCAACGCTCCTAAAGAGAAGATGGTAAACAGCCAGGGTCCAGAAGAGATTATTGCCGAAAACAGATACCCTGCAACAATTCCTGTAAGGTCATCTCGTCCGGCCAATTTTCTTAATATAAAACCGATGCCAGCCATCAGCCCACCCCGTTATCTGCAGGAAGAAGAAGATCTCCCATGGCAACATGTTGGTTATATAAATCCAGGTAGGTGCGATTTAAATCTGATTTATGATAATAACGACGAACCCGTTGCTTGATTGTTTCTGCACACTGCTTTAGATAGTCCGGGTCATTCAACATTTTTGCCAAAGCATCTGCTACACCAACCGGGTCTGATAAGGGGGTTATTTCACCAGCTCTGCCAAGGGGTGGGTCCTCCTGATGATTACCTTCAATCATCTCCCGGCATGAACCGACATCGGTGGCAACACTAGGAACTCCAGCAGCTCCAGCTTCCAGAATAACCAAGGGCTGGGCTTCACTTATGCTGGTTAAAACCATAACATCTATTTGCCCTAGATATTCCACCAAGTTCACCCGTCCTGTAAAAATAAGGGTCTTGGTTAAATCCAGATGGCTTACCATCTCAAGACATTCCCCATGATATATTGGGTCTTCATCGGTAGGTCCACAAACATAGGCTATTAGATTTGGTATGGTTTTATGGAGATGGTATACAGCTCGTATGTATGTTTTTATATCCTTGATGGGAACAACACGACCAATCAAGGCGATAGTTGGGGGGTGTTTATTTTGTTCACGTTCAACTTTGGCATAATGATCATAGTCTATACCGTTTGGTATCACCCGTAGCTTATCAGGGTCTGCTCCATCTTCTAATTGAAATTCCTGATTACCCTCATATAGTGTGATAATCTGCTCACAACAGGCATAACAGGCTCTGGAAAAGGTGACAAAAGTCTCCACCCAGATATCTCGTAAATCAGGCTGTCGTTTGTCAATATGAAGGCTATTTATCACCTTATCTTCAGCCAACCAATCAGCCATGGTTATCTCGATACGCCTTTCATTGGTATAGATTCCATGTTCCGTCAACAGACCTGGACGACCTGTTGTCAGTCTGCTTTTTGCAAGAAACAACCCGGCATACCCGGTTGAGATGGCATGATATACAGACGCTTTGGGTGTAGGGGCCAGCAGGATGGAGTAGACACCACCCAGCAGCGCTCTCCAGGTCCAAAAATAGTCGAGAAAAGAGCTTTTTGAGTGGGCTGCATAGTACATGCGTTGCAACATCTGCCACGCCTCTTCACTGTTGAGCAGAAGCTCCCTTCCAACTTTACCCTTAAATGGGGCAAGTACCTCAACAAGCTCCTGGATTTCAGTTAAGCCACCTCCAACAGTTAACCGTTGAAGAGGAGACTCCAACCCTTGCAAAAGCTTTTTTCCCCCCTTAACAAAAAAATTACCTTTTGGAAGATCACCAACGACAATCTCAGTTTTGCCTATGACATTATCAGGAATATCATAACGCGGGGTTCTATCTGCCCCTGGTGGTAGTATCATGACAAGGTGAAAAGTCAGGGTCTTTTGGGCAAAGATAAGATCCCGCACCCAACTTGATACACCCCCAGCAACATAGGGGTAGGTTCCTTCCAAAATCAGACAGACATCGGCACGCTTTTTAGGATCGTTCATGGGTCTGTACTGCTGACGGGTAGTAGTGGTGCTGTCTGTTCATGTTTGATTCCACCCCACAGCTCCAACACCTCTCTGACAACTAACGAGTGGTTGATTTGTGAGGTGAGATATTGATAATTTTGTCTGGCAACCTGCCGTAATTTTCCGTATTGCTTCTCCCGGTAGAGAGCCTCCATATACCAAAGAACCATCTTCTTGGAAGGCTCTTCTTTGCTGTTGGCAATAAACTGTTCAATGGTAGTTACCGCCTCTTTGCACAAATCGCTGCGAAGCAGTAGCCGTATGAGTGATTCAAAAATTGTTTTGTCATCTTTCCAGATTGCAAAAACCTTTCGGTAGGCCTGCAACGCCTGTTTGCGATAGTTATCCATGGAATCTCTATCGGCTAACCCTGAAAAGGCATAGTCATCATAATGTTTGGCGATTGAATAGAGTATTTCAGGATTCTCTTGATCTTTTTTTAGAGTCAACCCCAGCTCCACGGAACGGGTGGTAAACTGGTTTTCGATATGGGCAATAGCAGAGGCGGCTTGAACCCTGATAGCATTATTTTCGTCACGTACTGCCATTTTTAAAATGGTAGAGAAAGCCGGGTGAAACCGCTTGGTAATCAGAGCTATGGCAGTCTGTTTCTGGATTAAGCTACCAAACGAAAAAACCTCTTGAAATGGAACTATATTCTCAACTTGACCCTGGTTGCTGTGAACCCGTTCTAGCTTGGCAAAAAGTTGATCATGTTCCACCAGTTCTCTTTCTGGAAAAATCTGGGTATACCATTTTTCAAAAGGGGTGGAGGAGTGTCTGACAACAAGATATACAAACATACAAAACAGTGATCCGACAACTCCCAACGGTCCGAGAAAAGCTGTGGATATGGTAATTAAAAACCACTGTTTTGACTCCCTGCCCTTCTTGAAAAAATAGATGGCAGGAAGCAAAAAAACAAGAACGACACCTAAGTGTAAAAAGAGAAACCAGATAAGGGTAATCTGTTTTGTATCTAGAAGATACACTACAAACAGATCCAACACACAAGCTATCGAACCTAGCAATACAAGAGCAACTACGTTCATCACTTAGGCTTCCAATCCCCCAACTGATGAGTTGTAATTACAAATTTGATCTCTGTTTTTTCTTTGCCCATAGCGGACTTCAGAGCATTTTGAATTTTTTCAGCCACCACGGGAGCCTTGGCAATATCGGTATTGGGCAGCAGTAGTGCCACCTCCCAACTTGTTCCCCGATATTCAAAACCAAGATCAATATTACGCAGCTGTTCATACATAACTGTTTTTACCAAATGGGGAAAATTGGTGCGGGTTTCACTTGAAAGCTCGGCATGGTTTTCCAATCGCAATATGGCAATAGAAACTTTAATCCCTGTCCGCTTGGAGAGAGATTGTAAAAAATTCATCTGCCAGTTGAAAAAAGTGTTGGAATAAAGCTCCTGATCCATACTAAACAGTGAATTTTGTTTGGCATCCTTGAAACGTTGAGCATTGTTATAGACAGTTCCTATCCACTGACAAACAACCTTGAAATTTTCTACTGTTGTCAGGTTCAAATTCATAAAACCTTGATCTTCTATCTTCAACATTCCCAATATTCGTCCATCACCACCAACCTGTATCGGACCAGCTAGCACACCCTCTCCTACCAATATCTCTTCATCCTCATGACGGGCAACACAGAGATATTTTTTATTTACTATCACCGCTTGAAATAGAGGAGAGTCCGGTTTGAAAATTCGCACAAAAACATCTTGAGCATTCCAACCCCTCTGGATACCTGCTTGTAGATGGTCATTGTTAAGGGTATATAGGGAAAATTTTACGGGACTCATCATAGCGGAGATCATGTCAGCAACACCATACAACACCATTGCCGGGTCCAACTGTTCAATTGCTCTAGCAGCTTTATAGGTGGATATTACCGAGCGCATCTGCCCTGCGGCTTGTACCTCCAATTTTTCTTTATGTATGTTTAGCTCGGTAAATGCGGTGGAGATTTTAGCGGCCTGTTTTTCACTCAACAATAGATCTGCTGCCAATTTTTTTTTAGCGCGAATATGGCGCAGGGTCAACTCACCAAAAATCACACTTGCCCCAAACCACATCAACGGCAGATGACTCAACAAAAATAGATGATCATGTATATCTTGATGGATTGTCTGTTGTGGAATATTGCCGACCAATAACACCAATGAAGATAGAGTTGCCGCAAAAAGGCCCGGGCCTGTACCGTACTGAACGCTGATTAAAAGTACTATAGCCCAAAACGGATGGGGAGATACCGACCAAAAACGATCCCCGTTAAAAAAATAGAGATCTATAAAATACATCCCGGCAAGAAACAGCACTGTCTCACCAACAGCGGCATTGGTTGAACTCCAAAAAGGTGGTTTTGCCTCTTTTTCCATGGATGTTTTTACCGATAGTTAGTTTTTTAAAAAGTCTTAATATGGACGCACCAAAGCAACTCCAAGGTTTTTAATCAGAACATCCCCTCCCCGGTTGGAAATTGAGTTAAGAGAAAAATCCAGTTTTAATTTAACATTATCTTTTAGCAACATACCCAGGTTTCCGTATATAATAGGACCACTGCTGTTGTTTATACGATCATAACCATAACCAGCTTGCAGCTCACCATCATAACTGCCCTGCCAAGGATAGGCCCAACCAACCATCAAAGTGTGAACTTCACGGGAATCCAAAGGAAATGGGTTATACTCCTGAGCCGAACTATTTACCATGGTAACTTGATCTTGCAGATATTCACCATCAAAACCATACTGGGTATATAACTCACCGGGGCCAAAATTATCAGTGTGGGTTATAGTTGCTGCAAGGGCTAGGGATTCAGCTGCCTGGGAAACATCATCAAGGCCGTATTGGTTATAGCTCCCCTTAACAGCAAAAACAGTGTCTGTAGCTAACCGTTGTCTGACACCAAGGGATATATGGTTACCATACCCACCATAAACCACAGCTGTTGGTAGTTCCCAGTACGGTTTTTGCAAACTGATGGAGCTTGATACAGCACCTTTTTGCCAAGGGGTGCTAATATCCAGCCCTAAACCAAACCTTGCATCCTGGGCAAAAAGGTTAAAACCAACGCGGCTACCTTTTGCAGTTATTTTTTCAAGGTTTAATTCACCCTTATGTCGATAACCATTGTAAGAGGTTCCCTGACCTGTAGTTGGGTCATTCAAGGCATTAAAATCTACTCTACGTCTTTGCAGCTGCCAATTGGCATCAATATTTCTACCTGGAACAGCTCTACCAGACAAAATATATATCTCCTGATCCTCTCCATTATCAGAGGTGATTTTATGAAATTCAACCCCAACATGTCTTCCAAAGGCATCAATTATTCGTTTTCTGTTTTTGGGGATTTCAACCATCTGGGGATAATCTTTTTCAATGATATCAAGAATAGATACCGCCTCCTGCCAACGTCCAACCCTCTCTTCAATATTGGCAAGCTCTAGCAGAGCATCTAAATAGTCTGGTTGTTTCTGCAATAACTGCTCAACCTTGTTACGGGCCTCGACAATACGACCATTTTCCAACAACCAACGACCTTTTACCAACTCCAACCTTGCAGGGTCTTGTTTGACATTAAGCTGCTCATCCAACTGTACTGGCAGAGGTAATATATCAATGGCAATTTGCCCACCCTCTGATACCACTGAATATTTGGACCTCCCCCGATTGCGAATCAACAGGGTATCATAACCCCTTTCGATTGTCTCAAGCTTATGAGACAACGAGTTCAATATGGCATCGCTACCTTTTACATTGATAGGTAGGTCAAATCGCAGTAACAGCTCCTGCTCGGAACTCTCTTTATTAAAACCGACTTTTTTATCCGGTGATAGTATCAGACGAATTGCAGAGTTTTCATCGTCGGGTTGAGCAGAACTTTGCGACATGGATATGGCAACTTGTGCTACCTTTTCCACAGTTTTATTAACTGGCAACTCTTTATGTTTGGCAACTGCAACCACCTTGTTGGTGGCTCTGATTATCATAACCCCACTGCTTTTATCTATTTCATAATACTGTATGGGCTGGGGTTGTCTTTTCTCTATTTTAATGGGTTCTGGTTTAACAACATTTGGCGATAAGCTTATAATGGTTATGCCACTGGGTTGATCTACCCAGATTGTGGGGGCAGAATAGAGTTTATCAACTATGGCAAAACAGCAAAAAAGAGCCAAGCTTAGGTAGTAAACCCCAATTGCGGTTTTTTTAGTAGACAAAAGAGATATGTAATGGCAAAAAATCACCTATTAATTCCCATAACCCAACACGGAACCAGCCTGTTTCAACTCTCCTTGACCCAACAATAATAAAGAGTAGTCGGCCCTTATATCATCATTGTCTGGATATTTACGGATTAAAGAGCTGTATATCTCTAAAGCAGCAGCAAAACGTTTTAAACGATAATATATCTGCCCCAAAGCAACGTTCATCTCATAGTTTTTTTGTTCTATTTTCTCTAGGCGAACCATGGCTTTTTTATAATACCCCCTGGCCTGTTCTGGCTCTTTTAAGGAAGATAGAGTCTCCCCTAGATAATAATTTTCACGCCAGCTACCATTTTTTATCGCCAGATATCTACCTAGATAATGTTTGGCATCTTGCCAAAAACGCCCCCTAAACGAGATAAAACCGAGACGTTTTAAAGAACTGCTATCATTAGGGTTTTGCTCTAACACAGCCATGTATACCTGTTTTGCCAGGTTATCTAGATTTTGCCCATCAACCAGAGTTAAAATTTCTTGCAGTTCCTCTTTGGTTCTGGTTTTGGTCAATAATTTATTAACAGTTTGGGAAAACTTATTGTTATCACCAATCCTTATAAGAGCCTGTAAATAGATTTTTGCAACTACAAACTCCATATCAACCACTCCACCCTCTTCAACCAGCGCAACCACCCTTTGGCTCCCCCCACGGCTTAAAATATGGCCCAACCATTTACTGCGATACTCCGCTGTTTGTTTTTGTTGTGACCTGTTTGCCAACCAATCCATATCTCTTTTTTTGGGTCGTGGTCCCCATAGATAGAGCAGCTGTTTAATATCTGTTCCATCTGGCCCTGATATCTCAGCCAACTGTTTAAAAATATTTTCACTTGGCTCTTTTAAACCAACATCCAGATATTGATAGGCAACACCACGTCTCTCTTCGGCAGAAAGGTCTTGATTATTTAGCTTTTTATCTAAAAATGCGACCCACTCAGCAATATCCAACTTCCCTTCACCCATGGCAGTTCGCAAGGCATTTCCATAACTTGCCAACATTTGCACATCTCCCCCCTCTACCAAAACACGAAGATGTTGCAGTGCCTCCCAAGTTTTATTGGAAGCCAGAAGTACCTGGACGACTCTTTTTCTGTTTTTGACCCCTCCATGCTCATGAAACAGTCGTTTACTTACAATTTCTGCCAGTGCATATTTTTTAGCAGCAAAAGTGCCGTAATAGATATCCAACAAAACCTGTTGATCCACACTACCAACAGGCTGTTTAACAAGCCAAGCTTCAGCTGCTTTATACTGCCCAGCTCCAACAGCCAACCTTACCCAATAAGCTGCAACAGTTTTGGATGGCTGTTTTTTTAGTAGGTGTTTAAACTGTTTTGACCCGTGTGTAAACTGACCAGTTTCAAGATATATATTGCCAAGGTCAGCCAGTACCGTATCAGGTAGTTTGTTACGGCTTAGCACCCCTTCTAATAGTTGCTGGGCATATGATTTATAACCTGACTGTATACATAACAGAGCCAGATCAAGCTGTTTATCAATTCCCAGCCCTTGCTGTTTTATGGAGTAATTAATCCAATGGGCCAATTTTTTGTTTTGTCTTTTATACAAAGCTACCCTGGCCACCAATACCGGATTGCTCTTTTGAAATTCGTTGTTATCTTTACCCATTAAACGGTCCACAATAGAGTTGTGGTTACTGTTTATGGCTTTGATAATCAGACCTTCTCTTATCCATTGGGGTATGGTATCAAGCTCCATGGTTTGGGCTAATGATTGTGAATAGCCACCCCAGCCTCGTTCCATCGCCAATATCAAAAGAGTCGGATAGAGTGATTCATCCAGCCGTCCATCTTTATGCAGTTTGTTTAAACGTATAAACGCCCTGTTAGCAAATCCTGCTGCCATCTCCAACTCCACCAGCTCACTGAGTAGAGGAGTATACCGCCAGGAGTTATCCTGAAATTTATCCAGCAGCTCCAAGGCTAGGACGATCTTTTCATGGCTATGAAAAAGGGAAGCAAAAAGAGCCGCTTCACGTCTGCCAGCCGGACTATCAACCAACCACTGTTGAGCTTTGATAAAACCCTCCTCAAACTGTTTGGAAGATAGTAGAAGATTTAACAAAAGCTCACGCTTGGAATTGTTCATCTGATCTGGAAAAAGACGGGCAAAATGGGTCATGGTTTTTGCCCCTCCCTTGAGATCCCCTGTTGCTGCCTCTAGATTTGCCAGATCAATAAAATTTTGTGGCATATCAGGGTAGAGCTTGGTCAATCTACGTAAAATATTGATCTGCTCCTTATAGCTGGCAAGATTGTTGTAGATTGAAGAGAGATCCAAGAGATTTTTTTTTGTCGGTTCAAGTTTGGATATACGCTCAAGAATAAGCCGATGGTCATCGGGACGTTGGGCGTATTGATAATATCTGGCAAGAATTTTCAAGCCGTCCAACAATTCAGGATTTTCCTCTACCACCTCCTCCATTAGGGTTACTGCACTTGTGACATTTCCATACTGTAGGTGTAATCGGGCAAGGGGAATTGTAACAGCTTTGGAGCGGTTACCCTCGTTATATTTTTGCGTGAAAATCTGCTTTGCTTCAGTAAATTTTTTATCCTTCAAAAACATCAAGCCCAGCTCTTCATCCTTTGGTACCAAATAAAATGAGAGAGCCATACCCAATACGGTTAACAGCAAAAAAAACCAAGCTGCTACATTCATTGTATATCACCATGACAATCAATGGTGATATCAACTATATCTTCTGGTTTTTTTCTTGCTGCTATTTTAAAAATAAGCTGGTTATTTTGCTCCTTGGCAGATATTTTTTCACCATCTGTTTTCCAGACCTGACAAGACCTCCCTTTTGGAATTCGCCATCTCATATCCCCAACACCAAAACCCCCAGTTGAAAACTTGGTTTTGCCGGCAACTCTTTGCACATTCCAAACCTGCCAACAAGAATCAATAAGATATGGCTTTTCAATTGCGGGGGGTCCGTCCCCATGTTCAATGTCTACCAATGCAATTACAGGATCTTTTATCGATTTATCAAGGGCAACATAGAGGCTGCCATGATAATGTTTTTGCCCAACCACTCCAACTGATGATTCTATGTCTACACCCTTAAAAGTGGAAAAATCAAATCGAATTGTCTGCAAATCACCACACCCCTCCAGCTGCCAGCGGTTATCAGTCAAAGCAGTTATTTTACAAGAGTAAAACCCCTTGACAATGGCAGAAAATTGACTTGTGGTAATGGGGGTTATATTATGGCTTTGGGCATAATCGAGGTTCTTTTTCAAGGCATTCAGGCTCGACAGTTTTTCACCAGAATACATGTGATAATAAACATTTATAGGCTTAACACGCCAAGGTGTTTCTGTATTTCGCAGGGTGCGAACCAGATGTTGAAAACCAAAAAAACGGTCGGTCCAAAGATCTGTATAGGTGTTTTCGTTACTGTTGGAAGCATAAACCTGCAACTCTTCCCCCACCTGTAACCCCAGGGGAGCAACCCATGCAAATGAGGGATACTCCCTATCAAAACGGCTATCGCCACCGTTAATATTCTCCACCCCGGCCTCTCGACTCAACCGCAACGCTTTTTCAAAAGGCATTGTATCACCAGACCACTGCATAAGTTCCACTTTTTTGCCAACAGGCAGCAGTGATTGAATATATTCAATGGAGCCTGCAATCTCTTTTTCTAAAGAAAAATCCCCCCTACGGTAGACCCGAGGTATAGTATAGCCACTTGCCAGATCATCATTTGTGTTTTTCAAGGCCAGTTTTTTCTCTTTTGCAATTGCAGAGTCATAGTGAACATCGACCTTTTTTGTCAAACCAAAAAACTGTAACAGCCCCCCTTTTAGCGATGAATTTGGTGATGGATATCTGGCAATAAATGGGTCCTCTTTTTTACTGTTACCATCTTTAAAAAATGCCCAATCCAAGGGGTGGCTATAGGTGTGGCTGGCAGCCTCTACATTGGGAGATTGAAATATTTTTTTTGCAATGTTCAAGCTCTCCTTGCTACCAAACCAGTCAGGGTCAAGATCTCCGGCAACAGGAGCAACCGTTACTGGCAGGTGGGAATATCCTTTGATAATTTCTTCATATATAACCTGGGATGATAATCTCTTTTTTTCACCTTTTATTGGTATCTCTGTCAGATTCCGCCAACCATCACCATCAACATGGCTGTAGAATATTCGCCGACCAGAAAGTGTCGTTGTATCTGCTTTTGGAAGTTTGTCACTATCCATGGCAAGACGAAAAAAGCTAAACGGGTTGATATACCACTGTAGATACTCCTCTTTACTGCCAACAAAATGGGTGTAACCAGAAGCGATAAAACCACCTCCTTGTCCTGTTGTTATTAAATGGCTGGCTGATTTAACATCATCACCATTCTGCACCACAAAATGTGAGGTTACATCGTCACCTACAGCTTGGATAGTTGGATATGGTGGCAGCACACCTGAAAGCAGTCTCTCAAAACCAACAATGCTACGGTCCTCATATATGGCTTTGCTATTATATGTTACTGAGTTCCAGTCGGATCTATTTACAAGCCCCAAACGTTGCCAAAACTTTTTTAGCAGTTTTTCATCCGTATAAGTACCATTTTCAGCTTTTTCAAAAGCGTGATCACCCAGCAAAAGCAGTTTTTTACCAGCTATACTTGCATTGATGGCCCAACGCAAAAAAACATCCGGCTTAGGTATGGAGTCATTTTCAAACCAGATCAATATTCCAGCCACCTCATCCATATCTATTATATCCGGTAGAGGCTCAGAAATATTATGAAATTTAACTACAAAACCGAGATGGTTAAGAGGCATCTGAAATATTCTATGGACGGGAGACCAGCGAATATTCTGGCTTGGTGAACTGTCATGAATAGCCAAAATAACTCGGGGTAATTCCTTGGGTGCTGCTAAAATAGAATTGAAGGGAACAAGTACGAAAAAAAAGGCAAAAAAGGTCATCCAGAAAATTAACGCTACCCTTTTATTTTGGCTACTCATGGTGGAGATATTATCTCATCAAGCGCTAACGTTGAGACATAGGGTAAAAAACCATTTTTATATTGTTGGGCATATATATCTGCCACTCCTTTAGAATCTTTGGGGTTCCAATAATCCAGGGTATAGATTTTAAGTTTGGGAAAACTTTTTTGGGCCGCTTTAAGCATTGTAACCTGAATTTGATACTCCTTTTTTGCCACATAGACATACTGTTTGGTTGTAAAATCAAACCGGGTATAGACCGCCTCCCCCAACACCATGTCCAGATCACCCCCAACATCTGGTAAAAGTTCATAACCGCGATTCATCATTATGATAATATCAGGATAGTGATATCGTATAGCCAAGACCAAATTTATGGCAGCTTGGGTCATATCTGCATACTTTTTGGGGTTGATTCGTTCCAGGTGGGGCGGGTTATCAAGGGTGTCAAGAAACAGCCCATGAAAACCTTTACGCAAGATATCAGGAATCAACTCCTCTATTACCCGTTTTGTCCAGCGTTTATCCCTGACATCAATAAAATAACTACCTTGCCAATTTTTATTCTCAAAAAGCACAATTCCATCATCCTTCACCTTTTTAAAGTAGGGACGGATATTTTCTACCTCCCCCAGACTGATATAACCAAGAAGGGTTTTGCCTCTATCTTCCAATGGGCGCAACGGGGGATGATAATGGCTATCCAATACCAACAATGAGAATGGATTAAAGGAGTCTATTTTAGCGGTGTTGGAATAGTAGACCAGCAGTGGTGAACCCTCAGCACTATGGCTATATGAAGGGGTAAATTGCATCATTAATAAAATGACAATTAACTGTCCGATCTTAAAAAGTTGAGCATGTTTAAATAAGTATGCTTTATAAATCATTTGAGATTTATTTTAAATAACCTCTCAATTTAGCTACACCCAGTTATTAACAGCTCATTATAACAATTAGATAATGATCTAGGGAGGGTTTAAGAGATACTAAAAGATACAGTTGTACCTATCTGCTGAATATTAACTTTTTTGCAATCCGCCCCCTCGACTCTTATAGAATTTATCTATTTGCATTCCAAAGCAAGGGTTTGTAATTTTCAATGCTGTATATGTGTTTGATAATTTTGCTTATTTTCACAATTTCCAATTAGAGTATTGTACTCTTTGACAATCATGGAGGGGAGAAGTCTGGGATCAAAAGGTTTGTGCAATACTCGATACTCTTTAGGCTGGTTGCAAATAGTTACATCTGCAGTGAGAAGCAAGATAGGAACCCCCATTCGATCAGGGTTGGAACGAAGCTGTTTTATCACCTCAAAGCCATCCATCTCTGGCATGTCCACATCCAATAGAAAAAGATCAGCATAATCCGGTACATCTGATTTTATCATTTCCTTGCCAGATTCAAAGGCGGTTACAGAAAATCCACCTAAACTCTCAAGGGTTTTGGTAAGCAGTAAACGCATGTATTGATCATCATCTACACAACAAATATTCTCTGGTATTTGTGTTTCATATTCCATTGCAACATAATCCTTATTAAACAAAATGCACGTTTCAGTTACACTCTATACAATGATTATGCCAAGCAGTGAACAATCGTTTATCTATTGATATTTTCATGTTTTTCAAAAAAAAAAGAGTGTCAAAATAATCCATATTGCATTAATTTTATCGGCATTAATTTCCTATAACGAAAGCATGAAATTATATATTTTTACACTGTATATTTATTTTACTTACACATATTTATTGTGTGCTTTACCAAGATTTAGCCATACATAATCATCATTTAACCTAAAAACTGTACCTACTTTGTTAGCCCACAAAAAACATATGGATACTCCCTACAACAGTGTGGGAGTTTTTGCTATCATAATTGGGGCTATTTAAGGAATTATTTGCTAAAAGTTTATCATTATAAAAGAAGGTTATGATATGGAAGAGCTATCAATTGCTGATGTTGGTATAGAACGTTTCAACAACGATCATCAAAGGTTGCTATTCTATATCACCGAGTTCAGCAAGCTTGCCAAACGCTTCCAAGAACGTGAACCATTTGATGATGAGTGGGATCAGATTGACTCCATCTTCCCCCGCTTGAAAAAATACTCAGAAGACCACTTTAATGCTGAAGAAGCCTTAATGAAAAAACATGGCTATCCTCACATTGAGCAACACATTAAGCAACACAACGGCTTGAACAAACATATTGATACTTTACAAAATGATATTACAGCCAGAAAAAGCAGCTATATAGCCACCTTGGAATCATTTCTCATTGATTGGTTGCAAAACCATATCAACAAAGAAGATCTAAAATATAAAAATTTTTTACAGATTGCTGAAACCAACAATATTATTGATACAGCTCTATTCAATGAGATTATTTCAGCCAGTCAGCTAAAGCAGATCACCTCCCTTGCACCACCTGATGCACTGTTGCTTGATATACGCACAGCTACCGAGCATCAAGAGGGAATAATACCGGGTTCATATCTGTATGCTTGTGATCACAATCTTCTAAACCGTCAAGATACACAACTATTCCGTGACTCTTTTTATTTTAAATTCAACCCCGAACAGTTTGACACAAAAAAGCGTTATTTTTTAATCTGTCGCTCTGGGCCTCGTACTGAAATTGCACTGGAAACATTTTTAGAAAATGATCTTATGGC
>JADFZS010000059.1 GCA_015232405.1 Magnetococcales bacterium | reverse complement strand
CACAACTGAACTTTCTACGAAACAAATACTTATTTCCTTTTAAATTCCAACTATTACGAGACAACTTTCTTGTTTTTGTAGGCATGTAAAAGCTTGGCATGTGATGTGATGCATTATACAGTGGCTCATTATGTATCTTCATATTGCACCCAATCGAACATCTCCTCCAGCAGAGAGGTCAGAAAAATCTGGACATCCACAAAGTTTGTTGAGTATATGAGCATCCCTTATGTAGCTCAGGCTTTCACCATTCAACGGACCAGAACTATCATCAAGACTGGGAAAACCACAACTGAGACCGTCTATGGAATCACCAGCCGTTCTCCGCAAAAAGCTACTCCCGAACAAATTTTAGCTACAAATCGAGGACATTGGGCCATCGAAAACCGGTCCCATTATGTGCGAGATGTCACCTACGATGAGGATCGATCACAAATTCGGGCCAAAAATGGCCCACAAGTTATGGCGACACTTCGCAACCTTGGGTCTATCTACATAAAGGTACGTAACCCACCACAGAACGTTTAGGTTCATACAAAGCAAACCCACCGTTAGCAGATTGACCATTCCACATAAAGGCAATTAGGCGACATTTTATACCTGTTTTCAATGTCATGGGGTAGTCATGAACTCAAAGATTATTTCAAGGCTTTCGCTTTAGCCAAAATAACTCCAACACTACCACAGTAAGGGTAAAATCAAGAGATAACAGAAGGAGAGAATCTTCCCCCGAAAATAGATATCTATATTAGTCATAAATTCAGGAGTCGGAAAAGTGTCGGAAAATCTTATAATCTCGACACTTATGGAAAATCCTGTGGTGGGTTACGTACCTTTATGTAGACGGACCCGAGGATGGAACAATTGGTCTTCAAAAAGGGTATGATGGATAAGGGTCCATCTACCCTACATTTAGGAGTCACATCAGAAAACGGAAAATTTCGTACGCTAAGGTGTTGTGCTTCCCCAACAGTTAAGACTTTACCCCAAATATTAACTGTTGTATATACTGCTCCTGATTTTCTGTGAACCGTTCCCAGCTGACGTATGAGCTCCTTTCATGCTATCATAGATTCTTCATTTCTTATTGCTATTCTTCTGGGAGTCATCATTGTGATATGCACTAATGTAGGATGCGGTAAGGCAATCAGAGATTCCGCCAAGTTCTGTAACTTCTGTGGACATGATTTGGGTGCTAGTGAAGCTATTCAGAGTTCAAAGGTAACTGCAAAATCAAGAAGTTCAAACAAACTGATGTCAATATTTTCAGTATTGCTATTAATTGTAACTGCTTCAATTGTAGGGCGGTATATATATATAGAGGTGAATAAAAAAGTTACAGCTAAGAAAGAGGTTGTCGCAAAAACATTGCCAGAACGCGCGGCTATTTGTTATGCCCACCTTAGAAAAGGTCGTGTTTTGCGACCTTCTGGGTCTAATTCTGTGGAATGTTATAAGCATATTTTAACTATGGGTAACCATGAAATTTTAGAATCTGCCAGATTTGGTGAGCTTATGTCTGTACTTTACAAGAGATCTGAACAAGCAAGAAAACGCGGTGAACTAAAGATTGCTAGGGAATATGCCAAAGCAATGTTGCTGTTAGCTCCAGAGGATAAATATTCTGGATGGGCTAAAGATGAGTTAGGACTCTGACAAGTTCTTGCCGGTTAGAATATTGTTGTTATTTACACATTCTGCTTAATGTGCATGTGTGAAATTTTGGGAGAATATTTGTGAAATGTCCAAGCTGTAAAACTGACAATATATATATGTCGATCTTTTGTGATGAATGCGGTAAAAAGTTTCCTGAGAAAGTTAAGGAAGAAGCCAAGAAGAATGAAGAGGCTAGGAAGGCTAAAGAAGAGCGTAAAAGGATTAAAGACACACAAAGGAAAGAAGCAATAGAGAACGCCAAAAGTGCAGCTATAGTAAAGAGCAAGGAAGCAGCAGAAGTATTTACCAATACAGCAGGCAAATTTGCCAAAGAAATAAAAGAAGCTACAAAACAAGAAAAGCTAGAAAGAGGTAGTAAAGAAAACTCTGTACTTTGTCCAACATGTAAGGAAGAAATCCATGAAAAAGCAAAGATATGTAAACATTGTGGCAACACAATAAAAAGTGGCATTCTTAGTAAACTTGGTAATGTTGCGGCAAGCAAAAATTCTTTAATAGTAATTACTGCAATTGCAGTAATTGTTGGTGGTATATATTATCAGAATGAGCAGCAAAAGGAGGCTGATAGGGCTGAATATAGGAGGGAGGCAGAACGTAGGAGGGAGGCAGAACGTAGGAGGGAGGCGGAACGGAATAGGTGGCCAAAAGTTGGTTCAACTGGATATCTATGTAATAAGAGTGGATCTCACCCAGTATTGATACTTGCAATCACGACAAGTCAGTATAAAATTGAAATTGTCGATGGTTTCTCTGGTAGTATATTTAAATTTTGGAGCACTGGTGAAGTTACATGGATGGATAAGACCTATGTAAATCAATACACATGCTAGTATCTCATGCGGAACATCGAGCTTACAGAATTTGCTGTAGCCATAGTGATCTCTCTTTCGAATTGGTTGAAATCTGTCCACAAAACGCGCAAAAAGTGAGCACATTGGCTGCGTATGCCACCAACAGTTAAGAAAAGAGCCATAATCTTAACTGTTGTGTGTTTATGGGACTTGTTGGAATCAGATGCAGTAGCTCAATCTTGATCTGACAGTACCCAGATTTTTGCTTTTTCCTCGGTCATCTCCCGTCCACTTTCTTCGAATCCCCCATGGGGTTGCCTCAGAAAACGGGTCACAGAGTACGCTAACGTTTCACGAACAATTGCAAATTTATGATTTTACGAGGTTTTCAAAAAGTGTCAGGTTGGAGCCTATGGCCTTTCGCGTGATGTGTACAACAAATCAAAAACCAACCCAAATCTGACACAATTTACCAGACTGACCTGACATCAGGATAAAGTACGCCTCAATCGGACACTATTTTAGAAAACTAATATCTTAACGTACGAATTTTTCCGTTTCGTGAGCTGACCCCTTCATTGGAGATAAATCTATTTCTCTTTCTGCACTAAAGAAAGCCCCTGGGGCTATGATGGATGAGTTCCATAGGAATAGTAACAAAGCCGCTATGGATAATCTGGGGGATTTGGGGTTTGTTAACGGGGAATACCCAATTGTCGCATTACGCGCATCAACAGATCCAACCCGGCGACGGAAGTCAAATCGACCCGGCTGGGAGCATATTCAAATCCAGAGGCGTTTTTCATCAGTAGTGAAATTCCGTCAGCGTTCGAGTTGGTGAAAACGCCAACGATTATCTCATGATGCGGCGGTCAACGCTCGGAAGGTTTGCGGATTGGGGATTAACTTGCTTGGCGTTAATTCAATTCCAAACTTGTCTTGATAATGTTTATAAATACATTTCATATTATGTAAATCTGAATCCTGAAAATAAAAACTCCTATTGGTTGCCATTAAACTCTCCTTTGTATGGTAGAAAAATCGTTATTTTCTATCATACTAATATCTATATATAATAGTTTGTAAATAACAGTATGACTTTATAATCGGGGCTAATTTGAGAGTGAGGCGGGCAAAAGGTGGGGGTGTCAATTATCAGGCAGACTAGTGGGCAAAAAACAAATGCTTCAAACCAGACGATGCAGGTTGGTCGAGTTTTGTTCCTGTTGGAAAGTCGAGCCGACAAGAACAAACCAAACCATCAAAAATTAAGACAAGGACCAGGGGTCCATCCCAACAAAGGTACAAAATGCGACATAGGATTTTCGGGAACATCCTGATTAATCTGGCCTAACCGACTTTTTGTTTCCCCCGAAAACACCCCTACTTCAAGCGGCAGATTTCAGGGGCAGAATTCCGGCGGAATCCTTAAGTTTTTCATCCGAGAAATCGTACTCGCCCAGCATATTGACGTGAGCCCATGTCATTACCGAATGGGAAGTAATAGTACGTAACAAGTTCTCTCTGGCCTCCTGATCTGTGAATTTTTCGAGTTTGCGCGTGAGGTAAAGGTAGTTCCAGCAAATAACGCTGTTCTTGATCAATCGGTTGCAGCTTTCGGCAATCTCCTGCTCTTCCTTTTCAGCTTGTGTATATTCCCGAGGATTACCAACAGCCACAGCACGGGTAAAACGGTTAGATAACTCGACCTTGTTAAGCTGTTTTTCAATCGCTTGGCGCAGCTCAAGATCATCGATATAGCGCAGAATAAACAGAGATTTGATTATTTGACCAAAAGCCTTGATCGTTTGATAAAGTGCGTGCTGTCTGGAATAGGAGTTCAGTCGCCGGAAAATATCGGAAGCGGTATTTTCCTTGAGCTTGATCGTGGTAATGAGCCGCAATAAATCATCCCAGTTTTCGCGGATCAGTGCATCGTTTATATATTTATTTGGGGTGATTACCCAGTCTGACCGATCTGTCTTCTTGCGTGAACGGAACAGATAGAGGGTTTGGCGGTTCAATCCCTTGATCCGGGGCGCGAAGGAAAACCCCAGCAAATGAGTAAGACCAAAAATGGCCTCGGTAAAGCCGTGGGTATCGGTAGAGTGAATGTCACTCTTCACGACATCATTGCGCATCAGTCCGTCGATCACATAAGCGCTCTCCCGATCAGCGGCACTGATCATAAGGGAGTGCCAGAGAAAGTTTCTCTCATCCACAAAGGCATAGGCGCTGACACCCTGGCTTTGCCCGAAGTATTTGAAGGAACGACTGGCGTGGAGTGAGTCCGTGCGCACCTCAAACTTCTGGCCATCACTGGCGGTATGGAGCTTATCCCGTTCCCTTCGGTAGAGATTGGGAAGTTCCATTTTGTCCATGGCCTTGAGCACCAAATTATTGGCCTCACGAATATTCTCCAGTGAGAACCGCCAATTGACAGCATGTTCCAGCTCACTTTCGGTGATACGAGAGGAGATACGGGCCATTTTTAGTACGCCAATGCTGCATCCAAGCCCTATAATTCCTGCTAATAGAGCCGGACGTGGGATAGCCTGTCGGCTATGGGTTTGCTGCCAGTGCTGAAATGCAGCCAGCATACCACAATGGCTATTGACGGTTTCCAATACCTGTGCAAGCGGTACATCCTGACGTTCAGGAAAGCAGCCCTGCAACGGATCGGTTTCTGCTAGATCAAGCGCCGGTGTGGCAATATGGAATTTTCCATCCGTCCGGAGTTTCAGGTGTGTGTTTTTGTTGGCCCTGAAATTTGTGGTTTGATACTGGGTATGAAGTACTTCATCCAGTGCTTGCAGCACCGAATTAGGATCAAGAAACTCTGTCAGCCCTGCCCGTTCCATAAGGTGCGATTTTTCCTGCCGCCAACGTTCCGGGCTAATGAGATAGGTATCCATTGGACGGTATTTATAGGAATGCTGCACATTCAGGTTGCCAGATTTGATGGCCCCCGAGACATGCAGGAACAGGAATACCTTGTAGAGTGAAGGTCGAAAAGTATCGTCATCCCGGATCACGGCCTTGCGCTCGTTATCTTCCAGAAAATCCATGGGTGCCTGATCATTGATTACCCCGTCCTTGGTCTTGAAGTGATCAATGGCTTGCATCAGACGAAATGCTCGGCTATTTGGTTGGAATGTCAGGACTTTGAGAATTGGGCTGAGGCGGTTTTGTAAACGCAATGAACGTTCTTCCAGTACCTCATAATAAGCCTGATCGTCCCCGGAACTCTCCAGGTCGGACTTAAGGGTTTCAAAATCTCCATCTCTGCTTTGATCGAGTAACATCTTAATATTTCTTATTTTATCTGTATCAGATAGTGCTTCGGTTTCGGTCTGTTGTCGTATTTCATGGATTAGGCCGAATACCGATTTATCAAGATCACTAATTAATGATTTCAGACGCTTGTTCTGTTCCTTTCGCTTTTCATAGGACCGTTCCTTATGCTCACGTAATGCAGCTGTCTGGAAGGAAGCAACCACACTGAGCAGGATATCAATCAAGTTATCCTGAATGCGATAAAATTGATGTGCCACAAAGGCGGTGGCATGAATATAACGGTCTGCAGTTTCACGACGTTGTATCTGAAAAATTTCAGCCTTCAAGACACTGCCTGCATAGTAACGAATTCCAGCGTGACCGAGGTCAAGAACTGCCAGGATGCCTTCAAGCTGATTGTAAAGCTCCGAAAGTGTTCCAAAGTCGGTGACGCATTCTCTGACCCGTGACGGTTTGGTAGAGTGAGAGAGTTTTTTGAGTAAGGTTAACCGATACTGGTTTTGGTTGTCCGGTGTGGTGAACAACATATCAAGCAGTTGACGGGTTTTGTCAGACAGATGCTTGTCCATCAATACCATCAGTTCAGCCTTGCGGGCATGTAGTCCAGAACGAACAAGTTCGACCAGGGTGCCTGCCTTCGGCACCTGCATCCGGTTCTGGATCAGAAAATCGACGCAACGGTGAAAAATCAGCTTCGGTTTCAGGTGTGTTCGCACCATGGCGGATATTTCGATATTTAGGGTGTTTTCGGTGTCAGCATCGAAGGATCTGAAGCCATAGAAATCAAGAATGAGCTTCTGGTGTCGTTGGCGAGTGCGGTCAGTATAAATCTCGGTCTGAGAACCATCCAGAATCATATCAAGACGGCTTGCAACATACTTAATGTCACGCTGATGAAAATCTTTCGGGGGGAAAAATCGCCGGGAGACTCGAAAATAACCACAACTAACCAGAAAGTAGACCTGATAAACAGGGTTGCGAATGGTTTGTGCTATCTCAAGCAAGGGCTTGGAGAACTCGAAAAATTTCTTGCGATCCCGGTGATCAAAGAGAGGTGGAGCCTCGAATATCATGTATTCATTCGAGCTCAAAATTTGCATTCGTGCCATGAATAACCTTGAAGGTCGAAAATTATCATTTAAACGATCGTTTCCAACATATCATAAATCAAGTAAATTACATTGATAACAGTATGCGATAGATTATTATATATTTCGAAACAAGATGTTTTTATCGAATTTAGGAAATAATGAGCTCAGACACCACCCAAACCATCGGTTATCTCAGGGTCTCTACCTCTGATCAGGATCTTGCCAAAAATAAGGCCGGCATCCTCAGTTTTGCCAATGGCAAAAATCTGGGTCAGGTTACGTTTGTTGAGGAAAAGGTGTCTGGGAAAGTCCCATGGCGCAAGCGTAAGATTGCTGACCTTCTTGGAAACCTCAAAACCGGCGACAATTTGATTGTTAGTGAGTTATCCCGTCTCGGACGCTCCATGCTTGAATGCATGGAAATTCTTTCCATAGCCACAGAGCAAGGAATTCGAGTCTATGCTCTCAAGGGGAATTGGCAGCTCGATGACACAATCCAAAGTAAGATTATCGCCATGGCTTTTTCCATGGCCGCTGAGATTGAGCGGGATCTGATTTCATCCAGGACCAGGGAAGCTCTTCAAGCCAGAAAGGCATCAGGAAAGCCGTTGGGACGGCCCAAAGGACCAGGTAAAAGTAAGTTGGATCAATATCGACCAGAAATCGAAGCCTTGCTTGCCAACGGGTCAACTCAGAAATTCATTGCTAATCGATACAAAACTACGCCAGCCAACCTCAACAACTGGCTCAAAAGGCATGGCCTAACCAAGCTGAATAAAACCTAATTCTTATGTCGCGTTTTGTACCTTTGTTGGGATGGACCCTATGATGCAAACCATCGATATGATCCGGAAATTGTACCCTGAATGTGCTCGAAAGGGTGTGGATCACTTGGAATCAGAGATTTTACGAGAGGACCTGATTGAGACGGTCAAACAGGTGGGCCATCCTGTAGTGTACCTCACTGCAGGACGTGATCAAGGTGCAGTAATATTTGTGTACGAATCTGGCTTTGCAGCTATACCACTACCTCTCTTAGGAGAAAACCCTGTCCGTGAAAAAGTGAAAGAACTTTCAGAACATCACGTTCTGGACGAGACAAGTTCTGAGAAGAGGTTCAGAGAATACCTGCCTGGTCTTTGTGAATGGCTTTGGGAATCAGCAATGGGATCCATCGTAGAATGGCTCTCAACACGGGCTCGTAAGAAAGGGGAAACAGACCTGGAGGAAATATCAATAGTTGCTTGTGGAACGCTCGGTATTTTCCCATGGCATGCAGCCAGAGACAGAGGCAGCAAGAAATTTGCCATTATGGACATATGTATCAGTTTCGTGCCGACGATCCGTACTCTGCACACAGATCGTTCAAGGGAGGGCGCAAACGCCCCACAGAGCGTTCTGTCTGTGGGCACGGTTGCAGAGACCAAAGGACAAGCAAAAACGATTGCCAAGCTCTTTGGTGCAACACCCCTGACCAAAAAAGATAGGACACGAAATGGTGTATTGGGGCATTTGAGTAACAAGACCGCGATTCATTTTGCCTGTCACGGATTGGCCGATTTAAAAAATCCTTTGGAGAGCCGATTATTTTTAAGTAGAAATGAAGAGCTCAAGGTAAGAGATATTCTGTCAGTTCAAAATCGGTTGAGCGGTACAGAGCTTGTGTCTCTCAGTGCCTGTGAGACAGCTCTGCGCTCAATTGTTATTTCTGATGAGGCAGTATCCCTTCCATCCTCGCTGCTGCAGTCCGGAGCTAAAACGGTAGTAGCACCCTTGTGGAAAGTCCGAAGCGACCATTCGGAGTGGTTGATGCAAGACTTGTATAGAATATGGCGCCAGAACAATGCTCAGACAATTACCCCAGCACAGGCCCTGAGATATGCCCAGATTGAGATGATTCATCAGCAGAAACTACCAACCGCAGCAGGAAGGCTTCTGTGGAACACCAGTTGTGAGGCAGGATCTGGAGCGACGACAAACAACGATCTATCCCACCCGTATGTATGGGCAGCTTACCAGGCGTTTGGAAGTTCATAAACGGCCACTTAATCACATATAGCCCAATCTACAGCAGCCTTAGCATGGATGGCAGTTGAATCGAACAAATGGACATCTACATCATCGTTAGTAACTAGCAATTGTAGTTCTGTGCAGCCGAGTATGACCCCTTCAGCCTCTTGGCTGAGAGTACCGATTATTTCTTGAATTACCATTTTGGATGAGTGTGATATGATCCCAGCACACAGCTCCTCAAGAATTATTTGATTGACAACAATTCTGTCGGACACGTCCGGCACAATAAGATCTACTCCATATTTATTGGCAAACATATTCTTATAGAAAGAGTGCTCCATAGTGATTTGTGTGCCCAGCAAGGCAACCTTACTGGCGTTATTTGGCCGAATGTCATTAGCCAGGCAATCAACAATGTGCAAAACGGGAATAGTGATCGATTGAGATATTTCATAGTAGAACTTATGCATCGTGTTTGATGCTATTAACAATATATCCGCGCCTCCACGTTCTATCTTCCTCGCATGTCGTATTAACTGCGGCACACACTTTTCCAACGTATCGTTATGGTACAATGGCAAAATTTCTCCAAAGTCAATTGTACTCAGCAGAATTTTTGGTGAATGGACACCACCAGTGCTTGAGCGTACCAAACGATTGATAATTTTGAGATACGAAAAAGTTGACTCCCAGCTTATACCGCCTAAAATACCGATCGTTTTTTTCATCATCATTTTTGAGGTGCCCATACGATAGGGGCATGTTTTATACGCACTTTCACTCTCTATCCTCCTCACAGTTTTTCTGGGAACGGCCGACTTGCTCTGTCAATAGTCGCCCATATAAGGCCACCGATTGTCGGCCATAGTAGGCCACAAATAATATCTCACTCACCCTTGAAATCCGTTTTTTCCTTCACCTCTTTTTCTTGTCAGCAGCACCTCCTTTCATCCGTATAAGTTTGTCTCCTTGTTTTCTGTGCGCCCGAAAGCTGGAGCCTGTAATTTCCACATGGTGTGCATGATGATTGAGGCGATCCAGAGCTGCATTTGCCAATAATGGGTCGCTAAAACATACTGCCCACTCTTCTGGGGATCGGTTACTGGTAATCATGATTGATCCACGTTCGTACCTTCCGTTGATGACCTCATAAAGATCCTCAGCACCAGATGTCGAGACTGGCCGCAATCCCATATCATCCAGAATCAGCAGTGCAGGACGAAGATAACTTGCCAAGCGTTTTGTATGACTGCCATCTGCACGACCAGAATTAATATGGCTCAACATTTGGTGGACATTGGCAAACAAAACATCCAGCCCTTTACGGCAGGCTGCATGACCCAATGCGATGGCCAGGTGTGATTTTCCAACCCCGGTCTGACCATAGATCAGCACGTTCTCTTTTCTGCCTATAAATCGGCAAATGGCCAACTCTTGGATAGCCTGCCTGTTAATGCCTGGATTGAATGAAAAATCAAAATTCTCCAATGTCTTGCTGGGGTCGAAAGCGGCGCGACGTAATCGCAGGGCCAACTGTTTTTGCTCCCTGCGCTCGATTTCATCCTCTAATAGTCTTTCCAAAAATTCATCGTATGAATATTTCTGGGAGACAGCTTGCTGGGTCCGATCCTCCAAAGTTTCCAACATCCCAGATAACCGCAATTTCTTTAGCTTTGGCTCCAAATGGTGACTAATATTCATCAGTGTATCTCCTTGCTGTCAGGAAAATAATAATCTGGTTGCCGAGCATATTTTGATGGTTTGATTGGCTCCGATGGTGATGGCGGCAATAGGTGTTTCCAGGGCTGTTGGTCCAGTTCTTTGACTAGGATTCGCTTGAGAGTGCCATAAGAAATATCGTCAAAATCTAGAGAACGCTGACAAGCGGCCTCTAAACGTTTTGATGAATATTTGTCGGCCAATCGTAAGGCTGCCAAACCGGAACGTAGGCGATCTGTAACCCGATTTCCCAACAACCTATGCATCCATTGTAATGTTGATGGCCCAATATTTTCTGCACGCTGCAGACAGCCAAATGGTGTTGCCATCAATAATTGCACTTTATCTGGCGGCAAATGATCAGGGTTGGTCTGCCGTGTTCGCGGAGATAATGCTTTCTGATGAGTTGCTTCCAACTCCAAGCCATTGAATATACGTACCTGACAGCCAACTATCTGGACTGTCAACTTCTTTCCGATCAATCGAAATGGTGCAGAATAGAAGGATTTGTCTATCTGAACATGGCAATCTGGATGCAGTTTGGCCTTTTTCCAAACTGAGGGGCTCCACAACCCATCCGGTAACGACAACAATGCTTCTTGCTCCACCTCCTCAAACCTCTCCAGAGGTCTCCAGCCAGTTGTGCCATGTATGCGAAGTGACGCTATCTCATCATTCCATTTGCATAGCTGCTCGTTGGCATCCGCAATATCACGGAAACTACGACCTGGAAGAAAATTTTGTTTGAGGTAACGGATTGTTCTCTCAACCTTCCCCTTGTGGCGAGGTGTGTGAGGACGATTTGGAGCTATCATAAATCCATAATGTTCTGCCAGATTGCGATAGCTGCGCTGTACCAACGGATCATAAATAGCAGCCTTGATAATGGCAGCTTTGAGATTGTCCAAAACTATTTTGGCAGGGATACCAGCAAAGGCCATAAACGCATTCTGATGTAACCTTAACCACGTTCCACTTGATTGATCAAATACGATTTCTGCGTAAAAATGCCTACTGTGAGAAAGAGTCATCACAAACACCCAGGCTTTACGTTCTTTGCATTGAACAGGGTCATAAATCATGCCGATATATCCAAAATCGACCTGTGCCTCCTCGCCAGGAGCTACCTCCATACGGCAAAAACCTTCAGGGTCTTGTTGTGCTCTATAATTGCGAACAAACCTGATTACACTTGAATAGCTCCCTTTAAAGCCCCGTTCCTGCAACCGTTGATGAATAACTGTGACTGTCATCTTTGGTGCCTCCAACAACTTTTTAACCTGGGACTCAAATGGCAGCACCGATGACTGTTCATGTGCAACCAACTGCTTTTCCTTAATGGCCTCCTTTGACTTTTCTATTTCCTGGACAGAGGGCAACTCATCAGTTGAGAGCCATTCGTTCTGTTCGGCCAACTCCTTATAACGCCTGACTGTATCTCGGGATATTTGCAAATCTGTGGCTATGCTTCGGCCACTCTGGCGCATCTTAAGCCGCCTGATTAATTCTCTTGCTTCAAACACGTCTATTTCCTTTCCGGCCATGGTTGTCACCTCTCTGATTTGTAGTAGATGCAGAGAGGTGGGCTCGATTAACAACCGGATTCAAGGAATTTGTATTGAGTGGCACCATATGGCCGATTATGGGTGGCCTACTATGGGCGACTATGAGTGGCAACATATGGGTGATCATGGTGGACTAGTATGGGGTGACTGCTGACACTCATCCAACCTTAATAAGATCACTGCCGCGTTGCCGCGATTGTACAGTCGAGAAGCTCCACACAACAAAGCTCGACAACCCGACTGTCATTTATGTCCAACACAGTTACCTCAGCATTGATAAATACCAATCTTATCATCGTTCTCTCCAAAATTTCCACGAGGCCTGTTGTTATAATTCATGTATGGATGAACATACTTACCTAATACGAGGCAAATGCAGTCACCTATTGGATGTCAAAACCAATCCATGAAAATCAATGACATCATATACATTTCTGTCAGTAAGTGACGCTAAAGCCTCATAAATCACCTTCTTTGAAGCCAGCTTCGCAAAATTTATTATCATTCCAACTGATGTATGCTTCAGTTCAGGTTTGGACAGAATGGCTTCAATCACAGCAGATGTTCCTACAATACTCCCTGGATCTTGCGTAGTTATCAAGATAATGTCCCCCCACATTATGGAGCTCTCAGCTGTGATTGGAAATCCTGCATCAGTATCGATCAATACAAAATCAAAATGGCGGTTGATGTCATTATGAAATGAGTCATGTATCATATATTCGTAAACTGAACACTTGACTAAACCTATGTTCCCTTTAACCAGATCTTTGTAAACCGCAGAACGCCTCAACATATCCAAATTATAAAATTTGAAAGGCTCATCAGCACGCTCAAATATTGCTTGTGCCCCACCGAGCGACGATGTGTCTATAACCAAAACATGATAGCCTGTATCTGCAAAAATTTTTGCAACAACACTCACAATTAAGCTTTTCCCAACACCTCCTTTACCGGACATGAACCATAGTCTGTTTGCGAACAGACGGACAACTCCAGAATTTCGCTCATTAAACATTCTTGTAAAATAATCTGACGTCATCACCATGGCGAGAGCATCGGCCCAAGCTTCCAAGTTATTACTCAACACGCACCTCCTCAACCTTTTGGGAGCCTGATGGAACGTGATGATGGGCGAAGAAGATCTACAACATCACCGTCATGTAATTGAAGCTCTGGATCAAATTGCTTTATGCCATTGACGACAGCGCCATTAAAAAACTTAGCCCTAGGGAACAACATTCTATAAAAGCTCAGGATGTTGTCACCTTGGCCAATAGCCAATGCGCGACGATCTTGAGCGAAGATTACTGATATACGATCCTGAAACCCTATATATGGCAATTCGTCAATACGAATATCTGTTTCAGAGAGAGTAAATGACTGCAGAACCTCCCTAAATGTTTTGAACTTATTGTTAAGTGTTGACGGATCTAACAGACTTCCAAACTGGTTTTTCTTATGATCCGAAGGTTTGGCAATTGTTACAGCAAGCGGCACCCCATCGCCATACATCTGTGCTTTGTCTAAAAAGATCTGGGATGCCAAACCTTGGAACCCAGACAGTTTTGGTGAGTTTAAATAATCTCTTATTGTTCTTGCATATGGTTGGAAAAGCTTGTGAATATTCCCGAGCAACCACCATGCTGCAGCATTGTTCCTCACAGATATTTCCATAGTATAGAAAGGTGGTCTAACGTTGCTAATGAACCATTTCGATGGAGTGACATGAAAATATTCGGCAAGAGTGTGAGCCTGAAAACGTACAGCGTTTTGGCCATGCAGTACGGAATTTAACCCCTTAATTTTCCAGAATTGCCTGATGATTTTTTTGCGCCTTTTTTGTCCTGCATTTTGGGCCTTCACAAGTGTCTTATATAGGTGCTGGTACTGAATTGGCTCAAGATATGGTAGAACGTTGTTTAATAAGTCTGCAGCTAGTTTCCGAGCACCCAGGCGACGAAATATACCAACATAAATGAGTGCAAGATTTGATTTGTAGCGGGCCTTCTCTTCAGAATGCACATCAAATGATTGCGAATTGTGCAGCACATCGAAACCTTTGACCACCATTGTCTTTATGTTGATGGCAGATGCGCGCAACAATTTCCCGTAGGTTTTCTGCAAGGTTGAAGAGCCGTGTGAATCTGTCGGAATTTTTGTGCAGCCATTTACGATATCATAAACTTCTGGACCGAAGGAAGCTACATCGGAGTGGCGATCTGCTGCTTGCCCATCTTCCAAAACATCATGCAAAATCGCTGCTACAAATGACGAGAAACAGACATATTCGTAGTCTAACATGGACTGAGCAACTCCAACTGGATGGCTCATGAAAAGACTGCCATCATGACGGTATTGTCCAATGTGGTGCTTCTCTGCGACAAAAAGAGCTTTCTTAATTGTTGTTATTTCATCCTTAGTGAAAACACGTTTTGCGGCAACAATCATCCGCTTTCTTTGTGTCCGCATAGTAGCATAAGGGGTCATATGTTTAACTCCCAAGGCAACCAACTAAAAATGGGGTTTTGTGTGCGCAATGCTGCCAAACAAATAAAAAGCTATAGGACAAGGTCGGGCATGAGACTTGTGTCCAACCAACGCAAATTGGCATCCATTGTCAGGCCGTAATACAGAGCAAACTTCATCGTGTGAGATTTCATTACACCACCCCTTATTTTAGCCAACTGCTGATTCGTGGGTTTGCTTGTTGGATATTAAATAGAGTAAGGCAGGGCTTGTTACAGCGCACCCTGCCTTCTGTTTCCTAACTGCTAGTGATTGCGTTCATCAAACCCATAGCAATGAAGGTCCAACAGAAAAACATAATGGCGATGAGTACGATCATGGCTAGTCCCCTATGTAGAAATTAACATCAGTTTCCACATAGACTACAATCATCGTAACTACATTGCAATCTTTTTTTGAGCCCTGAATAAACAATTTTTTGAGACCTGTAAAAAAATAGTCGCGTACCACGGATAAAATTCAAAATATAGAGGCATTTGCAGAACAGCTACCATCAACATCAGGCTTATAATGGAGGATGATACACAGTGGCCTACACATCAATTCTATTATGATCTTGGTAAAAAGGAGTGCTACTAGGGGTCTGCTCGGGATACGTGTAAATTTTTATCACAAGGGGAATTCACACAGAGATGGGTTCATCTAAACAAAGGTACATAAAGGACCACAGCAGATTCGGCTGGTGTTTGAATAGGCAGGGTTTCAACCTATTTTCCATCTCCTATTTTACCTCCATCCTATGCGACGGCGTTCAGGGGTAAGATTCCCTCGGAATTCTACCCCTGAAATCAGCCACCTGAAACACATCAAAATTCGGGAGGAACAGAAACGCCAAAAAGTCTGTCATATCAATTCAATGTCAAAATCCCTGTGGGACTTTCGGTACCTTTGTTGGGATAGACCCAAGATACTGAAAATTACCCATTCATCGGAGATGTGATCGATCAGCTCAAGATCGGCAGAACTGCTTTCTACAAATACTTTCCGCCTGAACGCATCAAGGAGTTGCGACGGGAGCATTCCGAGGAAGTAGCACAGTGACCAATTCCTGTGGTCATTTGTGTACCTTTGTTTAGATGAACCCAGTGACGGGGTATAGACATCGCTTACAAAATATTGGTTTTCAGGAGCTCTACAGAATTGTGGTCTATGATGACACATCTGACGTTTGATATTTATGAGGAATGGCACTCTTACACTCCATACATCTGGAAACCCGCCCATGCATACGGATGAGAATAATCTTCTACTACGCCTGGCTTAGAAGCAGAATTCGTTTTTTTCGATTTTGAATTTAACGTCGGCGCAAGTTGTGACCCAGACACTGCGTACCCTCCCCCTCCAATCATCTCTATCTGAGCCTTACGTAAGGCTTGAGAAGGTGTGTAAGAGTTTTGTTTCCAACCCTGGTATAATTTCTCCATCAACGCTCCTGACGGGCCAGAGTTAACCCTCCACAACGGAGCCACAACCTGCTTCGCTCCCATTTGCAGCAACGATGCTGGTAGTGAAATAAATTCATCCGTCAACACAAATGATGATCGTTGCCCTACTTCACAGGCACATATAGAGATTAGCTCGGTTCCAGTAAGTAGATCTGTATTAGATAAGATGTCCTCAACCTCCAGCATGGTACCGTTACCCAAAAGAAGCCCGCTCTTGCGTGGAGATATCAAATCGGTCTGTCCATGACACGCAAAATGAATAGCTGTTCTTGCATTTGCTCTTAAATCATCCAACACACTGAGTTTCGTTGCTTTATTTATACTAAGCTGCGGTTTACTTCCAAAGTGCATAGCTACATTTTTTGTGTGTCTATCAGTATTTTTCTCTACGCTGATTGCTAAAATACCTTGAGGCTTTTCCGTGTTTTTCTTGGCAGGGCACACCTGACACGAAAAAATCGTCGGGACAAAATTGATAACACCGCGCTCTATGGCATATTGCCCTACACTCCCGCTCTCTTTTGCCGCATTCCATGGGAAAAACCCCAGCATCCCCGTCGTCACCAAGACGATCTCTCTATCTTTCACCTGGCGGTCTTTTTGACATTCATCTAACCAGGCGATAATTTGCCCCATGGCTGAACCCCAAAGCCACTCACATAGGCCCGGCAAATGCTCTTTGAGCTTTTTAGTGCTGCGGTATTTCTCTATAAGATCCTGTACTTTTTGGTACACTACATCCTGACCTAGGTTTGGAAGTGTAATTGCGTCGAAATTATCTCCATTTATAAAAATGACAAAACCACCTATTTCGCCTGCCACCAAATATGCTATGGGGTGGTTAACCTCTCGAGCAATTTTTGTTAGGTCTTCAGGTAAAATCTCTGCACCCAAATCATTCGCATCTTTTAGGACACACTTAGGATAATGCCTGTCAATCTCATTGATGACCGAAACCAATTTTATATGAGCCTCAAAATTAGCAGGAAGACCTTTTCCTTCCAAATCAATATCGTCTATATCAAATTGCCTTGTTTTTGGTGCAGACGCATATTCATCAGATGCAGTTGTATACTTGTCCTTGAGAGTGGGAGACAGCTTCTCCAGGAGATTCAAGTCAATCATTTCAAGCAAGCCAAGTTTTAACCTCATTTTTACAGCCTGGAAGGTTTCGATAGCTACAACAGCCTTTGCTAGGAAGGTACTGTCACGCTTCTCTTCCCACACCTTTAAAAATGACATGGCCGCCCTAGTGCCAACTTCCGTGAATAAGGGGTGCTCTAACCATGCCTCTTGATCTGCTTGTTTCCGAGACGTTTGAACCAAGTCTGAGCGTGCTTTGGTCAATGCAGCATATAGTAGTCCAGATTCTTCCCATTCTCCGGTTTCCCAACAGGAATCTGCGTCTAGCCGCAATCGGTCCAAAAGACCGTCTGTCATAGCCGGCAAATACCGTATGACCGTCTTTCCGAGAACTATCTTTTCACAACTTCTCAAATTTGTTCGGAACGTCCAGCGCCCCTGCTTTCCTACCTTCTTAAACGACTGTTGCGAAACACGCTCACCGCTCGAAAGGACAATATCAAATGGCAATCCCTCTACGTTTCCTGCAAATTCACAAACTAGCTCTGACTCCCCATTTTCGATAGAAAGTTTTAATCCTAGACTACCCAAACCGCCATGTCTCTCATCATAAATATACTCATCCAATGGGGATGTGAAATGATCCAGATACCCTAAATCGAACAGGATATCGAATGAAGGAGTGATAGTGTCTGTGATAGCTGGAGATATCTCGCCAAGATACTTAACCAGCCTGGACAAGTATGCCATAGATACCGACCAGCCCCCAGGGTCCAGCTGCCAACCCTTTCTCAGGTTAAGAATTGCCAACTCTTTACTTCCAGTTTTCCAAAATATTTCGCCACGGCCTGTGTATGCGGATGCATATTTTTGATCAAGTTGAATAGCTGTATTGTACGCCGCTATAGCATCTTTATACCTCCCCAAGGCGTCAAGAACCGTTCCTTTGCCGCAATAAGCGTGTACATACTTTTTATCAAGCTGAATAGCTGAGTTATGCGCATTCAGAGCAAGTTTATGATACCCCCAGCGATGAAAATTATAACCTTTACTGTAATAAGCGTGTACATGTTTGGGATCAAGCTGAAGAACTGCGTCAAACTCCTCAGAAGCTTCTTTATAACGCCCCACTTTACAAAATGCTTTTCCTTTACCAAGGCGGGCGTCTATAAATGTTGGATCAATCCGAATAATTTCGCTGTACTCATCAAGAGCTTCTTCATAATGCTCCAATTCAAAAAGCGTGTCTCCTATGCAGTTGCACACTATTTTTTTTAATATGGGATCATCACAAGCCGCAGGAAACTTATTGAATATCTCAAGAGCCTCTTCATAACGCTCCAACTCATAAAGCACCTGTCCTTTACCGTAATAAGCGTGTGCATATTTTTGATCAAGCCGAAGAGCTGCGCTGTACTCATCAAGAGCCTCTTCATAACGCTTAATTTTATAAAATATGTTTCCCTTCTTATCGTAGGCGTCTACAAGTGTGGGATCAATCCGAATAATTTCGCTGTACTCATCAAGAGCTTCTTCATAACGCTCCAATTCACAAAGCGTGTTTCCTATATTTATGGATAGGCCTGATTTGATTGTAGGATCATCAGACACCTCTCGAGCTTTCTCAAACACTTCCAGAGCCTCTTCATAACGCTGCAATTCAAAAAGAGTGTTTCCAATACCATTTTGGGCAACCACGTATTTGGGATCAAACCGCAAGGCTACGCCAAACGCCTCAAGAGCTTCTTCATAACGCCCCAAATTCTTAAGTGTGATTCCTTTACAGGCATGAGAGTTCACAAATTTATGGTCAAGTCTAAGAGCTTTATTAAATGCTTCCAGAGCTTCTTCAGGACGCTCCAATTCCAGTAGCGCGATTCCTCTATCGTTATGGGCACTTATGTGTTTGGGTTCAAGCCGAATAGCCACGTTATATGCCTCAAGCGCTTCTTCATAAGATCCGTCTTTAAAATATTTTGTACCAGTTTCGAACCAACTGTTAGCCTTTTTGTTTTTCTCTTGGGCAGTTCCTGTAGATTTTTTTTTGTTGACAGAGCTGCGAGATAAAATACTTGCAGGAAACCCCTCTTTGATGGCGTTAGATGTTATCTCCTTGGCCAAGGAGAATTTTCCAATCTCCATGGCAATTGAAATGGAAGCTTTATAGGCTCTCAATCTTTCCTGCTTGTTTTCTTCTTTGTCAATCGCACCCAAAGCTTGCACATACAAAGAGAGTGCTTGTTCAAGTTTTTCTCCTTTTTCAAGTTTTTTCGCCTGCTCAAGTAAGCTTTTTGAAGGTGATCGCTTGAGAAACTCAAGGAATTTCATTTACAGCACCCATCCTCAGCTTCGACCACCATCACCTGCCTGCGGTACACTTCCTTTTCAGATGCTCTCAGAAACACGCACACATCATCAATAGCCGTATCTTTAAGAGCCCCATTCTCTTTCAGACCATTTTTTAGAATGTTTTGACGCAACTTGTTCGGATCGTTTTGAGTGAAACAAGCAATAAATTCCTGCAGTCCGGTCGGCTCCCCTTGTTTAAACGGGTACGAAATTTCACCCTCATCAAATTTTGTATTTGCAATCCTTGACTGTAAATGCGGAGCAAGCCAATAAACTTCACCACTGGAATCTTCACACAGAAGGAATGCATACCATTTTGTTTGCTCATCAGGCTCTAGATACAAGTTGAATTCTTCTTCAACCTCAATTTCTGGGATTTGAGGTATGGGTGGCAACGCCCCATCCCAGTATACGTGGTTTTCGGACGAAGGTTCTCTCACGACATAAATGATTGCAATTGCAAGCTTTTCTGATAAAGTTGGCATACTTGTCTCCACCATTACTCTGGATACAAAAAGAACGGCTGCATCCTGCCAGGATTTATTAAAAGAATGCTGTATGTCAAACGAGTACATTCTACCGCTCGACAATTTTTACTTTGGTGCGTGCGAGGTCAATTGGTAGCTCTATCGGAACTGGCATTATGTGTAGAGATATTTCACCTTCTTTTGTCACGGCGGTCAGCTCATCACTTTTCAGAATCGTTCCGTTGGACAAATGGATTTCAAACTTAGTATTTTCTGAGAAAGTCTTTATGGTACCAGTAAGAAAATGGTCATCTGCCATGCCTGATAGATTCAAACTGCCAACTTTAAAGAGCCCTCCATCCTTGGCATCTTCCCCAAAATTGATTTGTTTGATAACGCCATCTTGATCGCGACTTACTTGGGTACCAGGCATTGAGGCGACGCTAAAAAAGTCTTTGGGTCTGTCGGCCATTATTGCGGCGATTTCATCAAACAACTGAGTATCGACCAAACGCGCTTTCTCCTCTCCTTGTGTCCCTGAACGCAACACTTCAAGAAGCTCCTCTGAAGTATTCGCAACCTTGAGACTTTCTAAAAATTCAACATGCTGAATTGGACATACGGCAGCAACAACTACACCTCCACGCATTCCACCTTTTCTGATGTATGTGTACTCGAACTCTGTAGTAACTTGGTTTACATACTCCGAAAATCTTTCTTTTATTGTTCTGAGAGGCTGAGGCCCTTTCGGTAGCTCCTCCTTCTCTTTTAATGCACGTTTTTCTGCCATATTTAATAAACATCCTCTTCACCAAAATTTTTAAACTAATTATATCAAAGACATGCCGAGCCTATACTGTCTGACATAAACAGTATATGAGCGTTGCGCACTTATGTCAAACATTTACAGGTATACACAGGACTCAATGAGGCCTTTATAATTTTGGACACATATTTTCCTCATATTATCTCAATTTTTTCTTGACTTCCTTCAGATTTGAGCCTAACGTGGCCCGTAAGGACATTTTGAGGCTCATGGTCTAGTGTTGTGCTTAGTGCATATGAAAATATAGCAATGGACAAACACCAAACATCATAAGGAGCTAGAAGATGCAGCCAAACAAAAGGTTAAAACACTGCTTGAGTACCAGGGTGTTAAATCGTGCTGTGGCCTGGCTGATGGCAGGCGCGGTTCTATCCAACAACACGAATTTCAAACATATTGCATTTCAAAAAGGAAAACTTTCGGCCAGCGTGTTGAGGCCACTGATCTTCAAAGAACGTGAATTTCCCCCAGGCAAGCCAAACGCGAACGGGCTGCGTATCTGGAAAACATCAGATAGAGGAAGAAGACGCTAAGCCATACCGATTTTGAGTGTAGTTAGCAATCATGTTTCATGTGGTTTTGACATTAACTAGTTAATGACATTGAGGAGATTTCGAGTGAAAATCCAAATCAAGACGCTGGCTGCCAGCGCAGCATTTACAACAATGCTAGCAGGCTGCCAAACAATTTCCGCAGTTCAGCACACTTTATCAACAAACTGTTATGAGCAAATCGTGACAGAAAGAAACTTGGAAACGCGCACCGCCATGGCTGAAGCATGTGCAATGAAAGACTACCTGCCCGAGGATGAGCGCATTAAAGCCAACCTGGTTGCCTTGCACGGCGCGTTTGTCATGGGAAATTCCTCAAAATTCCAAGCAGCTATCAAAAGATTCCGCCCTGATGATAAAGCTATTGGTCCCGATGGTACTGACTATGTAGATGCATTCCGAGCCCTTGGGCAAATGAAGGCCTACAAGGGTTTTTCAGCCCAAGCTAAGGAAATTATCCGAGCAGGGTCCAAGTTCAACTTTTAAGAAAAGGATAAGAACCATGCAGAACAACATTCTCAATCAACTATCCGAATGTTTACGCCGTTGTCGCCGTGTGGCAACCAAAGCCACTTGTACGGCAGCTGTCGCAATCTCATTGGCCGCTGTACCGACTATAACAATGGCAGAGACGGTCTCACTGCCAATGGAAACTGTCAACTTCGGACAATTTAAAGCAGGCCTTGAAGATCACCTCTCTGTTCAGCAGGCACAGTATGACCAGGCCACTAACAAGGTAAATGAAAAAAAATCAGCAAAACGGAAGCTTGAGCAGGCCATGTTGGCAGTCAAAAAAGACCCAAACTCTCTAACCTGGTTGGTTCCAGCCATATCCTTCACCAATTCAACCGCAGAATACGTCAAGAGCAGGATACTACAAAAGAAGCACCAGCGTTCACTAAAAAACGAACGGGGTAAGTCCCTATTAGCATACCGCCAAAAACATGTTCGTAAAGTTGCTGATTATATGAATACAGCTGCAAATGGTAGCACAAGGCAAAGTGACTATGATGCTGCTATCAAAGAGTTAGGACAAGATATGGTGGACAATGATACAGCTAGCGATGAGAACCAAACGCTAGATCAAGAGCTTCAGGTCTGGAGCAACATCCCGGGCCTTAAGCATATTATTCAAGGCCAAAAGCATACGCTTAATGGTGTTCCAGCTCCCGTTCGTGTACGGATCAGCTTAATTCAATTAGTTGATAAGGAGTATCGTCAAACCCTTGCAGATATTGCTGTAATAGACCGTCAACTCGAGGGTTTAGACCGGAGCCTCATACGTACCGTTGAGGCTACAAGCTATCTGCAAAGCCGTTTGAATATCGTTGCTCAAAAGAGTGGCAAGACTAACTCGGTGCGGGAAAACAATCCTCACCGCTAGTCATATTTGCTTTAAATTTGTCCACTAATCTGGAGGAAATTTCGATGTTGACATGGAAACAAAACCTTAAAGGTTATTTAGTTCAGGCTACAGTTATCGTGACTGTTGGGATGACTCCCATGATCGCACCTGCATCAGGGCAGTTAAAAGACGAACTGTACCACGCTTTAATAAATGGAGCGGCGCATGAAACCTTAAGTCGAAGTGGCGCCAAATTCAGAAACATGCCTGAGGAAGTACAGCACCTTTCCATCTCATTTACCCGAGCTCAGCAGCTGGGTTATGGGAGATTGTTTTCACCAAAGCGGGCTGCGTGTCTGTTTCCCCACCTAGAAGCAAAAGTAAAAGGGAGCACCGCAGGGCGCGTCTTACTTGATGATTGTTTCAATTTATCTCTGAGCAAAATCTATCGTGCTCGCGGCTTGAATACGGCCACACATGCCAGTCAAGCAGGCCGTTTGCTTGGCCTTTTTTAAGGAGACAGAAAATGATGACAACACTCAGACCCCCTGCTGTTAGATCTTCATTACTGCTGGTAGTAATGGCTGGAGGCATGGCAGGCTGGGCGTACTTGCAACACTTGCAGACCTCGTCCTTATTACAACCCACACCCAGCAACGCGCCTGAGCACCCTAAATGCGAGGTTATGGTCGGCAAGCCTACTGAACCACCGAACACACCTGACACTGCCAATTTGGAACCTGAAAACCCCCACCCCATTCCTGCTCCTATGAGAAGGTTCGCTGGGCGAAAATATTCCAGGCAGGGTATGCCATATCCTGGGGAGTCGACCACCAATTTCAACATTTCTTCAAGTTCGAACCCTGTGACCCAGCATGTCATGAACAGGGTTCTGGTTGGGCTTGGCAATACAAAAACTGGCCTGAAGAACAACGCTAATGCAACAGACTGGTCAAAAACCGAAAACATGCTGTTAAAACAACACCAACAAACGGACATTGTGACAGCATTCCAGACTCTGGAGAATATAAACCGTAAATTAATGGAGGTGCAGCCATGAGAACAGTCCAACACCATGCATTATCTCTGATGGCACTGGCCTCTGTGGTGTTTATCCTATTACATTGGGATAACTCACCCAACTATTTCATGGAGGAACACTCCATGAGGATAATGCCTAGCAAAGAACCAGCAACAAAACTGTTTGATGTCTCACAAATGTTGCACCGTAAAAACCAAGATTCTCTCTTGGCTTCTAACAAGTCTATGACTGTCATTACTGAGACCGACAAGAGTGCAGCACCTGTACCAAAACCGGTCAAAAAACCATCTTCTACCAAAACCTATACAGTGAAAAAGGAACATTTAACCAACCCTGTATCAGACACAAAAGACCAAGGCGTCGCTAATACCTCTGGAGTAGCACTACGGATGGCACAGCAACAGATCGACCAGACCTTTTCCATAATGCTGAACGAGCTAGACGAATAAACAGGAGTATTTTTGCTATGAGAATCATGATCATAGTGCTTGGCTTTGCCCTGGTTGGTAACGGATGTAGCAAACCAGAAGAGACATATCTCAAGGGAACCGTGCCATTAGAGAGTATTGAGCACACCAAACACGACAAACAGCTTTCACCACGGACAACCATACGCTTGCCTATGCTGAAACAAGCTTCTGTTAACAATGGAGCCATTAAGAAGACTCCATTAAAGCCACAGACGCCTGCTGGAAAGCAGAATGGTGTTGCAATTTTTATTGAGTGGCACGGGGATCATCAGCAAACGGTGGACAAGCTCGTCAGGCGTGCTGGAGCACGAGAACTTCTCGTTGACAATAAAGGGGAGGTAACAACCAAAGACGGAACATTCTTTGAGCCAACACTGTTTGCCGACAAGGGGTGGCCCATACCAGGAGGGGTGTTGGTGTTTCCTGTCGAGTTCACTGAAGAACTTATGGGTAGAATAACTCCATACATAAAACACAAGGCACTTCACTGTACCATCAAGATTGAGCCGAAGACAGGATATGTCATCCTTATCGTGAAGGGCACTGGCAAACGGATCAGGCTCACATAAAGGAGAAAAAAATGGACATGCTGGACATTAGTCACGACCAGATTGACTCAACTGCAACGGAGGGCGCATGGACACTTACTGCAATATTTGCAGCAACCACCATTTTGTTCGCATCAATGGTTTCGCCTGAACCAACCCATGAGTACGGCCAACCCATATTTGAACAATCTTCAGTTTCATCCACACACGTCAAAGCAAACGCGCCAACATATATCTTGTCAAGACAAGGTCTGTTTACCCCAACAGGGGAAAAGGCAGCAATAAATAGTGTGCTAAAGACCGTTTCTGTTACCAATGAACTTCATATAGCGCAGGACCCAAGGATGTCTGGGATAGAATATAAAAAGATCACTAAACCACTCATACAACAGCTCAAGAAAGGAGTCACAATTAGAATTGGTTATGTACCAGAAGAGTGGTTTCCTGAAATCAATAAGTGGAATGCTTCCAAATAAAAGGAGTTTTTATCATGAACCGCAATATCTATCTTAAACTGTTTTTTCTTTGCCCAATTATCACAGCAGTGATCATGCTCATTAACCAGCTGAGTTTTCAGGATCTTTTTGATTCATCAATAGGATTTTTTGGATTTCTTGGCCTACCAATGGTCATGCTGTTTTTGGGATGGAGCATAGTTTTCTATCAAAAATATACCATAGGCACACAATATTTGGAAAAACTACGCTCAGCCCCACATGACACTATGCTGCGCGCAAATCTAGAGTGGAATATCAACCTACTTAAATCCAAAAATAATTTGTGCAGAGAAATAGGCCTGGGTGGCACTTTTTTGGGTGTGATAAGTATTGCACAAGGGCTTGCTGCACTATCCACACTTTACAACTCCCAACGCATTGATAATGAGGCAATCATAATGAGTCTGGTGCCAGGCATAACCTTCGCAATGTCATCTTCACTAGCTGCCAGAGCTCTCTCTCATGTAGGGGACACACTGACCAGCAAACTACAGATGAAAGCAAGGTGCCTGATCCTAACAACACAAGCTAATTGTCCAACCGCTACTCCTCAAACTAGGCCAATCTCAGCTCGAATGGGACCAGCGCATTAAATGGGCTTGCTGATATTTTATGTTGCCAATTGATTACGGAAGAAGGAGACACCAATGAACTTCAGAATTGCACTCATAACTGCTTATTGCCTAATGGTGACGTACAATTTGCTTCCTAGAATTGCCCAAGCAGAGCAGCTCCAGGATAGAGCACACAATCTAAGCCTTGTAGCATCAGCAGGCATACTCCTCGGTGTAGACCCACTAGGAGCAATTTCTGTGGCATACATTGAATCTGGTGGCGTTCAGTCTTTGCCTCTCGGAAAACACCGAGAGGTCGGTATCATGCAAGTTGTGCCTGCTGCGGCTCAAGATCTAGGATTTGCCCACATTGAACTTCGGAACCCAGAGGTCAATGCCTTGGTTGGAGTTGGTTATTTACGACTAATGCTTGATCGCTTTCCACATTCGATTCGTAAAAGTATTGGAGCCTATAACTGCGGTCCGACGTGTGCCGCAAGGTTTAAAGGAGTACCACCACAATCGGAGCGGTACGTCCGCAACGTTATGCACACCTACCGTGGCCTTAAGTCTTGCCACAACTCATATGGATCCATACGACTATGCATACAACGGCTGCTTACAAATTGAGGAGCGACTCAATGCCAAATACTATAACGGTTTATATTGTGTTCTGGATACTAGCAGTACAGATTATCACCGGATGCTCACTCAATCTCACGCCTTCAGATAAGCCCATTGTGATTAACTTGAACATCAAAGTTGATCATGATGTACAGATTAGAGATCACAATGCGACTACCCCGCCCTCCCCATGAATTGGGCGTGAGTTATAGTAGCACTGGATGTTCACTCACAAGCATCCAGTTCATAGGAGGCCATAATCATCTGACTTCTCATAAATATGGCTTGCTGAACAGCAATTAGGAGATGCATGTAATGGGAACACAAATGAAATCTGTGGCAGTTTCAAGCTTTGTGGAAACAACAAACAAAATTGCAACCCTATTCCATCTGTCTCGCATCATGCTAGGTCAAGAAGCATTATGTAAAATCCTTCAAGCGACCAACTTGTCGACTGGGCTCATCGAAAACCCTACACAACGAGAGAGTTCTACTTTAACGATACATTCCATCGATCTGGCGATCGATCTGATCAACAATGGGTTCAACGATACACATGGCATTTGCGCGGCCCTGTTCCATGATATTATTGAACGCAACCCCGCACACGTGCGGGAGCTGGCCAGAAAGATTTATTTATTCGACAAAGAGGTATTCCAAATCAGCAAATCTTTGTACGACATTAGAAACTTACAACCATGCGACAATGATTTGTCAAATCTGAATTCTGAAATCCATAGAGCTACTCGTGGCGACACGTCTGCTTTCATCGTAAAGATTTTTGATGTGCTTGCACATAGTTTTCCAAAAGACTTTGACACATATAGTGCAGATGAAGCCCTGAACCGGGCAAAACATGCAACTCTATACATTAGGTATGCAATCTTATTAGGAATGACTGAGGTTGCTGATTCTATCGTTAACAAAATTTTGCCTTATCTAATGCCTACCACTGCATTGCACATCCAAAACACTCTTGAACAGTGGGGATCAGATTTTGAACCCCACCTATCCCAACTAGCACGGCATTTGTATACACTAGTGAACGGCGTTGCTGATGTAGCAATACAGAAAAACACGCTTGCCAGCTACTTTGAAATTGGTACTGAGCTCACCTCATGGCACACCACTCGTGTCGGTTGGCCAATCTGCACAATCCAAATAGTATTGCAATACAATCAGGATTCTGCTTGGGTTATTTTGGGCAAGATACAACAACAATTCAAACTTGCTAACCACAACATTACAGACAACCTGAATGCTGATTTAAATAGTTCTTTATATGGACCACGCCATCCCTCTTGGAAGCCAATATTAAAAGCTTTGGAAACGAGAATAATATGGGATGGAAAGCCAATATGTATATCAATTGTTCATAAGGATGCATTAGCTACATACAAGAGGGGCATATTAGTCAATTACGTTAGAGAACAACCTCTCAAAGAGTAGTTCCAGCACATTGAGTGATAGTACAATTTATCAGCCATTGCACACATACGCGTGAAGGTAAAGATGCCGTTTATAAATAACCATGGCACAACAACCATTCCTAACATTCAGGTTTATCAGTCAAAAGGCAACCTTGCCGAACAACAAGACTGTTACAGGGGTCTGTTCCGGTATGGGGCGAAATCCTACGCTAAGGGATTTAGTTTCCCTTTTGGCCACCTATATTCACCAGTCAGCAGAATATGAGACCATCCGAGGGGCGAGATATGTGCCAAGAGCTCGGGTTGGACAGGGAAACCGGCGCGTTTCCGCATCATGACTGCCTTACCTAACTGAACAGTATTCCAGTAGATGATAATGGCTGCAAGCAAATTGAGCCCCGCCATGCGGTAATGCTGCCCCTCAGAAGTTCGGTCTCGGATTTCGCCCTGGCGGCCAATTCGCAGAGCATTTTTCAAGGCATGGTGGGATTCACCTTTATTCAGGCCGATTTGCGCACGACGCTGCATGTCGGTATCCAAAACCCAGTCAATCATGAAAAGCGTACGCTCAACACGCCCTATTTCACGCAAGGCAACAGCCAGATCACTTTGTCGAGGAGATGAAGCCAGTTTTCGCAAGAGTTGGCTCGGAGCAATTGTTCCAGCTAGCATGGTGGCTGCTATGCGCAAAGTATCTGACCAGTTTGATATAATCAATTCTTCCCTTACCTTGCCGCCGACCAGATCATTCAACTCTTTTGGAGCCGTGCCGGGGTCAAATACGTGAAGCCTTTTGGATGGCAAATCACGGATGCGTGGGATGAACTGATAACCCAAAAGCGATGTGATGGCAAAGACATGATCGGTGAACCCACCGGTATCAGTATATTGCTCGCGGATGCGCCTGCCAGTTTCATTCATAAGCAACCCGTCCAAAATGTAGGGTGCTTCATTGACCGTAGCGGGGATAGTCTGAGTGGCAAAGAGAGCAAACTGATCTGAGACGTGAGTGTAGGCCTTTATCCCAGGTTCACTGCCATATTTAGCGTTGATCAGGTTCATCGCTTCGCCCTGTCGCGTGGTAGAAAAAAATTGACCATCGCTGGATGCGGTGACACCTACTCCCCAGAATGCCGCCATAGGCAGTTTGGCTTGTGCTTCAACCACCATGGCTAGGGCGCGGTTCATAGCATCACTTTCTACATGCCAGCGGGACAAGCGCATCAGCTCCCAGTATTCATGGGTGTTTGATGCCTCGGACATTTTGCTGAGACCGAGATTGATTCCCTCAGCTAACAGAACATTCAGGAGTCCAATCTTGTCCTTGCACGGTGCGCCTGTACGCAGATGAGTGAAAGCATCCGTAAAACCGGTTACAACATCCACCTCCATCATGATGTCAGTGATGCGGGTCTCCGGGATACGTTTGTAGAGGTCGAGGACCAACTCATCTGCGCCTTCTGGCTGATTGGCAGATAGTCGATCAATATGCAGAACACCGTTTTCGATGCTGCCTCCGGGGATGGTTCCAGAACACGCAGCTTTTGATAGTCGCCTAAAACCGATATCCATCCGGACGCGCCGATCTACCAACCATTCTTTGGGATCAAAAGGTACTGTCAGCTTGGCATTAGACTCAATGACCTGAAGGGGGACAAGGGCTTGTTTAAGATCGGCATAACGTCGGGAATGGCGTAGCCAGATATCTCCAGATCGAAAAGCATCTCGTAGATGGAACAAAACGGCAACCTCCCATAACCGCCCATTCTCATCCTGATGAGCATTGAGGTGTTGGTGCCACTTTGATGTTCGACGCAGAAAGGTGGTTGGCTGGTCATGCTGACCGCCATCCCGGATAAAATTGGCTGCATTTAGCAACGGTGCCACAACCTGTGCCCCTTGAATGTCGAGTATTTTCAACATACGTGGCACGTAACGGCGGAAGCGGCTATATCCCCGAACTACATAGGCCAACGGATTGGTGGAAATCGTATTGGTCAGGCTTGCTGCGGTAGCTACGAGATCACGCAAACCGGTCCATCCCAGATTTCTTGAAATAGCCTGTTCAAGTGATGCTTCGTCATCTTGAGCCTCAAGCAAGGCTCCACCTAGATCAGTAAAGGATTGAAGTGTCCGGTGAACAGTAGTTTTCGCATCATCAATGCAGGCATCACAAAGTTTTTTTGCTTCACGCCAAGTCTTTCCAACGATCCGGTCATGAGTCTCAACCACGGAATCAGCGATACTAGCCCGCCATTCCACGACACAGACCGCAACAATAGCCAATCGGCGATTATCGGACACATCGCGCAAACCATCCGCGAAATAGCGTTCTCCCTGACGTCGTAGCCGGGTGACACGGCTAGGCGTCACGTCTACTATGATCTTGTCGGTAAGATTAAGTCCCTGGATAAACTCCAAGCGATCCAGCAAGCGATTGGCATCAGCTGAATTGTTCCCTGGCTCAAACTGCCGTAACCAAACAAACCGGGTCAGGTGATCATCAACCTTTTCTGAAAGTAATTGATCAAGGGCTGTTCGGATGTCCGTATCAAGGCGACCTGCGATCTTGGCCTCTATACGACGCTCAGCGGCCACCAAGGCATCAGCACATAACCGCTCAATTGTTGAGAGACCTGGCAGGATGGTTTTCGTCCTGCGGCATTCCTCTACCAACCTCCGTGCAAGATCTTCATTTGAACAGGCATCTTCAGCCTGTCGATCAAGCCAAGTTTTTAGGATATGTGCTCCTCGACCAGAGAAAGAGCGGAAGCCATAGATTTTCCGCAGTTCGGATAAATGTTCATGGCGTGTCTCCTCGCGTGCAGCGTATTGGATGATATCGTCTGCCTTCAGACCGAGTTGTGCCGCCAAAAACCGACAGACTTCTAAAGGGATTATTTCCCCTGGTGTCAGGGTTCGTCCCGGATACCTCAGGACGCAAAGCTGTAGTGCAAAACCAAGCCGATTTTTTGAACGACGACGTTGACGAATATGCTCCAGATCATCATCGTCCAACGTGTAGTGTTTCAGAAGCGATGGTTCATCTTTCGGCAAGTCCAGAAGCGCCGAGCGTTGGCGTTTGGTCAGAATATTACGTCTTGGCATATAATACTGTCCCAGTTGATCTATAGATTATTTTGGACAATAATCAGGCCAGAAGAATCAAGAGGTTGCAAGACAAAAATTCAAGGAGGTTCAATTGGGACAGCGCGCTGCCATCTACTCTAGGGTTTCTACTGCTGATCAGTCCTGTGAACGGCAGATTACCGAGCTATCAGCTTTTGCTGATCGTGGAGGCTTTGAAGTGGTTGGCATCTTCAAAGAAATAGCCTCTGGGACAAAGGCAAACCGTATCGCACGTAACCGAGTTATAGATTTGGCGCAGGCACGGAAGATTGATGCGGTTTTGGTCTCAGAGCTCTCTCGCTGGGGTCGTTCCACTCAGGATCTCCTGGATACGCTCCACAAACTTGCAGGTTGGAAGGTCTCAGTGATTGCTATGAGCGGAATGACGTTCGAGCTGAATACACCACATGGGCACATGATGGCAACCATACTGGCTGGGGTTGCACAGTTTGAAAGGGACCTGCTCAGTGAACGTGTAAAATCAGGATTGGCTGCTGCCAAGACGCGAGGCAAGAAACTGGGACGGCAACCAGGCACTCGACCTAAATCTGATAAGTTGGCCCCAAAAGTTATCCAGTTCGTTGAAAATGGCAAAAGCTATCGCTGGATTGCTCGTGACCTTGGCATCAGTAAAAATACAGTTGGAGAGATCGTTAAGAGATACAGGCAAAATCCCTTAGCGTAGGATTTCGCCCCATACCGGAACAGACCCCTCCTTCTGCTGTGCCAATGTTCGAAACACATCTCCCAAGTATTGACGTAACTGTTTGTACAGCGTACGTCGTCGGCACTTTGGGATAAAAATCACATGATATTTGCACTCCCATTTGGAGTGATTTATGCTTTTTGACTTGTCCATCGGGATTCCTCTATTGTTGTTTGCTTGACGGCTCACAACATGCGAGTGTCCCGGTGGACTCAAGTAAATGTCAAACTATTGCTGCCTCCCCGGCAGAGCCGGGGGATCTCCTGCTTTTAGTTAGCGCTTATGGGACGGAGTCCCCAATTTGATCCACATGAGATAGTTAAAGTTCGTAATTTAATGTCCGGGAAACCCTTGCCACATCAGATTGACTATGACAAATTTTAAAGAGATTGACCGAGATCATATTTGGCACCCCTATCAACCGTTACATGGGGCCAATCCATCCCACCTTGTCAATTCTGCTGAAGGGGTAATGCTTCAGTTTAATGATGGTCAAAAAGTGATTGATGGCATGTCGTCATGGTGGTGTGCAATACATGGCTATAACCACCCAGTTCTGAACGCTGCCGTCACAAAACAGCTGCAATCCATGGCCCACGTTATGTTTGGTGGGCT
>JADFZS010000058.1 GCA_015232405.1 Magnetococcales bacterium | reverse complement strand
CCTTTTTTGGGCATTTTATCCGACTTTGCGGTTTTCCTGGACAATTTTTTCGAGGGTTTTAAGGATTTTGCCATTTTTACCTACACATTAGACAATTTTCTCGGACAGTCTAACCAACCAACAGTTTTGTAAATATCATTGGAATATAGCATAACTATAGGATACACTGCTGGATGTTATTTTTAATTTGTAGGTAAAGATTAAATATTTAATGCTGACATCGAGCAAAAAAAAGAGGGGTTAACAAATGCCTGTTAAAGAAATTGTCACAACATTAAAAAAAGGTGAAGTTGTTACCGTTATGGGACCGGGTACATTAGAGTTTCAGGCTCCCAAGGTTGCTACTGTCGCAGCCAAAGCCGCAGGTGCTAAAGGCGCAGCAGCTACTGGTGCAGCAGCCACAACAACAGTTGGAACTACCGGAGCTGCTGGAGCAGCTGGCGCTGGTAAAACAGCTGCCATGACTACTGGAGCATCTCTTAAAGCCCTTCCTGCTTCACTCATGTCTGGAAAAGTCCTTGGTTTCAGCCTTGGTGCTGTTAATCCTTGGTTGCTGATTGGAGTAGGGGCAGTTGGTGGTTATTATTACTGCAAGAAAAAACGGTTTAGCTTCTTTTAGTCTTTGTATCAGTAAAGATTATAATATTTTTGTTCCCCAACACCTGTTTGTTATTGTTTTATTGCTCTGTTTACAACTGGTTGTTGGGGAATGTTACCATGGCAATAACTACCATGGAGTATTTATGAAACATTCTGGTTGAGTAGCAGTGGCAAATAAAGAAAGTACATTTTTACGACAGTTGGGCCTTGCTGTATTAATTGCGTTGGTTGTCGGTTTGCTTTTTAAAGCCTTGCTCGGTTTTCTTCTATCCCTTACCAGATAACCAAAATATTTATCCTTTTTTAATAAATTTCTTTCCATACAATTATTGCTGGTTTTTTATTTTTGATGTGTTGTATTTGTTGCTGTTTTCACAGGTTAGACAGGTGAGATTATTGTGCCATAGGAGTTTATATTAATGGAGTTGTTGGCATCATGGATATGGAATCCACTGCTCAGTTTAATCTACCTTGAGGTCGGCGTACTATTTCTTGTTCTGACCCGTGGATATGCTCTACGTCGCTCTTTTTCTGTACTTAAACAGGCGTGGCGAAGTAGGGGAGGCAGAAAACAAAAAGCCGATAAACATATTTACCATACCGATGCTTTTATAACCGCACTCGCCGCTGGTATTGGAGTTGGTAATCTGGCTGGTGTTGGTACTGCAATACACCTTGGTGGCCCAGGAGCACTTTTTTGGATGTGGATGTCTGCTCTTGCTGGTGCCTCATTTAGAATGTGTTCTGTCTATATCTCCGTCAGTAGTGGACCCAAAGATACCAGGTCACCACTTTATGCCACCCCAATGGCCTATATAGAACAGTTCGTAGGAAAACGTTTTCCTTCGTTAGCTCCACTTTTAGCTGGTCTTATACTTTTCCAAGGGCTGGTTAGTGCCAACCTTATCCAAGCAAACTCTGTTTCTCATGCGGTCACCAATGAACTTGGCTTTTCCACATTTTTGGTAGCATTTGTACTGTTTGTCTCTGTGGCTATAGTGGTGGTTGGTGGCATCAAATCTATTGTTAATTTCAGTGTCGCCAGTGCCCCATTTATGGTGGTTGCTTATGTTATCGGTGGACTGATTATTCTGTTTAACAACCCTGCTGAGGCATTTAAAGCTCTTGTATCGGTATTTTCCTATGCTTTTAGCCCATATTCAATAGGTGGGGGGGTGGCAGGTTATACCATAATGCAGACAATTCAGTATGGTGTATCCCGTGGTGTTTTTTCCCATTTTTCAGGTATGGGCATTGCTCCATTTTTACATGGAGCCAACGATGATACTCCTGCCCAGGGAGCATACCTAGCTGCTCTGGTTCCTTTGGTAGATACCCTTATTGTCTGTACCATTACCGGTTTGGTTATTCTCACCTTGGGGGATTGGCACGGGTTGACCGGTGCTTATTTGACTGTTACATCTTTTCAGACTGGTTTAGGTGTTATAGGACGGGTTTTAGTCTTTGTCTGTTTGGGGCTGTTTGCTTTTACCACCATTATCAACTGGGCCTATTTTTCCGAACGCTGCTACAACTATCTTTGGGGTGGTAATGTAATTTTATATCGCTGGTTTTTTGCCGTGTCGACTTTTTGTGGACCTTTTTTGCCAGTTGCACTAGTCTGGTCACTGGCTGACGTTGTCATTGGCATTATGCTTATTGTTCATCTGCCAATTCTTACCTATATTATGATACGAACTCTGCCATCTATGGTTAAAGGGTTGCTTGATCATCCCACTCAGTAACCAGAGAAACCATAGCTGATGGTTCTAGAAAAATAGGATTATGACCGTGGTTGAAAATAAGACATTTTATGTGCTAGTCATTGAAAATTCAGAAGAAGATTTTCAGAAACTCCGTGGTGAACTAAACAAAAGGGACTTTAAGGTAAAAAGTTTCCACGTTGATTCGGTTACCAAGATGGAAGAGGCTCTTGAGATAAGAAACTGGGATCTTTTTATAGCTCAATGCAGTAGTGCCGATTTTTGTAGCTCTAAAGTTCTTACTCTCTGGCGGAGAGAAGGGCGAGGAGTTCCTTTTATTGTGGTAGCTGACGACATTGATCGGGATGTAACCCTAAAGCTGATTGATTGTGGAGTATGTGATGTTGTTGCCAAAGAGAATTTAAACTCTTTGGTTCCGGCAATGGAGAGGTGGCTGTCTAACTACGCCATACAGGAGGCTTTTCAAGAAAAAATTAAGCTTTTTGATGATGCCCTGCTACTAATGCAAGAGGCAAAATTTAAACTGCAAACTTTGGCCGACGCTAAAAAACTTGCCGAGCAACTGGCCCTTATCTGCCCGGAACCAGAAAAGAGGGTTTTTGGTCTACGTGAGCTTTTTGTCAATGCAATCGAACATGGCAACCTGGGAATAACCTTTGCTGATAAAACTGTCCTGAATGAAAAAAATATCTGGGATGAAGAGGTTGAGAGACGACTTGCGTTACCGGAAAATGCTGATAAATATGTGGAAGTAACAGTAGAACGTACCTTTGACGAAATCAAGTTTTTGATTAGCGATCAGGGAGAAGGCTTTGATTGGCAATCCTATATGAGTATAGACCCTTTTTGTTCATACAAAAGCCACGGTTATGGTATTGCAATGGCTAAAAGCGGTAGCTTTGATAAGCTGGAGTACATTGGTCGTGGCAACGAAGTGTTGGCAGTGGTACTGCTTGATTAACCTAGAAACAGCAGTTGTCAGCACGCACCTGACGCAACCTATTGATTCATCTGGCATAACAGAGCAAAGTCTCATCACCAATAAGGTGACTTCGATTTGCTCTGTTACACCAGCTAAACCAGTATGTTACGCCATGTACGCACCGCCAACCGCCGTTTCTAGGATAACCCAAATTTTAGAACAGACTATATTGGTTGAGACCGATCTATTCTATTTTGAAGGCATGATGAAGCTGGGCAATATTTAAAAGACGCTTAATCTCTTTGTTGGCATTTGCCAATGTTATATCTGCACCTTTACCACCTGCAAAATGGTGAAAATACATCAGACCACCAATGGCAGAGCTGTCAATTTTTTCTGTTAACATCAGGTCAACCACATAGCGATCTGCTTTGCCTTCTGTTTGGTAGGTTTTTTTGAAAACTTTGACAAGATTATAATCAAACGATCCAGAAATTTGATAAATTAAGCTGTTTCCTTCTCGTAAGACTCGCAAAGAGCTCTTAGCCATTTTGATCTATCCTTGAATAAGCGTATAACATAACCCGGTGACTATAGCATATTAATAAATAATATCAATAAATCAATTCATCTCAACACATCAATTCTACTAGAGTCATGTCATCTTCCTGCTTACCCCCTTGGCGATAACTTTCTACTGTTGAGAATATATACTCAAGGGATTTGTTTTGTTGGATAGTTCTCTCTAAAATTAGTTTAAATTGACTCTCTCCCAACATTTCACCATCTGGGTTGGTAGCCTCTTCAAAACCATCTGTACACAAGAATATACGGTCTCCTGGCTGTACCGGATAGGTGATTTTCTCCTTGTCTGGGACATCAATAAGACCCCGTGGCACAAAACCGGATGGTTCTTGATGAATTATTATGCCATTGCGGATAATAAAAATATCGACCATGCCGGCATTAAAAAGGGTAACCAGGTTTTTGTCTTTGTTTAGCTCAATACAGCTGCAAGCCATAAACATATCTTCGTTTAAAGCTTGTAACAGGCGAGTGTTCAGGTTAGCAAACATTTTTTCTATGGGGATATCCATGCCGATGGCATAAAATATCTCAGAAATAAGAGGTCCGGCAATAGCAGCTGTTAGACCGTGTCCGGCAAAGTCTCCCAACAGTACTCTTCTTGCACCATCATCCCGTTTGGCAGCACAGATTAGATCTCCAGAGTTTTTTTCCAGTGGTTTTTCCAATATACGCAAGTTGGTGGGATCAAATAGTGGTGATTGATGGATTTTATAAACAACATTTTCAATTATACTACGCTCTTCTACCAAAAGCTCATTTACCTGAGCCAGTTTTTCGTGGGACTCCTCCACCTCAATTTTTGCTTGCATTAATGCTTTGTATATTTTTTTTCGTTTGCTTATGTCCCGAATAAAAGCGGCGAAGGCAGTTTTATCATCATCCTTCCACATAGATACTGAGAATTCCAAAGGAAACTCTTCACCGTTTTTCTTTATGCCAATCATTTCAACTGTTTTGCCAATCAATGATGTTCTGCCAGTTACCACAGCCCGTTGCAGACCACTTTTATGGGCTTCACGGAACCTTTCAGGAATGATTATGGTGACAAGGTTGCCAACTAGTTCGTGCTCATCATAGCCAAAAATTGTTTTTGTGGCAGGGTTGGCAAATGTTATTCGGCCTAGTTGATCGGTGGCGATAATAGCGTCAATTGAACTTTTTGATATGGAACTAAAACGACTTTCAGAAGCGATTAGACGGGTTTCATAATTTTTTCTGGTAATGATCATCGCCAGTATCAAAGCAACATCACTTAAAAAAGTCTCCAGCTCATCGGATTTTTTACTGTTGTGGTCCAGGTAGATATTTAATACCCCTAGTATACGCCCTTTTTCAGAAATAATCGGGACTATATAGTGACCGTGGGGTTTGGAATTCGTTGCGGTTGTGGTGTGTTGTTCATTTCCATGGTGATAGTGGCCTAACTGTTTATTATATAGCACATGCCCACAGAGACACTCTCCCTTTCTAACCGTTGAGCACTTAACCGCAAGTTCATCAGACAGACCCAGGTGACAGGCTAAATGCAAAAGCTCGGCATTTTTATCGGTTAAAAAAATCACTCCAGATGGATTTTCAGGCAGAAGTGGTGCAGATAAAATAATGCTAAGGGCAAGTTTTAAAGCTTCGTTTAGAGGGTTGCCAAAAATTGACAGATCGTAAAAAGAGGTCTGTAAAAGTGCGCTCTTGATCTGTTTAAACTCAGATTGCAGTGTGGCAATGTTTTTTAATTTACTGGTCTGGGCAAGATGTTTTTCAGTGTTTTTTATCAACCAATATATTCGTTGTTCAAGGTGGTCTTCTATCTGTTGCTCGATAAGATAATCATCAGCACCAGCAGCCAATGCTGCTTTGACAGTTGTTTTGTCCTCTTTGGAGAGAATAACAATTACGGGGATTATCTGTTCGGCAAAGGTCTTTTTAATTTCTTTTACCAATTTTAAAAATTTATTTTGATCAGGAATTGTATCCAGTAAAACCAGATCGATTGTATTGGTTTCCAAGATGCCAATAACATCGTCACTATTCTGTGCCGATATCAACTTGTATGAGCTAGGGGTTAACCTTGATAGCAGTGTGTTAGGCTTATCTTCCACTATAAGAAGTTTGCCGGATGTGTAGAGATGTTCTTTCATTAATTATCCGTGATTAGTGCTGACAAATTGACCAAACAATTTTAACAATAAATAACATAACTACCAATTAAAAAAATTAATCAATGCTATTGACAATACCTGGCTAAACATGTAACAAGAACCATTCTCAATCAGATTAATAATAAGTTGGTTTTTTTTTACTTTTAACCGAGAGAAATAACATGTCAAATGCTCAGAAGAAAAAAGCTATGACCCTAGCTGATATTAAAAGCGACAAGGTTGTTCAGATCGTTGGTTTAGAAGGTGATGATGCGAGCAAGCGTCGTTTGATGGCTTTGGGTTTAGTACGTGGTAAGGATATATCCTTGGAGACATTGGCCCCATTTGGTGACCCAAGAATCTACTCAATTTTAGGATATCGTCTGACAATTCGGAACGATGACGCACAAAAAATACTAGTTACCAGTAGCTAAAAATTTAAAAATCTAAAAAAGAATGAATGTTGGAACATTGTTTTCAAAATCCAGCACCATAAAAAAACTCTTATAAGGAAGTTACTAAAGAAGAGATCGTCGCTTTGGCGACACAATGTCATTACCAAGTCATCATGTGGGTATAGCTGTTCAAGGTTTATTTGGCCCACTCTTTTTGGCTTGTGTAGTGAGAATTATAATTAAATAGATTTTTAATATTATTTAGGAGATTTACTGTGACACTTAATCAACTTGAAAAAGGGCAAATAGCAACAATCACAGGTATTGTTGCAGATGAGGTTAGTCAGAACCGTCTAAACTCAATGGGGGTAATCAAGGGAAAAGAGATCAAGTTACGTAACAAAGCACCCTTCGGAGATCCAAAAATTTATAGTTTAATGGGTTATGAGTTAACACTGCGCAACCAAGATGCAAAAATGGTAATGATTAAAACATCTTAATTAAATTATTATCTTTTTGTATTATATTCTTAAAATTGTGCCAAAACATTTTGATCACCAAGTTGATACCTCGTTGGTGCACCATTATTTTTTGCACAGTGACAAAAAAAGGATCTGCATTTAATGACTGACCAAGCTCAACCTTTAAGGGTCGCCTTTGTAGGTAATCCCAATAGTGGAAAAACAGCACTTCTAAATAAATTGGTAGCGAAAAAAGCACCAGTTGGAAATTATCCCCGCGTAACAGTTTCAGTACGGGAGGAGAAGATAGAGCTGGATGGACAACCTGTTATTCTACATGATCTTCCTGGTTTATACTCTTTGAACTCTAGAACTCCAGAAGAGAAAGTTGCAAGAGATTATCTCATCAATGAGCATTCAGACGTGATTGTAAATGTCATTGATGCCGGAAATCTGGAACGTTCCTTCTTTCTCTCCACCCAGTTGATTGAATTGGGGCGACCTGTAGTTTATGTACTAAATATGATCGATGAAATTGAGAGGAGAGGTGCTAAAATAGACACTTCAACTCTCTCCCAGCTCCTTGGAGGCCCGATTGTCAAGACAGCAGGGCGTAAGGGGACTGGGCTGGATGAGTTGAAAAAAACCATAATAAAAAGTGCTAAGGAGAACCAAAAAACCACCCGTTCTTTTATTAACTTTGATATGCATGTTGAGAATGCGGTCCAACGTGTTCAAGATTTAATCGGAGAACTTCATCCGGCAAACCAAGATGTTGAAACAAATCGCTGGATGGCGATCAAACTTCTTGAGGGTGATGATGAGATCCTCCGTCAAGAGGGTGAGCATGATCACCTTATTGAGATGGTGCGCCGCGAAGGTGTAGATCTTGCCAACGAGCATGGACAGAGCTGTAACACTGTATTTGCAGATGCTCGCTACGGATTTGTCAACAGTCTGTTGGAAGAGTCTTTGCCGAAGAATGATCTTGGCTCACATCGACAGAAGATAACTCATACCTTGGATGAGGTGTTTCTCAATAGATATTTTGGACTTCCGATATTCATCGGTTTGTTGTGGCTGATGTTCCAAGCTACATTTTCACTTGGTGAAGTTCCCATGGATTGGATAGATACAGGTGTTGGAGCTTTTGGTGAGGCAGTTTCAGCTTCTCTGCCTGAGGGTATGGTCCATGACCTTGTTGTAGATGGTATAATAGCAGGAGTCGGAGGAACGATAATCTTTCTGCCAAATATCGTGATACTCTTCTTCTTCATGGCTCTTTTTTCTGAGACCGGTTACCTCGCCCGAGCAGCATTTTTAATGGATCGGATAATGCACATCTTTGGCCTTCACGGCAAAGCATTGATACCAATGGTTATGGGGTTTGGCTGCAACGTGCCAGCTGTTATGGCAGCTAGAACAATCGAGAGTGACAGAGCCAGGATGATTACGATTTTGGTTAATCCATTCATGCTTTGCGCAGCTCGCCTACCAGTATTTATTCTCTTCTCCGGTGCTTTTTTCGCTGAGTCAGCAGGTACTGTGGTTTTTGCTATGTATATGCTCAGTATTATGGGCGCTATGTTAGGAGCTGTTATATTAAGCAAATTTGTTTTTCGGGGTGAAAATGAGGCGTTTGTTATGGAGTTGCCTCCTTATCGACTTCCAACAGCAAGATCGATTGTTGCTCACATGTGGGATAAGGGAATGAACTTCCTTAAAAAAATTGCTGGTATTATTTTGGTAGGCTCTATCGTTCTTTGGTTCGCACAAGAGTTTCCACAAAACTCTGTAGCACTTGATAAAATTGATCAGGAAATTACTACACTGCAACAACAGCCAGAGAGCAAATCACGTAACGAAGCAATTTCAGCATTGGAATTAAAAAGAGGTGAGGAACATCTCTCTGGTAGCTTCCTAGGTCAAATTTCGCAAACTGTGGCTCCTGTCTTTGCCCCACTTGATTTTAACTGGAAGGATACTGTAGCCATACTTACCGGGCTTGTTGCCAAAGAGGTGGTTGTGGCCAGTTATGCTGTAATATATTCTCAAGGTGAGGATGAGAGTGAAGAGTCAGCCAGTCTACGTACAGTTTTAGCCAGTACCATGACCCCATTGGTAGCGATGGCTTTCATGGTGTTTGCACTGTTTTATGCTCCATGTTTAGCTACGATTGCTACAATAAAAAGTGAAACTGGAAGTTGGAAATGGGCTGGGTTTTCTGTTGTCTTCTCCACAATGATTGCCTACACCTTGGCCTTCTCAGTTGTTACAATAGGTGGAATGTTTGTATAAGCCACATTTTTACTGGTATTGGTCTTTAGTATGACCATATTTAATTTTTAACCATGGATAATCTATTTAAATGAATGCTGCTGAATGGTTGGATACAATTATTGTTGGTGTTATCATGTTGTTATGTGTGGTCTACATCTACAAAAGTGCAACAAAATTGTTTGCTGAGAAAAAACCGGGTGAAGGGTGTGGCAGCTGCTCTTCTGGGGGTTCATGCTCAAGAGAGTTAAAGGCTGCTCAAACTAAAGAGTAAGCCGGTTTTTGTAGCAGTTCATATTTTTTAATTTACCAACAAAAAAACCTGCATGTTCTATGCAGGTTTTTTTTCGCTTTAGCCATGAACAAACCTTGCCACTGCTTGACAAACTTAAGTCTAAGGTGCAAAGATAACATGCGTTAATTAACTCGCATAATTTATAAAATATAATAAAATACAGGACAGTTTTTCTATGCGTAATAATCCTAAACTAGATTTGGGGCTGGCCCGAATTGCCCACCTTAATTGGGAGTATGAGATGGAATCTGCTACCCACGGTAGCTCTATCTCCAAAGAGGCGCAATCCCATGAAGATTGTGAATTAGGTCGCTGGCTATATGGTCCAGCACAAAAAAACTACGGTGCCCTTGAGGCAATTCAACCACTGTTGGACTCCCATAAATCTTTTCACCAAGCTGCTGGTCGTCTTGCAACAGCCTGTAAAGGTGATAGTTCAGAGGCAATTGCCGGGGAGTTGGATATTGTCCGTAGTTTAAGTAGAGATATTATATTCTATTTAACTGAGATGGAGTTAGAGGCGATTGAAAGGTTGCACTTAAGCACAACCACAACAAGACCTCCACGTACCCTGATTCAACGCCTATTTGCTGGTCCCTTTCATGCTCTGCCTGAGGATAGGGGGACTCTTAAGGTTAGTCAGGCCAGGTTGATCCACCTACGTTGGGAGAGGAGCCTGATGGATGCTTTCCGCAACCGGGGAAAGGATACAACTTTAGAATCTTCAGAGATGTGCGCCCTTGGGGTTTGGATACATGCAACAGGAGTGCAACGTTATGGACATCTACCAGAGATCGCCAAACTGGATGAGACCCATAAGGCATTCCATACCCACGCCAAAAACGTTATAAGCTCTCTACGTAACAGACAAGATAAACGGGCCGAAGCCAGTTATAAGCAGACTCGAGAATATAGTCGCCGTGTGATCTACCTGCTCTCAGCAATAGAGTATAAACTTTTGGATTCTGAAAATGTCCAGAGAAGCGACAGTTTTCTTGATATAAATCTGCCAAATTAAAATAGTTTATAATTATTATGATGATGAGATATACATGAGCTTTTAAAATCTATTTCACTATTCAGGGGTGAATAATGCGAGTTTTAGTTATTACCGCAGGATTATATGAGTATTTTTATTCTCTTCAGACTGAGCTTCTGCTGTTGGGTTATGAAGTATATGTGTTACACCTTGAGCCGATGTATCTGGAATCCAGTGAACAGATTCAAAAAGAGCGGTTGCAAGGTGAGGATTGTGATCTTGTCATAACGGCCAATATTTTTGATGCTGCAAGTAAGCCAAGAATTCTAGATATTCTCGCCCGTTTTAACATCACATCTCCCATTATCTCAATTGCTTGGGGACACCCTGTTGAAGAGATAGAAACGCTCTGGCAGAAGTATGACTCTGTATATACAAATTCTATAATCAAAGAGTTAAAGATACTGTTCTGGTCTCCATGTGAAAAAGCAACCCAGGAGTACCTAGCCTTGGGGTTTGATTCTATTGTCTATGCCCCTTTTGGTTTTTCTGACAAGATGCAAACCTTTCCATTTTTTTGCTGGAAAACACCTGAGCAGGCATGTACAAAATCTTATTTGGATCTAATTAAAGATACCACTCCTGAAATTGAAATAGATATCTCAAACAGTAAAATTATCTACATGGGAGTACTACCTGCAAAACCTGAAAATGTAGATCCGCAAATTGATATTTTAGCTCGCAATCTTGCAGAAATATCAGTTGCAGACCCTACAATTTCAAGAGCTGATATGAAGGATATGTGGTCACACATATTTTCTAAAATTCCCACAGAGAGACCTGGTACATTTTTTAAAATAGCTGAAACTTTTAAATATTATCACGCTAGAGGAACCAGAAGAGTTTTTGTGCATCGTTTAAAAAAGGAGTTTGGTGACCATTTTTTGCTTTTCGGTGACGATTGGATTGCGGATAATCTAGTTGCAGAGCCTACCCAAACCCTTCGTACAAGAGGGGTCATGTACCATCATATACCCATTGCAGTTGACCTTGGTAGTGTATCATTTGAAACCTGTTTTTTCCCTCGTCCCATTGAGATTGTGAAAAATATGGGATGTCTTTTAAGTTACCGTCGCTACGATTCAGATAGAATATTCCAGCAAAATGCAGACTCTCTGGTTTTTGATACTCCAGATGAGTTATGTAACAAGGTTGATTTTTTGTTGAGTAATGAGCAAGAGCGAAATGATTGCCGACACAAAATACTCAATACATTTAACCAACAACATGGGATGGTAAATTCACTTAAAAAGGTTATTGATAAGGCGGTAAAGCTATATTTTTGAGATAGAAGCGTAATAAGGGAGAGAAAAAATGCGGATTTTAATAGTAACTAAAGGTCTGTATGATTTTTTCTACTCCTTACAGGGTGAACTTTTAGGATTGGGCCATGAAGTTTATATGCTCCATCTTGATGCTGACTATTTAGATGAGAGCAAAGATAAAAAAAAGGATATCCTCCATGGTTCTGAGTGTGATTTGGTATTTACTGCCAACCTGTTTGGTGGTGACGATTTAAAGAAAAGTATATTAAATCTGCTGGGAAGTTTTAATATTACCTGTCCCATAATATCGGTTACATGGGGCCATCCAGTCGAAAATTTAGAACAGTTCTGGCTGCGCTATGATGTCAAACAGATTAACGCAATCATAAAAGATTTAAGGGTTCTTTTTTGGTCTCCATGTCAAAAGGCAGCCCAAGAGTACAGTCGTTTGGGTTTTGAATCCATTATGTTTGCTGGGCTGGGCTTGTCAAAAAAAATCCATACCTACCCGTTTATGCGCTGGTTAAAACCTGAGCAGGCAACAAATACTGAATATCTGGATTTAATAAAAAAAACACGACACGATTTTGCCAAAGATATTTCCCAAACAAAAATTATTTATATGGGCATACTGCCAGAAAAACCGCAGAATGTCGATCCTGAGATAGACTCTTTAGTCCGTGATTTGGTTGCTATCTCAATAGCAGATCCATCCCTTAGTCGCAACGATATGGAGCAGATGTGGTCGTATGTTTTTTCAAAACCATTATCAGAGCAAACTAGCTATTTTAATAGAGTTGTTCTGGCCTTTAGATATCACCATGCCATGGCAACTAGAAGGGTGTTTGTTCACCGTTTAAAAAAGGAGTTTGCTAAAGATTTTTTGTTGATTGGTGACCATTGGATTGCCGATAAACTTGATGCTGAACCGACACAGGGTATCATATCTCGGGGGCTGTTATATAACCAGATACCCATATCCATTGATTTTGGTAGTACTACTTTTGAAACCTGTTTTTTTCCTCGTCCTATTGAAATTGTAAAAAACTATGGCTGTCTGTTAAGTTATCGCCATTACGATTCGGAAAAATATTTCAAAGATAGCTCAGAGTCGCTGGTGTTTAGTAACCCTGATGATATGTGTGAAAAAATTGATGCTCTTTTGAGTAATCCAGCCAAAAGGGATCAATGTTGTGAAGATCTATATAGAACATTCGCCCAACATCATGTGATGCAAAAATCAATTAAAAAGCTTATTGCTCAAGCCATGAAGCTGTAATTTTTATCTCAAAATAACCCCAAAAAAAAACACCATCCCATTGGGATGGTGTTTAATTTAGCAAACTCTAAGTATAAATACAGCTTATAGAGGTGTTACATCTTCACAAGCTGGACCTTTTTGACCTTCTACACATGTAAACTCAACACGCTGTCCCTCTTGAAGAGACTTGAAACCCTCACCACCGATTGCGGAATGATGAACAAATGCGTCACCACGACCTTCGTCACGCTCTACAAAACCGAAACCTTTGCTGTCGTTGAACCACTTTACAATACCTGTTTCACGATCTGACATTTTCTACTACTCCTTAACAACTACAAAATTTAAATGAACTTGGCTTAACATTGAGTACAGAACCTCCAGACACCCATTAAGGAATCGTCGAGTCTTTAACTTGCATATCATGTCTGAGAACCGAAAAGGAATCTGAAGAAAGAACAATGACCATGAAGATTGCAATGAGGCTTTTACAGCTTTTATGGGGCTATGTTTTCAATACAACTGCCAATTAATTGAGCAGGAACATAACAGTGTATTGGTATAGTGTCAAACAAAAAATATTTAAATTGGTGATTGTTCAGTGTTTTTTTTGTTTAAACATCTCATTTTGCTGTTTTACTCTGCTTAAATATTAACTTAAATCAAAAAAAGTCTTTGCAAAGAGTTGTTTGTTGTTAAATGTTTGTAGTTATTGGCAATATAGAGAGTATCTTACCGTATTTGTCATCTTCTTTTTACATTTATCACATCAAATAAACCCTATGCTCGGACATGTAAATTTTATTTGTGTAACTTTTTTTAGTAATCAGATTTTATTTATGCAATTTGTTTGTTATAATGGAAAATTGATCAAATTTTGTGGTCCGATTTATAAATTGTTTAGTCATAGCTGTTTTTAATTTTTTTTAAGGCGGAATATAAGTTGTGAAAAGTGTAGATAGCACCATTGATCTGCCAGCTTTGTATCATAGCATGCTGCGGATTCGTAGAGCTGAAGAGGCAATAGCAAATCGATATCATGAACAACAGATGCGTTGTCCCGTCCATTTATGTATCGGAGAAGAGGCGATAGCAGTAGGTGTTTGCGCTAGCCTTACCACACCTGATGTGGTTTATGGCAATCACCGATCCCATGGTCATTATATGGCCAAGGGTGGAGATTTAAACGCCATGATAGCAGAGATTTATGGAAAATCTACTGGTTGTTGTGGTGGCAGGGGTGGCTCTATGCACCTCATTGATAATACCGCTGGTTTTGCTGGTGCGGTACCCATTGTCGGTGGGACAGTTCCCTTGGCTGTTGGGGCGGGATGGTCGTTTAAACTGAAAGAAGAGGAGCGTGTAGCCGTTGTTTTTTTTGGTGACGGCTGTTTTGAAGAGGGGGTTTTACATGAAGCAATGAATTTTGCTGCTTTGAAAAAAATTCCCACAATATTTGTTTGTGAAAATAACGGTATGTCTGTCTACACTCCTCTTACAGATAGACAGCCAGTGCGATCAATTTCCGGTATTGCCAGGGCTCATGGCTTGGGTGTCTATACTGGCGATGGTAATGATATATTTGAGGTGGCACACTTAGCTGGGGAGGCAATTGCACAAGCCAGGAGTGGAGGAGGACCGCAATTTTTAGAGTTTAAAACCTACCGCTGGTTTGGGCATGTGGGCCATGAGTTTGATGATGATCTTGGCTACCGTCCAGATGAAACTCCACAGTTTAGAGAAGACCGCTGTCCCTTAAAAAGAGCAGAGGCGGCACTTTCCCAGAACTATGGTTGGCAAGATGGTGATTTTTCAGCCATAGAACAGAGGGTCAAAGAGGAGGTTGAGGCAGCTTTCCAATTTACTTTTGACAGCCCAGAACCCAACCCCAATACTAGTGGGGACCACACCTATGCAGAGTAGTACTATGGACAAAGCAAAAACACCAACAATAATTCGGGAACTTAATTTTGGTGAGGCTCTCCAAGAGGCACAGCTTCAAACCATGGAGAGTGATAAATCTGTCATGGTTATTGGTGAGGGGGTTGCTGATCCAAAATCTATTTTTAGAACAACTGAGGGGCTTGTAGAACGGTTTGGACCCGATAGGGTAACCGAGATGCCTCTTGCTGAAAATGGCATGACTGGTGTGTGTATTGGGCTGTCTATTAACGGATTTCGTCCAATTTTAGTCCATCAGCGCATTGACTTTGCTCTGTTATCACTGGATCAAATAATCAACAATGCCGCCAAGCTACACTATGTGTTTGATGGCAAGGTAACAGTACCTTTAGTGGTTCGTATGTTAATAGGCAGAGGTTGGGGGCAGGGGCCACAACATGCACAAAGCTTGCAATCTATTTTTGCCCATATCCCAGGGTTGAAAGTGGTAATGCCTACAACTCCTTATGATGCAAAAGGGATGTTGAACAGTGCAATTAAAGATAACAATCCGGTTATGTTTATTGAACATAGATGGTTGTATAATTTAAAAGGCGATGTACCAAAGGAGCCATATTTGGTCCCTCTAGACAAAGCCAATGTTGTCAGAAAAGGTCGCGATATTACAATTGCCACATACTCTCACATGACCATTGAAGCGATTGCAGCTGCCAAAGAGTTGGCTAAACATGGTGTTGAGGTAGAGATAATTGATATGCGTTGTGTACGACCGATAGACATTGATCCGGTTTTGGCTTCGGTAAAAAACAGTGGGCTGTTATTGGTTTTAGATACAGGTTGGGCCTCATGTGGGGTGAGTAGTGAAATTATGGCAAGAACCGCAGAAAGTGCGTTTCAACATCTCAAAAAGCCACCAAAGCGAATTACCCTTCCTGACTTTCCAGCACCAACAGCCAAGAGTCTTACTGATGATTATTATCCTGATGCAGAAACCATCGTACAAGGGGTTGTCTCTTTAGTTGATGATGAGCAAAAACTACCGAGCAAAAAAATATGTGAAGCAGTGCGTAGGACATCCCTGAGGGATATTCCAAACCCGGCATATGTAGGTCCATTCTAATAATAAGGGACTTAAAAAGAGTTTTTTTAACTAATATAATGCAACAAAAAATAATTTCAAAAAACAATCTGGTAGAAAAAGTTCGCTTTTTAAGGGAACAAGAGAGGCAGGTTGTCTACTGTCATGGAACATTCAACTCCCTGCACCTTGGTGATATCTTGAATTTGCGTAAGGCAAGGCAGGAGGGGGATGTGTTGGTGGTCTCCATAGCCACCGATCGCTTTGTTAGTCAAAGCCCCAACCAATCAGCCTATTCCGTTGCCTTGCGAGCGGAGAGTGTAGCCGAACTTTCCTGTGTTGATTGGGTGATAATTTTGGATGCACCTAACGCTGCTTCAATTATTCGTGAGATTCAACCAGATCTTTTTCTTTTTACCTCAAACATAAAAGAGGCTGAACCAAACGGTTACAGCTCAGATAGAATACAAGAAAAAAATGCAGTAGAGGCTTTTGGTGGTCGTCTCCTTGTTTTGGATAAATCATCTTACACAGGTGAAGATGACGATAATGATATATTGGCAGAGCTATCACCCAGTGTACGCAACTATCTTCACCGTTTAAAAAAAGAGTATTCGTCAGATCAAATAATCCAGCAGGTCAAGGATCTAAAATCACTTAAAGTTTTGGTGGTTGGTGAAGCCATAATTGATGAATATTGTTACTCAACCCCCATGGGTATGACAGGCAAGAGTGGCAATATAATTTCGGTACATTATGGTTCTAATGAATTTTTTGCAGGTGGTTCTTTAGCTGTTGCCAACCACCTTGCTGAGTTTGCTGGTGAGGTGACTTTACTTACCGGACTTGGTAAAGATGATGTTCATGAACCGTTTATCAGAGGCAAGCTTGCAGAAAATGTAACATCAAATTTTTACTATTTCAACCAAGGGCAAACTCTGGTTAAAAGGCGTTATATAGACAAAAACATGAATAAATTGTTTGAAGTCTATCTCTATGATAACGCTCCTTTATCGCCATCCTTAGATGCCGAAATATGCCAGTGGATAAACAACAATGCCAAAAATTATGATGTGGTATTGGTTGCCGATTATGGTAACGGCTTTATCTCAAGTGGTATGGTGGCTGCTCTGAGTGCTTCAGCTAAGTTTTTGGCTGTAAACACTCAAATTAACAGCGGCAACCGTGGTCATCATGTTATAACCAGATATCCCAACCTTGATTATGCCTCTATCAATGAACCGGAGGTACGCCTTGCCACCCATAACAGACATGATCCCATTACCATGATCGCTGATGATCTAGCATCAGCTGTACAGGCAAAATATTTTGCCATTACCATGGGGCAAACCGGTGCAGTTATGCTGAACATTGAAAATCGTAAAGCTCATGATATTCCTGCCCTATCAACCCATGTGGTCGATAGAATAGGTGCCGGCGATGCCTTTTTATCTCTATCTGGTTTAAGCCTTGCTGGAGGTATTCATCCAAAACTGGCACTATTTTTAGGTAGTGCAGCAGCAGCTCTAGATGTTGCCATTGTCTGTAACCGAAAAACTGTTGGTGCAAACCATCTTTTTGGTTATATCAAAACTTTGATGGAGTGATTGTTTTTTAGGGGCGAGTTAAATTGCCCTTTTAAAATTGCTAACTATTGGTGGCGGTTTATGTCTATAAAAACAGTGCTACCATTGTTGCATTAAAAAGAACAATAACAAAAAAAGTTTTGATTTTCTTTTTAATAAAAAGAAAGAGATGATTATGACCGAACACAGCTCACCAAGTAGTGAAGATAAAGCGCACTTTACGGTTGAGGAAGCTTATACACAAGCATTAAATCACTATAATTCTGGTAGTTATACTAAAGCAGATCAATTTTGCACAGCCATTATCAAAACTGTTCCCAACCATATTTTATCAATAAATTTACTCGGACTTATTGCGCAACAAACCCAAAACCATGAGTTGGCAACCCGCTTATTTCAACAGGCAATAGATATTGATCAAGAGCAAGAATCCTTATATATCCATTTAAGCACCTCCCTTGAGAACTTAGGACGTATAGATGAGGCAATAGAAGCTCTTACAAAAGCAATACAACTCAACAACAATAACCCCATATCTTATTACAACCTTGCAGTTCATCTACAAAGACAGGACAGGCTAGATGAGGCAATTAACAATTATCAACATGCCATCGCATTATCTCCTGATTTTATTGAGTGTCGCAATAATCTAGGATTGCTACTTTTGCAGCTTGGTAAATCATCTCAAGCCATCTCTAATTACGAACATGTTTTGGCTTTAAGGCCAGAAGATTTAAACTTTCACGCAAATCTACAACAGGCAAAATTACAATATATCAATCAATACCTCTACAATAGAAAAAACAGTGGTTTAAGTTCTCTTGTTGATGTGGAAAGCTTGGTAAATACAAGAAAAAGTAACGGAACACTAAAAGTCAATTTGCTGTTTTGTCCTTTTGCCGACCCGACAACTCCTCCTGGAGGAATAACCAATATTAAAGCATATATGGCACAAAACAGTAGTGCAGTGGTTAACTGTATAGATCTCAACCTTAAATTTTATAATAATTTTGCATATCTGGAAAAAGATGAGGATTCAGACCCCTTCAGAGACGGAAAAGAGTATTTTAAAAATTATTCTGATATGTTTGTTGATGTTGAAAAATATAAAGATATCGCAACTGGGATGTATGATGTAATAGATATATATAGTCTTTCAATTCAGCTGGCTCTTTGTAAACATGACCTTTACTGGCAACAGAATATATTGAATTTTTTAAAACCTCTGGCTCTCAAGGATAACCCTGATGTTATCGGTTTTTCAATTTTATTTGAAAATCAGGTTTTGTTCTCCCTTATGCTAGCTGAAGAGATAAAAAGAAAGTGGCCAGACAAGATTATTGTCTTTGGCGGAGCAGCTACTTTAAACAGTCATGCTGAGATAAGAGACAACCCATTTGTTGACTTTTTGATATCAGATGCTGGTGAGCACTCTTTTACCGAGCTTATAAACTCAATACAGGCAAAAAAACTGAACAAAACAATTCCAGGTGTCGCTTTTCATCTAGGTGGAGAATATATACAAAATAGTGCTATTCCAAGTGATCTGAATCACGAAGCTTATGCCGACTATTCTGAGTATCAGCTGGATAAATATTTTACCTCTGAAATAGTTATCCCAATACTATCTTCAAAGGGGTGTTTCTGGAAAAGGTGTAGTTTTTGTGAAGAGGGATCAATAAATAAATATTCAACAGCATCTGTAGAGAGAGTTGTAAATGAAATTCAATACCATGTAGAAAATGGGCACAGCTACTTTCAGTTTGTAGATGAGATGATTTCAGCAAAGCGGCTGAGAATGATCGCAAAAGAGATTATAGCAAGAGAGCTGAAAGTATATTTCTATGCCACGTTAAGACCCTCAAAGGATTTTAATGAAGAGACTGTAGAGTTAATGTTTGAAGCTGGTTTCAGGTATATAATCTGGGGTGTGGAATCTTGTAATAAAAGGGTATTAGAGCTTGTTAACAAGGGGACAACAGTAGAGTCAATACAAAACACATTGGAGATATCACGCAAGGCAGGTATCAGAAACCATATTTTTATTATCATAGGGTTTCCATCGGAAAAACCGGATGAGCTGTTTGAAACTATGGAGTTTATCAAAAATAATATTGAAAATATCCACCTTGTACATACCAGTAAATTTGATGTCTGTGAGGGCACAGAAATTTTTTCCAACCCGCAAAAATTTGGTGTAAGTATTGAAAAAGTGCCACACAAAGAGGAAAAATTTATAACTATCAACAAAAAAGATACTACTGGATATAAAATCAACGAATATTTTCAACACTATTTAAAAACATTTATTGAAAAAATTCCTGATATTTACGAGTTTGTCAGATTCAGAGACCATGCCCTTATTTATTACACCAAGTTTCCCCTAGATGAATTAGCAAATTCACAAAGGCAAGCACCGCAACTCATAAAAATTTAATAAAAATAGCCCAATTTAACTATTCAAAAAATATAAAGTCCCAATCTCCACTATAACCACAATGGTCTGACCACCACTGCCAACCTTCCGGTGTATAGAACGATTCACAAGTTAGCTGCCAGTATAGTAGGTTGGCTTTTTCCACTTCGTTGCGATATGACTCAACAACAACAAGTTTTTTGTCTTTTCCCACACGTTCAATTTCTGATAGGGCTTTTTCCAGATCGTAACAGGGGAAGTTATGAAATGTTGTGATAGAGAAGACAAAATCAAAACTATTGTCGGCAAAAGGCAGGTTGGTAGCGTTGCCCTCTTTTAAAAATGGAACTACCTCCTCCTTGGCGTGTTTTATTGCGTAGGGTGATATGTCCAAACCTACTACTTCACAGCCAGGAACTGCCTGGGTGAACTCATATAATAAAAAAGCTTTTCCACAACCAACATCTAAAATTTTATCGCCAGCTTTCAGACCGTAGTGTTGTGCCATTTTTTTTGCCACTGCCAACCAGCGACCATCATATTTATATCCACCATAGCCATACTGTCTATCTCCATCCCAATAGTCAAAGTCCCACTGTTTGGCTTTAATGGCACATTGCGCTTTGTCATGCTCTACCACCCGTTGAACATAGTCACGTTTGGTTTTTGTGTGTAGTTCGGAGATAAAATCTACTCTTTTCATTGCATTCTCCTGTGGGTAACTATTTTGAAAATTGGTTGGTCAAATTCACTTGGTTTATTATACAAACAGACCATGGTCAGGGTCGGTAGCTATAAACTCATTAATTGCGAGGTTTTTGCCGTGGGAGACGCAGTGGTGACGACAGTCAGTAGTGGGATCAAGTGAAAAAAGTCGCTTATGGTTCTCTTCTGAAAACCAAAACTCTTTAAACGATCTCTCCTTGCAAGAACCCAACAAACCTTTTTCGTTATATGCTTTATCCTGACAGGAGTAGACCTGACAATCTGCACCAATAACAGTTAAAAACTGTAGGAAAGAACAGGTTTTATACGTTTTATCAAACCTTTCGTCAAGTTCATGGTAGTGGTTGATAATGGTGAAATTTTCATCATCAAGTTTTTGTGCCTGAGCAATGAGGCCAGATACCTCTTCCATGATTTTGCCGTGATATTGGTTGTTTTTTCTGCCATCGTTGGAGATAACAACAGCAGAAAGTTTTACATGGTTAACCCCAGCCTCTTTAAAGGTGGTGCAGGCTTCAACCAGATGTTTATAATTATCTTGGGTAACGACAAAACTAACACCAAGGACACACTTGGATTTTTTGTCGGTAAAGTTACGCATATTATTGACAATTTGGGTGAAATGGTTGCCTTTGATGCCACGGGCTTTGTTGTAGCTGGTATCATCCCAAGCATCTATTGATATTCGTACCCATGTTCCATATTTAGCTAAAGAGTCAGCCATACGGCCTTTTAAATTGCTGCCGTTGGTAAGAGTCGCAACTTTAACACCTCCTCGGGCCAGACGTTCCACAGTTTCTGGTAGAGTTTTGTAGAGTAGGGGTTCGCCACCACCGGAAAATGTAACTGCTTTAACCCCCATCTCAATAATATCTTCGACAATTTCAACCATTTTTTCTTTGGGTATGCTATCTGCTTCAACTATATCTTCACCCAGCTGTAGATGGTCAACTTTATACGCACAGTACCAGCAGTCATGGTTACAATGGTTGGTAGGTTTAATCCGAATATGAACTGGGGCTAGTACCTTTTGATTTTTCAATGCATCAAGATGTTCATGAAAACGGAGAAATTTTAAACTACTGTAGAGATTTGACATTGTGATTTTAAGCTCCAAACATAGTGTTTAGAAGAGTCTTGGCAATATTTTTTGGGTGTAACCCGGCAGCTTCCAGTAAAGCATCTTGAGAGCCGTAATTTTTTTGAAAACTATCTGGTAGTGATAGGCGTAATATTTTAAGCCTTGGGAATGGACCGTTATCTACCAAAACTTCTGACACAGCACTGCCCAGCCCACCAACGCTTGAATGTTCTTCAAGGGTGATTATTATGGGAAACTCAGATGCTGCAGCTAGTATCGCCTTATGATCCAGTGGCTTAATGGTGTGAAAATGAATTACTGCACAGTCCAGCCCTTTTTTAGCCAACATTTCTGCCGCAACCAAAGCTCGATGGGACATGATACCCGTAGAGATAAAGATTGCGTGACGACCTTCGCGTAGCTCCAAAGCTTTACCAATTTTTACTTTACCACCTTTGGGAAAAACCACAGGATCACCACCTTTTCCCAAACGGATATAAACAGGGCCTGGTAGCTCCAGAGTCTCTTTCATTATTGCTGCCATCTCCATGGCATCAGAAGGGGCAACAATTGTCATGTTGGGTAGGGTGCGCATAAGGGCTATATCGTCTGGGGCTAGGTGGGTTGGACCCAGAGGAGCATAAACAAGACCACCGCCATTTCCCAGTAGACGTACTGGTAGGTTGTGAAGGCAAAGATCAATTGTGATCTGCTCCAAACAGCGACGGGTGATAAAGCTGGCAATGGTGTTGAGATAGGGGATATAACCATCCATAGCAAGACCAGCAGCCATGCCTATCATGTTTTGTTCGGCTATACCTTCCATAAAAAAACGGTCGGGATAGTTTTTCTGGAACTCATCCATGGTTCCCGCACCAAGATCCGAGCCGATAAAGATAACTCGTTTGTCTTTCTTGGCTAGTTTAGTTACAGAATTAAGTGAGGTTTTGCGCATTAATTCTCTTCCAAAGCTTGATGTAGCTGTTTGAACTGCTCATCTGTAATTCTGGATTTATGATGCCAGGTTGGGTTGTTCTCTGCCGGGGGTAGACCTTTACCCTTTATTGTATGGCAGATAACAGCAGTTGGCCTGTTTTTTTTAGGTGGTTTTTTAAAAGCTTTTTTTAGCTCTGCCACATTGTGACCATCAACTTGAAGCACTGTAAAACCAAAAGCTTGCCATTTGTCTGCCATTGGCTCCATATCCATCACCTGCTTGGTGGGACCATAGGATTGAAGTTTGTTGTAATCTATAACTGCAATAAGATTATCCAAACGATGTTTGGAGGCGGTCATGGCTGCTTCCCAAACTGAGCCTTCGTTTATCTCACCATCACCCATCACCACAACAGAGCGACTTTTTCTGTTTTGCAATTTGGCAGCAATTGCATGACCTACACCAATGGAAAGACCATGGCCCAAAGCTCCAGTTGATGCTTCTACCCCGGGGATCTTTCCCCGCTCGGGATGTCCTCCCAAGATTGAGTCAAAGTGACAAAAATTATCTAGCTCAGTAACTGGGAAAAAATCTTTGTCGGCTAGTATTGCATAGAGAGCCAAGCACCCATGACCTTTGCTCAATATACAGCGGTCTCTTTTATTCCAGTCGGGCTTATCTGCTTTAATGTCTAATATATCATCATAAAGGGTGCGTAAAATCTCTATTAAAGAGAGTGCGCTTCCTGGGTGTCCACGTCCACCTCCAATCATGGCCCGTAACACCAATTTTCGTAAATATCGTGAACGTTTGTCCAGAGATGGTGTGTCTGGATAGATGAGTTTTGGTGTAGTAGGTTGGTCAAGCATATTTGATACCGCTACCGTTTTTTTGCAAAGATAAAAGGAGGTTTCGAGCCTTGTCTAGCTGTCTGTCAAGGGCAATCTTTTTCTCCTCGGGGTTGGCGGCAAAGGTTCTTCTCCGCCACCCTTCAGGAAGAAAAACATTGAGTATTATTAAACACCAACACAGACCAAACAGCGGATAAAGCTGCTGTAAACGGAATGTGAATGTTACATCAGCACTAAACATATTGGTTATCTCTTTTGTAAACCTCTCCTTATCTTTATCGGCAATCAACATTCCGGGATGAAGTAGAAAATCTGATGCCAATTTAACCGGATCATCCCAGCCAAAATATTCAAAGTCGAGAAATACCACATCTCCGTTCGTGCGGCGTAGAGTGTTGGGAAAGCTTAAATCCGATGGGCTTAAAATCCGGTATTTGATCGGTGTTTCAGCATGAAAGTCAAGATTGTTTTGTTGAAAACTTGATTTAATACTGGCAATAGTCTTATTTAAAAATGGGGTGAATTCTCGGATGATAAAAAGTTCAAGATCTGGGTGTTTGTCTTGATTAATTGCCAATCGTAACATCCGTTCACTTATCTGGCTTTCTAGTGCTGCAGCAGATAGGCAAGCAGCAGAGGCCAATGGTAGATTGCTAGCCTCTGGTTTGTCTCCAAGTTTATGGAGCTGTTTGATAAGGGCCAAAACTGCATCGATATCAGGGGTGGTTGGGGTAGTGATTGCGCTACCTTCAATCCACTCCATAATAGAGCATCTATTCTCTTTATCTGTACTGTATAAAATTGGTACCTGGGTAATAGATTGGTTGTTCAAAAATTTAAGTGCTTTGGTTTCAGTACCCTGCCTGTCACGGGGATCTTCTGGCAGATGTAGATAAAACTTCAAGGCAAAATTCTCTTTTTTGGTAACCACCTTAAAAAGGCGATTGTTGCCTCCTTTTATGGGTGTCTCAAGAGCAGTTACCTTATTGCCTGTTAGTTTTTCTGCAATTCTTAAAACCTCACAGTCTGACTTGACACTAACTGTGTTGCTCTTGGTGGGAGGGCCACCAAAAACCTCCTGTTTAATTGCAGCCCAGCCGCAAAAAGGTTGAAACGGTCCATTAGTATCGGCATTACCTAATGGGTCAATTAATATCTGTACTATTTTGGCAAGAAAGCCGGGGTCAGCAAATACTTCTGGAAGATCATCGATAAAATAGTCACAGTTAAGCTGTGATATTTGTTTTACTTTTTCATGGCGAGTGTGGGTAAAAAAAACATTTTCACGAGGAATGGCAAAACCATCTTTGGCAAAAAAGTTTTTTTCCGTCATCCAGGCGAGAGCTGTCTTGCGCAGGTCATATTTTTTTTCATGGTCAAATACAGCAAATTGGGTTTTATGGCTGACGATAAATAGCTCGGCTTTCTGTTTGACCGCCTCATTTAAGAACAGGGAAACCCCATCCATCAATACAGCTTGGGACATACGTGGCCCATAGACTTCTGCCTGTAATGTTTGCCATTTATCTTCACCGTCAGGAAGACTTCGCACCATACCTCTAACAATATCTTTGCCACCACCAGATGTTGTTATAGAAGAGCTGTAAGGAATAAATCCTTTTTCCATGGCTGCCTCAACAAACAATTTGTCGTAGACTGCTAGGGTATTGTCAAAATCAAGGCCAATGCGCATTAAATGTTCTTAGCTGTTTAAGTTTAATTAATATAAGGGAAAGATAACCCACTATGGTTAGCTGAGTAGTGCCGTTTTGTCAAGGAAGCATGGCCTGTTTTGAAGTATATATCTGGGTTGTTGTCACAATATATATTGTCATTGCTTTTTTTAGTCAGGATATACTTGGTATGAAAACAGATTTTACCTTTTGTGAGCGTATTCCTTTAAGGTTTTGATGGCCTCTGTTTGTGCTGCAATGGTATCTTTATAAGGTGTGAAACGTGGTGGTATATTAATATAAGAGCCATCCACTGTTATTTTTGGAAAAAGAGTCTTCAAGGAGCTTTCGTCCAACCAGGAAATTCCAGCCTCCTCGGCAGCTTTAAACACAGTTACGCCTTTTTTAATTGCTTTTATATGTGGTGTAGAGTGCTTATGTTCAATTTGCTGTATAGTTGAATAAATAATATGTCCACTAGCTGGCTCACAAGCCTTTTTTAGGATGGCTCCCTTTGCTGCGTTTAGATTCTCAACCGATATAACTGCAAAATCCACTAAATTATCGCAAAATTCCATCAAAGGCAGCTTTTCTTCAATGGCCTTGATCCAACCCTCCATTCTATCTATTGGTCTGGTTTTTGGTGATAATTTTGTTAGCTCATTAAAAAATATACCAGCAGCAGGGTGGTAGTAGGTTAAAATCTCACACCATATACCCAATATAAGCGCCTTGTTTACTAGATCTTTGGGAAAACCGACTGTTTCCACAACAGGATGTGGAGGGTCATCAAGGTATGTGAGACCCAGTTGTTCCCGTTCACTATAAAACCTCGTTCCCGGCAGTAAAAATACCGGATAATTTAAAACCAACCTAGTTGGGGTTAACGTCAATACGTCGTTTAAAGTATTACGAAAACCATCATAAGTATCTTCTGGTAATGGTAACATGATATCCACCACAGCTTGAACATCTTTAATCCAGCTGCGAAGTGTTGTCAGTCTTTGTTTGAATATGTTCGGGTTAGGTCGGGTGGAGCCTATGGTGGCAAGGGCTTTTGGGTTTGTAGATTGAATGGCAAATACAAATTGAAAGTTGGGTAGTTGGGCAAGTTTTTCTACTACCCAACGTTTAGAATCTGTAATGTTGCGGGCATCCAGCTCAAAGCTGACTCCACATTCACCATCTTTTTGTAAAAGTCTATCAACAATCCATTCTGCGCGATTTTTTTTTATTAAAATATCAGCATCAGCAAAGTATACATGTTTTACTTGCTGTTGATTGAATATAAGATCTATCTCTTTTTCTACGCGCTTTTTGGGGTAGTAGCTCATGGTGTTACCACCTGATCCCCAAAAACAGTAACCACAATCAAAAGGACACCCTCTTGAACTCTCCAGCACCGCTAAATATTCTGTATTGTCATTAAATTCTATGGTTCCATCCAAAAACGGTGAAGGGCAGTTGGCAAAATCAAGAGGCTCAACGTTACCGTTGGTTTTTGTTATAGTATCGTCTTGGTTACGAAACATTAAACCATCAACAGATAAAAGAGAGCTACCTTCGATAAGTGCTGACAACAGATGGTAAAAAATTGTCTCTCCGGGAGTTGTGATATAGGGAATTATGTCGATAAAAGGGTTTTGTAAAAGTAGCTCTTCGGCAATTGGAGAGGCTTGGGGACCACCAATAATAATCATAACCTCAGGGTTGCTGTTTTTAATGATTTTGGCACATAAAAGGGTCTCTTTGTGGTTCCAGACATACAGAGAAAAGGCTATGACATCAACAGGTTCTAAAAGAAGTTTGGCAGCCATTTTTTCTGGTGGATCAATGGAGTCAAAAATGGTTGTAGCTATTTTGATTTTAGACTGCTTGATTGTTGTTAACCGCCAATTGACATATGATTTCAAAACAAAAGGAGCAGGGGATAACACCTTGATACCGCGACTGCTCCTTGGGGAAGATGTTGCGATATGGACTCTAAGTAATCGGTCTTTTTCTACAATTTTTGACTTTATATTCAAAACAATTCAAAATCCTACTAAAAACCGGATCATCATGGAGTGTAAATATTGTTTATATTTTAGCAGTGTATTGTAAAATTTGCAAAACCGCTTGTACCAAACAGTTAAGATAATTAATCTACAGGTAAATAGAAGGGAATATAAAAAAATGTCATTTCAGGTGTTCAGCGGTATCTACAGCTCTTTTGCCCAAACCAATGCCGACTCAGATACAGTTTTTGCAAGTGACCGTTGGCTAAATAAAACTAGAGCCCATGTAAAAAAAGCTTATGAGATGGGTGGTGTTACCGAGGAGTACTCCTTGGCTTTTCTTGCCGCAACAAGCCAAAAAAATGGTAAAGTTGTGATTGTTGATTTTGGAGGCGGTTTGGGTGATAGGTTTCCCATGGTTGCAGCAACATTGGCTGACCATATTACACTAGAGTTTCATGTGATAGATAATGCGGCAGCCTGTAAGGTAGGCAGGGAGTGTCATGGCGATGATAAACGGATCATATTTCATGAATCCATACCAAAAAATCTAGATAGTGCGCAGATTATTCATTTAGGGAGTGTTCTACGTTATATAGATGATTGGCAAGGTCTTTTGGGTAGTTTAGCATCATTTAACGCCCCCCATATTCTTTTTTCTGATAGTTTGATCGGTGATGTACCAACATTTATCAGTGTGGAGAACTATTATGGGGAAAAAATTCCTTTTCGCTGTTTAAATATTGATGAGTTGACAACATGGTTAAAGGATGAGTTGGGTTATCATCTTTTATATAAGTCACGCTTTATCCAGTATATTCAAGGTAAAAAGGGATTTTACAATATGGATAATATGCCGGAAAAATATCGTCTTGATTCCACCATGAATCTACTTTTTTCCAAAGGGTAGTGTCTAAAGAAATACTTTTTAAATGTTGGGAAAATGTTTTTTAGCTCTAAAGCGTAACTCTGATATTACTGTGAAGGTTGCATCCTTATCTTTGGGGAAATTAGCAACCACCCAGTTGAGATCAAAGGTGGTAAATCGCTCCTGCCAATAGCTATTACCAGCCAGAACTTTATCTGTTTTATTTAGATATTCCAGAGCAATTTTTGGTCGTCCGGCTATTTGGTGGGCCAGTCCGAGAAAAAGGGCCATATAGGGGTTTGTATGATAAGGTATCTGTGCCATCTCAACCCAACCAATAAAATTTTGTACCCTACCATTGGCAGTTAAATTTTTGTTGAATATAAAATTGCCAACAAGGTTGAAAGTAAACCATATCTCCTGTATCTGCTCTTCGTCAGGTTGGCTGTTGGGGTCAATTTTAAAAATATCGTAGCCACTCAGCACGCTCTGTTTATGATCAACTTCACCACTTACCTCACGGCGAGCAGGGTTGAAATTTTTTACATTAGCACCACCACCTTCCATCTGTGCATCAAAATAGCTACCAAAATCGGAAAATGCAGATGCTCCACGCACCGTTTGACAGGTGTTGAACGCTCCCCAGTCGGTACCACTTTGTAGATAAAAATGAAAACTATCCATCATCTGGTAAAAATATTCATCAGGAAATCCAACTATAATGTTGGCTCCGGTAAAAACCTCTGGATAACGTTTTAATATTTCACAGGTTTTATGATATTTTTCTAGAGTACCTCCCGGCTTATGTACATTGCGTAACATCTCTTGGTTGCCGCTTTCAAATCCAAGTTTTATACCTATACAACCGGACTCTTTAATAAGTGACATGGTTTTTTCATCAATAGCAGCAACAATAAGGCCGTTGTTGGCCGACCAGGTTATATTCCATTTTTTTTCAATTATTTGTTGCAACAGACTTTGAAACTCATTTTTGTAAAACAGCAGATCATCATCCAGCCACTCAAAATGTTTGACCCCTTTTTGTTCTATTAAAAACTCCATTTCTTTGATAACAGTTTCCACTTTTCGTAGCCTGACACCTTTTCCCATTAGCCCATGTACAGAACAAAAGGTACATGCAGCTCGGCAACCACGATGTAACTGGATTGCGGTAAAAGGTGAATCATCAATACCTGCCATACGCCCAAAGGGGTTTAGTGAGCCATATTTATGATGTTCTTCAACGGGTATTTGCCCATAACTTTCTATCAGGTCAAAATCAAACTCAACAACATCTTTTGGACCCTGGCTCTGTGAAGTATCCCCGGCATAATTAAAATAGATTCCAGGAACATCATTATCTGTCTGCCAGTTAAAAATGTGTGACAATAAAAATGGAAGTTTGTTTTCTCCCTCTCCTTCAACCACAAAATGGCACAATTTACGTTTTAAAATGGTCTGCCATTCATGGGTAGGAATCAAGCCACCAGCTATCACTATGTAGCGGTTTTCTTCTTTTAAAAAATTAAAAATTTCCAACATGGCATCAATGCCCATATCAAACATACATGAGACACCGACAATTGATGGTTGAAAACTGTCTAATTCAGTTTGTAAAATCTCCATCCATTTTAGGTGATCAAATTGTTTTGACTCATGACAGCTGCGCAATATCTCCATGTTTAAGTTGAGAATACGCACCTCAATGTCTAGCTCTTTTACCGATTCAAATAAATATTGCAAACCTGTAGGAGGGTAGTTGTAGTAACCCTTTTTAATTGCTATAGAGCGATTAAATGTTTTAAAATCTATCTGGGGAACCTGTACCAAAAGTAATTTTGGTATTACGGTATATTGCTCTCTTAATGAGGTGCACAGATTTTTGATTTTGCTGTTATCAAATGTTGCTTCGGAGGAGGAGGTAGAGATAGCCAGGTTCATTTTTCAAGTCCGCTATTTCCTGATAGTTTCCGTTTATCTGCTCGCCATACTGTACATCCATCACACAGTTTAATTTTAGCGCGCTGACCGTTTAAATGTAACTCTCTTGCATGATCCATGGCCTTTGAAGACCATATCTCCTCTAATGTATTGTGGTTGAGGTCTCCTAGTGGGTAGACACATTGTGTATCCATACAGCATATTCCAACTTTTCCATCAGCGTGAATACCTAACGTTCCCCAGAGTGATATACAGGGTATTTTATTAATATCTTGTTCATCACCAAACTCTATAACATCTGCGGTTCTAGCCCAGTTGTGAGCCTTTTGTATAGCTATTTGGTCGGTGCTTGCCAGTAGATCTTGCCAATGTTTTTCAAACTCTTTTGTTTCTTGAAAGTTTAACTCTTGCTGCACCATTAATACACGGATTTTCAGTTTGGGGTTTAGGCGATCTCTCAGTTTAATAAAAGCACAAGTGTTGTTATAAACTTCTTCAAAGTTTAAACCAACTCGTATCGCTTCATAAATTGGTTTTTTCAATGAGTCAATGGTGATGTATATTTCATCTAACCCAGCATCTATTAACTCTGAACCCCTTTTTTGGCTCAATAGGCTGGCATTGGTTGTAACATTGACCACCCTTAAGCCAGCATCTTTTAAATGGCGTACTTTGTCATGCAGTGAACGGTCTAATAGAGGTTCACCATCAAGGGCTATGATGATTTTTTCAATATGTTCTTTATATTGAGACATCTCGTTGGTTATCTTTTCCAACAAAGATTGACTCATTACAGCCTTTTTTTTGCGGTTAAAATCAATGCCACACATTATACATTCAGCGTTACACCGATTAATTGGCTCCAGGGTAAAATATTTAGGAAATTTAAGAAGTGTAGGTATGGGAAAATCTAGATATGTCTCTATGAATTTTTCAGCCTGTTTACCAACTATAGAACTTGAAGTTCCATTAGGGATGGGCTGTGTGGTTTTTGACATCTTAAATACCGTAGGTAAATATGTTTTATTTGTTAGAATTTGATCAAGTTACATTTTGAATTTCTATGGATCGGCGCAGAAATTCTGCCAGCTCTACCCTATCTTCAGGTGCCCATTCGGGGTAAAAATTAGCCCCTTTTTTAAATGGTCCTCCCAATGATTCAAAAATAACTACCGGGTCTGTTTTAGGTACACATGCATACCATTCACCTAGTGACAACCGGATTAAAAACGGTTTTTCAGAATCTGATGTTGATAGTTCAAAACAGTTTATTACTTTTCCCTTATCATCAAATATTGGAATATAAAGGACACCTTCTAAAACCATGATGGAGATACTTTTGCCTTCATGACGGTGTGGCCTATCCAATGAGCGAGAGGTGTGGACAATAACCATCTCCTGTATTGGGTCATCATGGTTTTGGTGCAAGCAAATTCTAGAGCGACCAAGATCAGCCTTTAAAGCATCTTTTTTTAGCTGTGTTATAAGAGTTTTATCCAGCAGTGGAAACGGCTGCTTGGCAAAATGGACTGAAGACATTATTTTATAAAGCTCTCTGTATCTGGCATTTATTATTACAAATAAAATAGGACATTTTTAAGATCCCCAAAAAACTGAGTTGTATCTAAACTTATGTGAGTATTATTAATTTATTGCAATATTTTTTTGTTTTCTCATGGTTTTATCCAACTTATAATTCTTTTTGCAAATGTATCATAGGAGTTTGTCTCTGCAATTATTGCCGGACTGTTTTTTGGGCTTTTTGTAAAACAGTCATTAAATTCATCTTGAGAGTTGAACCAAAGACACTCATCATCCCAATGGGGTTTTTGTGCAAAAGGGCGAGCATCATACATTATCGGGATGACACCACAAGCAGCTATCTCTGATAATCTCTGGCTATCAACGACATAGGGGCTTGATGATAGGGCATATTTGGCCTGATTGTATAGAGCAGCCACTTTAGGCCCATGTTCAACCTCACCTTTAAAATAAGGTTTTATGGTTGGGTATTCATCCCAACCTCGCCCATATATTTCCACTTCAAGCTCTAATTTTGGCGCCAATTCACAAAGCCATTTAACTGCGGTATCACGCACAACGTAGGTAAGCAGGGGGCCTAGATCAAATATATACCGCAACTCCAGACCACTCTTTTTGGCAACATGTTTGAGAAAATCCATGGTAAATGGCTCCCCTTTATCCATGGTATCCTGTAACATATCCAGTGCTTCAGCCTCTCCCGGTTTATTCGTAAGCCTTTGTTTATAACTGATACCGATAAAGATAGCTTTTCGCCGCTGGGCAAGAGGGGTGATATTTTTAAATATTGTTGTATCGACGCAAAACTCCTGACGTTGAACATTTTTGGCCCCAGATTTTTCTAGATAGGGAGTGAGCGCCGGATCAGCAGTTAGTACAATATCTCGCTTGCGCCAAGTTGTTTTTTTATTCTCCAGTTCCGGCATAAAATCCTGCCACCAGGTTATGTTGTATACATCAGGGTGTAGCCATTTGTTATTAACATGATTGATACTCACAACTGCATGGGGGTTGCACTCATATTGAGATTTGAGTACTTGCAGTGTTGTTACATCTTCTAAATCACTATCTTCAATCAATAATGTTACGTCACAACCGTTATTTTCCAAAGCTTTGACAATATTTCGAGAGCAATATTGCATCACAACTGTTCTTCGCGAAGCATAAAGATAAAAACGTAATGGCTCATCAGGGTTGTAAACCGGCTTTCTTTCCAGGTTTGCATAAAAATATTGTATTCCCAGATCATTCCTGGAGACATTGATATCATCAAAAAGTTTAGCAATTGATAGAGCTGTTAGAGTCTCTTCTTGTGATGCTGGGTCAAACTCAACAGCTTTGGGTAGGCGAAGCATGGTTGTGTGGAAAAAATCTATAAAATTATCTACAGGGACACGCACCAAATTCTCAGGGTGGTTAATTATCTCCTTACCGGAATAGTAACAGATTTGGGTGGCTTTTATGTAGACAGTCTGTTCAAGTATATTGTTCTTAAGTGCAGTTTCTAATGCCAAGTTTGAATTAACGAAAAAAAGGTCACAGATAGTTTTTAAATCTTTTACATCTTCATTTGGTGAGTAATACTGAAACAGCTTTACATAATATTGTTCAAAAAATTTCTTGCCAAGTTTAGAATATATTTTTGCTAGAACACCATAGGCTTGGTAGAAAGTATGATCGATTTCCAATGCTTTGTTTAGTGCCAGAATTGCATTTGTTTCATCATTTTGTTCAAAAAGCAGATGCCCCTTTTTAAACCAAATATTTATAGAATTTGG
>JADFZS010000057.1 GCA_015232405.1 Magnetococcales bacterium | reverse complement strand
CGCATCAATACTGGGTCAGGCAAATCAAATTGCACCTAATTTTTTTTAAAACGCCTCGAATCGCTTAAGACGGGCTAGCCGTACCGTTTATTTTAAAAAAAACCAATAAAACCGAGTCAATGAGAAAGATTATCCAGAATTCACTATACTTGAATTGTTGTCAAACACAACAGTGATGTCAACTGACATTTCCCATGTAACTCACAACAAGTCTTCGTTCTGACCGCAGAAAGCCTCGTAATCAACCAAAATCCATTGTTTAGGGAGCAAATAGAATTTTTCTTTTCCAAGTCAGCACCAGATCAGTAAATATTTTCCCTGATTTTAGGCCATTCGGCCACAGATTTATCTATTGTCCTTGCAGCAGCTATTTGCCATCACCGTAAACGAGTTTTAATCACAACTCTATTGCAATTTCTCTAGCAAGCTCTTGTAACTGTGTGCTGGCTTTTTCAAAATCATAACTTGCTATCACTTCGATGAGTTGATCGATATTTTGCTCTACATTGCTATCGAGAGATAATTTTTTTAATTCATCCAGGGTCTCCATAGCACCAGAATCAAAAATGGCTAATTTCTGGTTAAGCTCTCTTAATAGTCTATCCCTATCATCTTTGGACTGCTCAACATCTTTTATACTGTGTTGTGGTTTGCTGCTCTTTTTGTTTTGGGATAGAAAATCTGTTATGGCGCTGCAAATAAAATCAAGCTCTTTGGCAACCTCATCATTCAATTTATGAATTGTGGCCTGATCACCACCTTTATCAAGGGCTTTTTCTAAAGCTGCACTTATCTCATTTAGTTTTTTTGCAGCTATAGAGCCGGAAACAGATTTTAATGTATGGGCCAGACGTGTAGCAGTATTAATATCTTTAACTGCCAACATGACATTAATCTCTTTGGCTACTCCCCCTTGATCTTTTACAAATTTATCCAAAAGTTGCAGATAAGCTTTCTGGTTTCCGCCAATTCTTTGCAAACCAAGGGTTGTATCTATACCGGTTATTTTTGCTAGCTCAATATCTTCTGTAGCTTTTATGGTGTTATCAGGTTGCTTATCAGATCTATCTGCTAATGGTGTATGGTTGGAGACTGTTACCCAACGACCAAGGGTTGAGTAGAGATCAAACGGATCTATGGGTTTGGAGATATGGTCCTGCATACCGGCATCTAAACACAGATCTCTATCGCCAGACATTGCATTTGCGGTCATAGCTAAAATTGGTAGCTCTTTATATTCGCTGTTTTCACGGATAATTTTTGTCGCAGTTAAACCATCCATTATCGGCATTTGAACATCCATTAAAACAGCATCCAGTTGCTCTTTTTTTATTGTATCGATCCCTTCTTGCCCATTATTGGCTATAAGCACCGTTACGTTGGCCTGTTCTAAAAGCTCTGTTGCTACCTGTTGGTTTATCTCATTATCTTCTACTACCAGAACTCTAGCTCCAGAGAGATTTTGCATCTCCTCCTTGTTATCATTATTTTTTATACTGTCTTTAATACCATTACGGTCTACCTTACCAAACGCCTCCATCACAGCGTCATACAGTGTGATTTTATTTATGGGTTTTACCAAAAAGCCACTGACATCGGCCTCTTTTGCGGCACGTTTGATGATACTATCTTCACAATAGGCGGTGGCAATAATCACCAATGGCGGTTTGGCAAGTTTAAGTTCATGACGTATTTTAGCAGCAGCGGTAATACCGTCCATCTCAGGCATCATGTAGTCCATGACAATCAGCTCATAGGGATCACCAGCTTTTTCTGCCTCTTGTACAGCGTTAATGGCCTCTTTGCCATTATTTGCCACGGCCACTTTTAAATCCAATGCGGTTATATAGCTGGAGATGACTTTTATGGCATTTTTATTATCATCCACAGCCAACACTTTTTTACCCCGTAAATCGGCTGTTAGTATTAGATGTTTATCTTTTCTTCTATCTAAAACACCGAGACGAACATCAAAAATAAATTTAGAGCCAACCCCAACTTCACTCTCTACCGTGATGTTGCCGTCCATCATTTCAATAAGTCTTTTGGATATCGCAAGCCCCAAGCCTGTACCGCCATATTTACGGGTTATTGAGGCATCGGCTTGGGAAAAAGCTTGAAAAAGCCCGGCTTTTTGTTCATCTGTCATACCTATGCCGCTATCTCTCACAACAAATTGTAAGCGAACGAACTGTTCTTTTTTCTGCAAAACTTTGCTTTCAACTGCTATTTCGCCCTTGTTTGTGAATTTAATGGCATTGTTGGCAAGGTTGATCAAGATCTGCCCCAGTCGAAGGGGGTCTCCCACCAATGTTTTAGGAATATCAACAGCGGTCTCCATAAGAAATTCCAGATTTTTTTCTTGGGATTTCAGAGAGATAATAGAGGAGAGGTTCCTAAGCACCTCTTCCAAAGTAAAATTGATGGACTCCATATCAAGGCGACCTGCATCAATTTTTGAAAAATCTAGAATATCGTTGATTATGCGTAGTAGGGAAGAGGCAGCACTATGAACCTTATTGATATAATCTTTCTGTCTGTATGTGAGGTCGGTTTGCAGACATAGATGGCTAAGCCCGATTATGGCATTCATAGGAGTGCGAATTTCGTGACTCATATTGGCAAGAAAATCACTTTTTGCTCGCCCAGCTGCCTCCGCATCATCTTTGGCGAGTTGAAGTTTTTTCTCCATCTCTTTCATAGAGGTGACATCGGTACGAATTGAGAAATATTTGAAAGGTTTACCTCTTTCATCCAAAAAAGGGACAATGGTTGCTCTTACCCAGTAGGCATCACCATTTTTTGTCAGGTTTTTTACCTCCCCATGCCAGGGGCGACCCTTGGATATGGTTTGCCATAAATCTAGATAAAACTCTTTTGAGTGTTCTGAAGATTTGACCATACGGTGGTTTCTACCGATCAACTCTTCGCGACGATAGCCACTGATTGAGAGAAATTTATCGTTAACATAGGTGATGTTACCATTAACGTCTGCTGCTGAAACAATGGCGTGTTCATCCAAAGATAGTTTTTGAAAATTAAGTTCGCTAACCAGTTCCCGGTTTTTCTGTTTTGCCTTTACCTGTTCGGTTATATCTTCATAAACACCTAGTATGCCAAGTATCTTTCCATCAACCCCCGGTAGGGGTATTTTGCTGGTTTTCAGCCAGGTTTTTCTGCCGTAAGATGTTGTTTGTGACTCCTCATAGTTTAATTTTGGTTTGCCAGAGGTTAATACCTTTCTATCATCAGCCCGATACATCTGGGCCTGTTCTTGCCACGGCATCTCAAGGTCGGTTTTACCGATAATTTCATCTGTGGAGCTGGCTTGTGCATCTTCGCTAAAAAGTCTGTTACAACCAAGATAGCGACCATCATGATCTTTCCAGAATACTCGTACCGGAATGGTATCCAATACCAGTTTTAACATAGCTGTCTGCTGTTTTACTTCCAGTTCGACGGCAGCATTTTGTTGTACAAGCAGATTGCTTCTAGAGATGATGGATCGTACCAGCATAACCCCAAGTATGCTCAAAGATATCCCGATAATCAGCCCCAACAAGGGGAGCAGGATACTAAGCTCCTCATAGTGGATTTTTTTGTTTGTGGTGAGAATAAATTTTAACTCAGGGGTGATGGTGATTATGTTGGTGTCAGATAGAGTGGTAAAGGTGAGTTTACCTTTTTTATCTGTTAAATCATCTTTTCTGATAATTGGTAGTGAATCTTCTTTTCCTTTTAAAATATATTTATCAGGTGACATGGTCAAAGAGACCTCAAGCTCTTGGGCTATGTTTTCTGGTAACAATATTTGAGGATCTATGAGCATGGCAATTGCGCCACGGAAATAGGCCTTTCGCTCTTTTACTGTTTTTGGCTCATAACGACCAACATACATGGCCTGCATAAATACCAGGCCGCTAAAAGCCTCTATCTCCTGAGGTAGGGAAACAACAGTGGGGCTACCACCAATTATGGAACGTTCAATAGCTTTAGCTACCAAATGGTGTGAGATTATATCCAACCCCAAAAGCGTGCTGTTTTTAACAGTGAATGGTTCAATAAACTGAATGGGTAGATGGACATCTTTCTGAATATGTTCGCTGAGAAATGGTGAGTCAATTTCCCGCTCATGATAGGTCAAATAGCCACTGTCCACCATCATATCTTCAAATGGTTCCATCTCGCCAGGAGAGAGTAGTGGCATGTAGATGGCTGATTTAATAAATTTGTTGCGTAAGAGAATGGATTTGGAAAATATTTGAAAACTATCGGCACTTACATTTTCGGATGCGCGGAACAACATAGCTAGACTTTGTATGTTGTTAACGGTGGTTACCAAACTGCTATTTAAACTCTGGGCTATGGATTCCGACTCTTTTATAAATACCTTACGATCTTGATCGATGGAGTATAGCCAGGCAGTGTTGACCAACAGCAGGGTAAATGCCAGGCCAGCAAAGATAAAAAAACTGGTAACATATCTCTGTTTTTTTGTTAAATGCTGGATCATGGTTGCACCTTGATGGCACTGATAAGAAAATCTTGTGGTAGCTTGATTCCAGCTTTTTTTAGCAGAGTAGGGTTGGCGTATAGATTCCATCTCCTGTTTGGCACAATGGGTATCTGAGTAATGGACATTCCAGCCAAAACCTCCATGGCAACATTTCCGGCCCACTCTCCCTGTTCATAGGGTAGTTTAGTCTTAGCCATCATGGTATATGGCATCATCCATTCATAATTTGTGACGGTGAGTTTGTTAGCGTGTTCAAAGGCAAAATCTGCGGCCTCTTTTTTATCCCAATTTATAATTCCAGCATTATTACCCAAAATTAGAAAGTCATATTTCTGGCCCTTTAAATAACCTTTTTTCCAACCATCCATAGTTAAAACAAACTTGCTATCAACGGTAATACCCTCTTTGGCAAAACGGGTTTTGAAACGGGAAAAATCTTTATGTTCTGTAGGAACGTCTGAAGAGAGGTAGAGGCCATTAGAGCTTTTGTTTATTGTGCGTTTAATCTCTTTTAACAAGGGTATTATGGGGGCTACTTCCACCATCCCGGTGCTATTAGTGTAGGGGTAACCATATTCATCAACGCTCCAATTAACCCCACAAAAAACCACTGGAATAGAACTGTTTTTTAAATAAGGCTTAACAAAATAGCGAGATGAATTATCATCGGAAGCTATTACCACATCGGGTTTTAATGATTGCATTAACAAAAATGCTTTTTGCCCCATTTCACGACCAAAACCGGGGTCTGGATTGCGTTTGGTATCCATGTAGAAATATTTTATTTCACACTTGCCAGCCAAAGCTTCCGCAATTCCCTTGCCGATACCATCATTCCATTCATAACCTTTGTGATAGGAAGAGATCCAAAGACAGGTAGCACTGTTTGCATTTTTGATTGGTAAAAATAAAAAAAGAAATAGCAACAACACTGCACTATTAGATACAATAGACAGTTTGGTTTTCATTGATATTTTCCCTATTATTAATTGTAGCTACTGTTAAATTTAAGCTTGCAGTTATCTATCTTAATAAAGAACGACCATAATTACATGTTTTTTTTGTTGTGTGATGCATTTTGTTTGTGAGTCATTATGTATTTTTTTTGCGCAAAATTGTACTAGCGTTGCTTATGCTTGCGGATATGGCGGTAACATCAAAGGGAGATTTTTGCTGTCATGAAAGATTTTCTAATCGTGGTAATAATAAAAGACTATACAAGTTTGTGCTTTTGTTTGGTTGATGGATGAGGTAGTGGGTAGGAAAATAGCCAGATATCAATTAACAGTTTCTTAGTTGCAGCTGGTTGGGTATCATGCCCTTTGTGGCTAAACTTACCCGGAGACCAGTAAAATGTCAGAAAACTCTACTACAAAAAGAATTTTAGGGCTGACCCTTGCCCGAGGTGGCTCAAAAAGTATCCATAAAAAAAATATCAGCCCCATAAATGGTGTGCCGTTAATTGCCTATACAATTGTTGAGGCACTTTTAAGCCGTAATATAACCCGTTATATAGTCTCCACCGATGATGAAGAAATTCGTGATGTGGCACTTGCTTATGGTGCCCAAGTCCCTTTTTTAAGGCCGGATGATCTATCATCTGATACTGCTAGCTCCATGGCTGCCATGCAGCACGCTGTTGCATGGGTAGAGGCCGAAGAGAATGTGCGTTATGACTATGTGATTGAGTTGATGTGCACCAACCCCATGAAAACTGTTTCTGATATCGACGGCTCCATAGAAAAGTTGATCAACACCGGGGCCGATTCGGTTATTGCTGTACACCGTCTAGATGATCATCACCCCATTAGAATTAAAAAAATTGTCGATGACAGGCTGCAAGATTTCTGTCTGCCAGAAAAACTTGAAACCCGTCGCCAGGATCTAAAGCCCGATGCCTATATTCGTAGCGGTTCCATATATGCACTGACCAGAGACCATCTTATGGTTGATGGTCAACGTTATGGCTCTGAAAACAGCAGACCCTGGATTTTAGATCCACATAAAGGGGTTAATCTGGACTCCAAAATGGATTTTCGTATGGCAGAGCTGCTTTTGGCAGATTATCCCCGGCAACACATTAATGAAGCCAAGATAGCTGCCGATAAACATCTAGAGCAACATGTTGATTCCCCTGACGTATCGGGGTAAAGTCCTTGCTGAAATATGAAAACCGGGTTTTTTTGCTTTTATAAAAAACCGTCATATTCAACATACACCTACTTACCACTGCATCTATCTGGTTTAAAGTTTGGGATATACTGGAAATATATAATTAATGAAAGTTACACGTTTTGAGCTAAAAGATCCTGCCAGTGGTTATAACCGTAGCTTGTTGGATACACTACGCACCCAGTATTATCTTCTCAGATACCCTAAAATATCCATTGGAACCAATACTGTTATCAAAAAAGGTGTGCTGTTCAAGCTAACAGATAACGCCCGTTTTGTGATGGGTGACCACTGTACCATCAAGGAGCAGGGGATATTTCTTTTGACCAAACCCAACCCCTATTTTGAGATGGGAAACTACAGCGGTATCGGTGAGCGGTGCTGGATATCCATTAAAGACCACCTTAAAATCGGTAACTACGTACGGATCGGCCCGGATGTCTGTATCACCGATAACAGCCACCAGTTTGCCAAAGATGATTTAATAATGAATCAGCGGGCCAAAATCCAAAAGGTGATCATTGATGATGATGCCTGGATGGGGCGCGGGGTTACGGTATTGGGTGGGGTTCATGTGGGGCAGGGGGCTGTTTTGGCTGCTGGTTCTGTTGCCACAAAAAATATTCCACCTTATGAAATATGGGCTGGAAATCCTGCCCGTTTTGTCAAAAAGAGAGAGTGATTATGAGGGCAAAAATATTAGTTATAACTCCTGTTCGTCACATTAAGGGTGTGCCAGAGATATTGGAAGAGGCAGGTGATGTTACCTATCTGGACCACCCCACTGTGGCAGAGGTGGTTGCAGCCATTCCCGGCTATCAGGTGGTTTTTACCAACCCAAATAAGTCAAATGTTTTTTTAGGTGAAGAGGTGTTGGGTGCTGGGGTTGATCTCAAGGTTATATGCACCGCCTCAACCGGAACCAACCATATAGATAAACCCTTGGCTAAAAAGCTGGGTTTGAAAATTATCTCTTTGACAGAAGAGAGATCATTTATCAATAAAATATCCTCAACAGCCGAACTTGCCTTTGCCCTGATGATGGCCTCATTACGCCATGTTCCAAGCTCTTTTGACTCAGTAAAACAGGATGAATGGGACTATACCAAATTTATCGGCAGACAGATTGACCATCTGACCATAGGGGTGATCGGCTATGGTCGTCTGGGGGGGATGTTCTCTCGTTATTGCCACGCTTTTGGGGCAAAAGTGTTGGTATATGATCCTTTTAAAACTGTGGATAACCCCGACCACGTGCAGACCACTCTTGAAGAGCTTCTCCCGGCTTCAGATGTCATTGCAATCCATGTACATGCTACCGATCAGACCCGTGATATGGTCAACTCGCAGTGGTTTGCCCAGATGAAAAAAGAGGTTTTGTTGGTGAATACCGCCCGTGGGGATGTGATTGATGAGGAGGCTATGTTGTCTTTTTTACAGGCCAACCCCGATGCCCGTGCTGCGGTGGATGTGGTGGCTGACGAGGTGCGCAATAAAAGCAACAGCCCACTTATTGCCTACGCAAAAACCTCAAAGCAGGTTATCATCACCCCCCATATTGGAGGTATGACAGTGGAAGGGCAGCAGATAGCCTATGGTCATGCTGCCGATCTGTTACGGCGCTTTTTACTACAAGCATAAAACCGGGAGTATATATTGTGGCACAAGACCCTTTTAGCAAACGATTGCAACAAGGCCCCGTCTACATAATAGCCGAGGCTGGTTTAAACCATAACGGCTCGGTTGCAATTGCCAAACAGATGATAGATGTGGCGGTTAAAGCTGGGGCCGACGGGGTTAAATTTCAAAAACGTACAGTAGATACCCTGGCTGTAGGTGAGGTACTGGATGCCCAGGATGACCGTTTTCCCGAATTTGGCAAAACCTATCGTCAGGTGAGGGAACATATTGAGTTTAACAAAGAGGAGTATCTTGAGTTACAGGCCTACTGTGGGGAGCAAAACATCGATTTTCTCTGTACTGCGTTTGATCCCAAGGCGGTAGATTTTCTGCAAGCTTTGGATCTGCAAATCTACAAACTTGCTAGCCACTCGTTAACCAACTTGGAGCTGTTACACTATCTGGCCCCGATTCAAAAACCGGTTATTCTCTCCACCGGCATGGCAAATTGGGATGAGATTGACCGGGCTGTGGCGATATTCAATGTTGCCAAAACCCCTCTTTTTCTTCTCCATTGTGTTTCAGCCTACCCCACGCCTGTTGATCAACATAATCTTGTCATGATGGACAAACTCAAAGAGCGTTATGATATTACCGTTGGCTACTCTGGCCATGAAATTGGCTTTTTGCCCACACTTGCAGCTGTGGCAAGGGGTGCTCGTATAGTTGAACGACACTATACCCTGGATAAAAGTATGGTTGGTTTTGACCATAAAATATCACTTGATCCCCAAGAGTTGACCACTATGGTAGAAAATATCAGAGCTGTTGAGTCTATGATGGGAACTGGTGATAAGAGAGTTTCGGACCAGGAGATGATCACTCGCAATAAATATCATGTATCCATGGCCTCTGCAGCCTCCCTTGAAGCAGGTACGGTTTTGGCAAAAGAGATGATTACATGGCGCAATCCCGGCAATGGTATTCCCAGTAAAGAGGTGGATAATTGGTTGGGCAGAACCTTGGCAAAAGATGTTGCCAAGGATGTATTGATTACACCGGATATGTTTGTTTAATAAATTAGAGCCTTAAATTATGCCAGAAGTATCCATAATAATAAGAACCCGCAATGAGGAGCGTTGGATCCGCCACTGTTTGCGCGGTGTGTTTGAGCAAGATTACACCGATTTTGAGGTCATTATTGTCGATAACCAGAGCAGTGACCACACTGTAACGGTGGCAAAGCGGTTTCCCATAGCAAAGGTAATATCCATAACAAAATTTATCCCCGGCAAGGCGATAAATGATGGCATTCGTGTCTCATCAGGTCGCTATATAGTGTGTCTGTCGGCCCACTGTGTTCCTGCCAGTAAAAGTTGGCTATCATCACTATTGCAAAATTTTAAAGATGATAAAGTTGCTGGAGTTTATGGGCGACAGCTACCTGTCTCATTTAGTACTGCCCTTGATAAGAGGGATTTGACCATAGTTTTTGGTTTAGACAGGCGGGTGCAGATCAAGGACTATTTTTTCCATAACGCCAACAGCATGATAAGAAGATCTGTCTGGGATAACACCCCCTTTGATGAAGATGTTACAAATATTGAAGATAGAGTTTGGGGTAAGGCGGTTATCGAGGATGGTTTGCAACTGGTCTATGAGCCACTAGCTCCGGTTTATCATCACCATGGACTCCACCAGAGCAATGATGAAAAGCGGGCCAAAGGTGTTGTCTCAATAATTGAAAAGGTGGACGGTCAATCCGTTGGCAAACTACCGGAATCCATACAACCGGGCAATTATGATGTGGTAGCGGTGCTTCCCATAAGGGGTGAGGTTCAGAGACCAGCTGGTTTCGATATATTGGCTAGACTGTTGGACCTGTTGCAAAAATCCCGTTATTTGGGACGGATATATCTTTTTGCTGATGATCCTGAAGTTGCCCAAATTGCTGCTGATAGATCTTTAAATCTAATCCATCGCCCCCAAGAGTTTAATGTCCCCACAAAGAGTATCGAAGATGTTCTGCAATACTGTTTAAGTAAAATAGAGGAGGGTGGGGATTTTCCTGAGTCTATTTTAAATTTGGACTATCTCTACCCTTTCAGACACCTGGAGCTAATTGATGAGTTGATACACGAAGCGCAGTTTAACGGTTTGGATACAACCTTTCCCGGCTATGTGGAGTATCGTAACATCTGGAAAAAAGACCAAAACGATAGCTTTATCCATGTGGGAGAGAGTCTGCTACCAAGAGAGAGTAAAACCCCTATGTACCAAGCCCTCTATGGTTTGGGATGTTTGACTGCTGTACCAGTAATTAGAAGTGGTCGCTTGGTTGGTGATACTGTTGGAATACTGCCAATAACAGATCGTAAACAGGCTCTGCGTTATAAAGATAACAGCTCTTCACAAATTGTTGAATTACTTCTTGAAGCCGAAAATTTGTAAAAATATAAGGCTTTATACAAAATATTAAAGTGAATTATAGCTATTTTCTGAAATACGTTAATAAATAGTTGTCATTATGTCTCCTAATCCTCTTTGCATTGTTCCCGAAATATCGTTAGTATGCCTCTTTCACAGTTTTATAACATTTTCTTGATATCCTAATCTCAAATTTTTGAGTTTGGATCTCTTTACAGTTATTTTGGAGGGCTAATTCGTTGAACAGGATTCTCACTATTTTGCTCGCAACATTCTCTGTCTTGATGTTTGTGCCAGAGTTTGCTTTGGCTTCTGGAGGTGGGGGCGAGCGGCTTCCCCTTACTGATAGCTTTGTCGGTTACATGGCTATCTTTGTCTTTGTCGTATCGTACGGTTTTGTTATGGCAGAAGAGGTCACACATCTGCGTAAATCAAAACCTGTGCTTATCTCGGCAGGTATTATCTGGATTATGGTGGCATCTGTATATGCCAGCCATGACATGCCCCACGCAGCTGAAGTTGCGATTAGGCATAATATCCTGGAATACGCAGAGCTGTTCCTGTTCTTGTTGGTGGCTATGACCTATATCAATGCCATGGACGAACGTAATGTTTTCGAGTCTTTACGCTCCTGGTTGGTGCGTGCAGGTTATGGCTATCGGAAGCTATTCTGGATGACAGGTGTTCTCTCATTTTTCATCTCCCCAGTCGCCGATAACCTGACCACAGCTCTTTTGATGTGTGCGGTTATTCTAGCTGTTGGTCGTGATAATACAAAATTTGTCGCAATTGCTTGTATCAACGTTGTTGTTGCTGCTAATGCTGGTGGTGCTTTTAGCCCCTTTGGCGATATCACAACATTGATGGTCTGGCAGAAAGGTATCGTATCTTTCGGTACTTTCTTTGTTCTGTTTTTCCCATCACTTATCAACTGGTTGGTCCCAGCTGCAATTATGCACTATGCCGTACCAGATGAAAAACCGGCCCCCAGTGATGAGGTTGTTGCCATCAAACGTGGTGGTAAGCGGATCATTGTCCTCTTCCTGTTGACAATTACTACTGCAGTTAGTTTCCATAACTTCCTCCATCTTCCACCTATGGCAGGTATGATGTTTGGTCTGGGTTATCTCTCATTTATGGCTTTCTATCTCAAGAAAACCCATGGCAAAGTTGAAGGTAAAGATGGCGAGAGAAGAAAGAAATATCTTCTGGAGCACAACAATGACAGCACACCATTTGATATTTTCCACAGTGTTGGTCGTGCCGAGTGGGATACACTGCTATTCTTCTACGGTGTTATCGTCGCTGTTGGTGGTTTGGGCTTTATCGGATACCTGGAGTTGGTCTCTGGTGTGATGTACGGCGATTGGGGCGCAACCAATGCTAACATCATGGTTGGTTTCCTCTCAGCTATCGTTGATAACATCCCAGTTATGTTTGCTGTTTTGACCATGGGGCCAGATATGTCCATGGGTCAATGGTTGCTTGTTACTCTAACAGCTGGTGTTGGTGGTAGTATGCTATCCATCGGTTCAGCTGCTGGTGTTGCTCTAATGGGTCAAGCACGTGGTATGTATACTTTTGGATCTCATCTAAAATGGTCTTGGGCTATTGCTCTTGGTTATGCCGCAAGTATCTATGCTCACTTCTTGATCAATGGATCATACTTCCAGGGTATCGCAAAAATACCTTAAGAGAGTTTGATTTATCATAATTAAAGGCGGACGGTGTAAAGCCGTCCGCCTTTTTTTGTATTTGGATTCAATTGGAATTACTTTAATGAGTGAACAACGTCCTCCGTTTGCTGTTCTTGCCGGTTGGTCAATAGCTGTTCTGGTGCTTTTGATAGTATCCGGCTGGGCACCATGGTCAATATTTATCCATTTTGGACCACACTGGGGGTTGTTATCTGGAATTTTGTTGGTTATACCATGGGCGTTGTCGGTGCACTATTTTGAACCGGCAGGAATAAAGCTCGGTCCCTTTGCCACCCCGATTATTTTAAACGTTGGCGCTCTTCTTATCGCTTGGATATTGAAAATTTTATGAGGCGCAAGTCTTCAGTCACAATTATATTCTTTACGGTTTTTCTAGATTTATTAGGTTTTGGCATTGTTCTTCCTCTTATGCCGCTCTACGCTTTGGATCCCCGTTTTGCCGCCTCACCAGCACAGATTGGTTGGTTGATGGCTATCTACTCTATAATGCAGTTTTTTTTCGCACCTCTCTGGGGGCGTTATTCCGACCGTGTGGGTCGTCGTCCAGTGTTGATAATTGGTCTGTTTGGCTCCTCAATATCTTATCTGGTTTACGGTTTGGCAGGTAGTTTAACAATGCTGTTTGTCGGCAGGGCGTTGGCAGGGGTTATGGGGGCCAATATATCTGTAGCCCAGGCTGCGATGGCTGATATTACCAGCCAAAAAGATCGGGCAAAAGCCATGGGTATGATAGGTGCTGCTTTTGGTCTTGGATTTATACTTGGCCCTGCAATGGGTGGTCTGCTTTCCCAGTATGGTTTGGCGACTGCTCCATTGGTGGCTGCAGTTATAACAGGACTAAACGGTATAGCAGCACTATTTTTGCTGGCTGAGACTCGTAACCCAGAGCATCATAACGGTGATCAACCAGAACCCGTCGCCTATCACCCTTTAGCCCCTTCTCGTTGGAAGGCGGTAGCGGAATATGGCAATGTTCTTGTCATCTGTCTGTTAATGGGACTGTTTATCGCCATGTTTTCAGCTTTTGAGGTGGTGTTACCATTGTGGGGCAATGAGTTTATGGGTTGGACCATGACCGATATCGGCTGGGTGTTTGTCTATGTGGGAGTGGTCGCAGTTATTGTGCAGGGTGGCATCATTCGCCGTTTAACACCAAAAATTGGTGAGAAGCTGACAACAACCCTTGGCCTTTTTCTGGTTGCTGTTGGTTTGATGCTATTGGCTCAGATGGGTAAAGATTGGGTGTGGCTATCTTTAGCCTTTATAGCTGCAGGGTCCGGTTTTGTCCATCCCGGTTTTTCAAGTCTGGTCAGCATAAACAGTGATGCCGACAAACAGGGGATGATGTTGGGGCTTTTTCAATCCATGAGTGCCTTGGGACGTGGGGTAGGACCAGTTATGGGTGGCATTGTTTATGGCAGCCATAAAGGGGGAGTACTGTTTGTGGCTGCCATTGGGGTTGGGGTGGTACTACTGCTGTTTTTGCTGGTAGGTAGAAAGATCAAGAATGCTTGTCAAATCGAGACCCCAGCCGTAAAACCAACCCACCCATAATACGGGCCGGGTTGCCGCCTCCACTTTTTAGGGCTTTATCCGCCCCTAAACAGTCCATAAGCCCACTGGCTAGATCCGCACTTTTTATCAGACGGCACTGGGTTAAAAACTCCTGTTCTTCTTTCCAGAATATGCGCAATTTTTTACAAACCACTTTGGGGTTTTCTCCTGCATTCAACAGGGATTGACCTTGAATTATCCTTCTTATGCGCATGGCTAGTATAGCTATCATCGCTAGTGGCTCTTCTCCACCATCCATAAGCCGGTCAAGTATGTGCAAAGCCTCCGCTGTCTTGCCGTTGGTGGTGGCAGAGACCAGGCCAAAAGAGCTGTGCTGGAGGGTCTCTCCCACACAAGCCAAAACTTCATTTAGGTTTATGTTGCGATTATCCCCGACAAACAGCAGTAACTTTTCCAACTCGCTTTTTGCTGCTAGTGTATCACCATCCAGACGTTGGGATAGATGTTGCAGAGCATCCCGGTCTATCTTATAGCCTTGTTCTTGGAGTTGTTGTCTGATCCAGGAGCTGAGTTTACCTCCCTCTAGGGGATAGTAGGGAATACACCATGCAGTTTTGTTGCTTTCAAACCCTTTGCGTAAAGGGTCCTTGGCCTCCAGGTTTCCCGATTGCACAACCAGTAAGGTCGTTGGTGATGGTTCAGCAAGATAGTTGAGAAGGGTTTTTTTGGCCTCTTTGTTAATTTTATCTGCCTCTTTTAGCAGAATAAATTTTGTTTTGCTTAAAAATGGGAACCCCTTACAGGCACTGATAAATCGCTCTTCATCGAGATTTTCAGCAAAAAAAGCTTCAAGATCAAAATCTGCTGCACTGGGATCGGAAATTACAGACTTTTGCAGTTGCGCTATCTGGCTGACGATCAACCCCTGCTCTTGACCGTAAAGCAGGATAGCCGAAGGTAAAGCACCATCGCGGATACGGCTCTCTATTTCATTGGCTTTTAATTTCATAAGGGTAAATTATGCCACTTTTTTTAGCTGCCGGAAATGTTTCAATTATGTTGATATAACGTATATGATCTATAGCCATATTCTCACAAGGCCATCCCAGACAGCCACATATATAAATTTTCCCCCATCCATAACTATCTCCCCGCTTGGGTAGTTATGGCTGGAATGGACGGCAATTATATTTGTGGTCTCAATTTGCACACCATCAGCAAAGGGAAATATCACACCGGTATAGCCATATTTTTTATACATGTATAAAATATCATCAACTCCCATATGCCAATCGATGGTCCTCTCTTCAGCAGAACAGCAGGGCCAATACTCGCCACCTGTTTGGGGCTGGGCGTTGTTGATGACATCTGGATAACCTGCCAAAAATTGGTTGAGTAATTTAGGTGCCCCAACAAACATTTTCATAGCTAAACTATCAAAATTATCATTATCATCTATGGCTATGGGGGCTGATACAATAATATCTCCCTCATCAAATTTACTGTTCATGGTGTGTATGGTTAGCCCAGAAAATTGCGGATACTCAGTAACCAGGTTGGGCAGTGGATTTGCTCCCCGACCCATGGGCAGCAGGCTGGGATGAATATTGATGCAGTGGGTACAGTTTAAACTGTTTACCGGAACCAGATATGGATAGGCTGCTGTGATGAATAGATCGGCATTAAATGCGTTGATTGTATTGATAAGATCCTTGGACCAGCCGTCGGAGTGCAGCGGAATATCATGAAGCTTACATAGTTTGGCAACGGTTTTTCCCTCAATTTTTTCACTGTCAGTGAGACAGTAGAGAAGTTCACATTTGGGGTTTGCCAATATCTCATCTAAAACAGAAGAAAAAAAGTTACAACCTGCATAGATAATTTTCATAGATTTACCATTAAAAAACTTTTTTTGTCTCTGTTATTTCCCAGGTGTGATATTGCCGATTATTATCTCTTATTTCCAACCCAGATGTCCATAAATTGAGATAATTAACAAAAGCTTTAAGCAATAGTTGTTTGAATTGCTGCTTTAGAGTAAAGTTGATCGGTATTGTACTGTTTTTACCTGTCTTTCGTATTATCGTAGCTTTTTAAAGTACAGCAAATTTTTTGGTTGGATTCTATGGAATTACAAAGTTTATTCGATAAATACATCAAGGATTTTTTGCCAGAAAGAAAGCAGACATCACGTTTGTTAATGATCTCTGAGCATGGTCTGCTTTTTTACTACTGGCGAAATGGTTGTCAATTTGAACTCATTGGTCACTTTCCCAACACAAAGGAGGGTGAAATTTTTTTTAATGAAGAGATGGAGCGTCAAAGCTCTTTCATGTCACCTATTTTTGTTCTGGTGGATGTTGTTGAAGAGGGATTGCGCAGAGAGACAATTCCCCCCCTATATGGTGAAGATCGACGCTTGGTTTTAAAAAGACGTTTGGAGCGGCTTTTCAATGCCACCACATATCGGCAAGCTGTACATCAAGGACGAGGAGAGAAAAAACAGGAGAGAATTCTCTATTCTGGATTAAGCAATCCAGATATGATCTCCAAATGGATACAGATTCTGCTAAATTATAAGTCACCATTGGCAGGAATCTGGTCTCTGCAACTATTAAGTCGTAGGTTGCTCCACGGAATTTCCAAAAAAGCTGTACATGCACTCTTGGTTACCATCCATATTGACGGCCTACGGCAGACTTTTTTTGAAGAGGGTAGAACCGTAATAAGCCGCAAAACTCCCATTGCGGTAAATAATGAAAATGCTCTTAGCAAATATATTCGTCAGGAGATAGTACGGACAAAAAGTTATCTTTTAAGTCTGCGTCTTTTGCGCCCTGATGAGCAGTTGAATATCTTTCTTGTGGCCAACCAGTCACAATATGACACCCTGTCACATGTTCTACAGTTTAATGATGGGGTGCACTGTACAATTATTGATAAGAAACTTTTACAAAATAAATTTGGTTTACAAAGTCATGAGTCGGGGGCTAATGCAGAGCTTCTGTTTGGTCATTTACTTTTAAAACGTCCACCAAAAAACCAATACGGCAGACCAGAGGAGCTTCAATACTACTCCAGCAATATATTTAAACGCTGGGTGAAATTTTTCCAAAGTAGTGAATCCGACACCCCAGAAGAACCTGTTGAAAAAGGGGAGACAGTTACCGTTCGCCGTTTGGGTGATGTATTGATTGAGAAAAAACTTCTCAGTCAAGATCAACTACAAGCAGCCCTTACCGAACAGAGAAGTGGCGATCGTACCCTGGGTAGAGTGCTCATTGATATGGGGTTGGTTGCAGAAAAAGAGGTGCGAGAGACCTTAGCTGAGCTGTTGAAACATGAGAGTGTGGATTTAACTGAGGTACTGCCCCAGCCTGAAGCTTTGGCGTTGGTGACCAAGAGTTTTGCCCAGCAACACAGCATTCTGCCGCTACTATTTGACGAGGCGACCCAGGTATTAACAGTTGCCATGTCCAACCCCATGAATGTTGCTGCCCTCGACTATCTACTCTCCCAACAAAAAGCAGGAGTACAGATAAAACCACTGTTGGCTGGTGAGCTGGACATAACCGGGGCTATTGATAGGTTATATGCCAGTGCGCTATCAGTTGAAGGGGTGTTGCGGGAGCTTGAAACTGGTGAGGTGGAGTTGGATGATCTCGGTATTATTGCCGAGGAGACATTTAGCCATCCCATGGTACGCCTGGTTGATGCTCTGCTCCATGATGCGGTTAAGCGCAACGCCTCTGATATCCATCTCGGTCCCACAGCCGGTTTTTTGCGCATACGCTACCGGATAGATGGAATTTTACATCAAATATATAGTGTGCATAAAAAGTTGCTGGCAAGTTTGGTGGTCCGTATCAAGGTTATGGGTAATATCAATATCGCCGAAACCCGTCTACCGCAAACCGGACAGATCTCTTTTCCCTATCTGGGCAAAGTGGTCAATTTTCGTGTCTCGATTCAGCCAACAATCAACGGTGAAAATATTGTCTTGCGGGTGTTGGATCTCTCCCAGGAGATACGCTCTCTAGATGAGCTTGGGGTCTCCCCCCATAATCTCCATGCAATGTATACACTGTTAAAGCGACCCGGTGGATTGGTGCTGGTTACTGGCCCAACAGGCAGCGGAAAAACCACGACTCTTTACTCCATGCTCAGCCACCTCAACAAAGAGGGGGTAAATATCATGACCATGGAGGATCCTGTTGAATATCCCATGTCTACAATTTTGCAAACCTCCATCAACCATGAGGCAGGTCTGGATTATGCGGTGGGTATCAGGGCGTTGTTGTGGCAGGACCCTGATATTATCTTGGTAGGTGAGGTCCACGACAGAGAGACCGCTAATATGTCACTGCAAGCTGCAATGACAGGTCATATGGTTTTTACCACCTTACATGCCAACTCAACTTTGGGTGCTTTGCCTCGTATGGTAAACCTTGGTGTTACCAGTGATATTATTTCAGGAAATATCAACAGTATCCTGTCACAGAGGTTGGTACGTAAACTCTGCGCAAACTGTAGAACATTAGAGCCAATGCAAAGCCCGGAAGCAAAAATGCTAGGGGTTGAGATGGGTGAGGGTTTACAAATTGCCCGACCTGTAGGTTGTGATAAGTGTTATGGTTCTGGTTATAAAGGTCGCCTTCCTTTAATGGAGGTTTTGCTGGTAGACGAAGATTTTGATGATCTGGTCTTTAAGGGGGCGTCCCATACTGCATTTAAAGATCTTGCCCACTCCAAGGGATTTCGCTCCATGGTAGATGATGGTTTTTCCCGTGTACTTGCTGGTGATACAACTCTTGAGGAGGTTTCCCGTGTTTTGGATATTTCCTCCCATACTCGGCAAAACTAAAAGGAGTAAATCATGCCGCATTACTATTATAAGGCATCTGATTGTCACGGTTCCATTCGCAACGGTTGGCTTAAGGCGGACAATGAGCATGATCTTGAGATACGTCTGACAAATTTAGGTCTGATTCTCATTAGCCATAAATTTAAGCAGGGTGGCTCTCTGAGTGGTCTACGTTTTTGGGTAAACAGAAGTATAGAGCGGAAAAGTTTGATTCTATTCTGTATCCATATGGAGCAGATGTTGGCTGCTGGCAACTCAATACCCGTAGCTCTTGTAGGTGTGCAAGAGAGCACAGAATCACCACAACTAAAAGAGATAATCACCTCAATTTTGGCTGATATCACCAACGGAGTAAGTTTTTCTGATGCCTTGGAGTCCCACTCCCCAGTTATTCCCATATCAATAGCAAATATGGTTAAAGTAGGTGAGCGTACCGGAGAGTTGGTGGAGATTTTTCAAGGTTTAGGGCAGAACCTCAAGTGGGAAGATGAGATAAAATCCAAGGCGGCCCAGGCTATTCGTTACCCGATTTTAACCGGTATAATAATTTTGTCTGTTGGCCTTTTTATGATGATATTTATCGTCCCACAGCTAATGAGCTTTCTTGGTATGATGAAACAGGATATACCGTTAATTACCAGGGCATTGTTATCTTTTTCCGATTTTTTGGTTAACTGGTGGTGGATGTTGCTGCTATCTCCTTTTTCTCTCTGGTTGATCATCCGTTTGTTATGTTTGCGAAGCCCTTTAACCCATCTTAAAGTGGACCGTCTCAAGCTTAAATTTTGGTTTTTTGGTCCACTGATGTACAAAATTTTTCTCATCCGTTTTTCCAGCAATTTTTCCATGATGTATAGCGCAGGAGTACCGATATTAGAGGCCATCAATTTAAATATCAAATTAAGTAATAACCGTGAGATTATAAGACGTTTACATAGTGTCATCAGTCAGGTTTCAAACGGCAACTCCTTAAGCTCGGCATTTCGTGAGGCAGATGTCTTTCCTCCCCCTTTACCCAAGCTCATGGAGGCTGGAGAGGAGGGGGGACAGTTCTCTTCAGCACTGATGAATGCCAGTTATTTTTTAGATCGTGAGGTGCAGGATAGTGTAAATAAAATTCAGGGTATGATAGAGCCGATACTTACCATGGTTATGGGTATCATGTTGATCTGGATTATCTTCTCGGTATTTATACCTATCTATAACATTGTCGGTCAGGTTGGATTGATACCATAAAATCTGGTTTTGGCGGTTTTTAGGTAACAAAAAGCATTAGAGCGCTATACATGAAAATAAATTTATTAACGGTTTGCACCGATAAATATCAGATGATCTATGCAGAAAAGTTGATAAGCCAGTTTTGCAAACTATCAAAGTTGGATGTTACCCCGTACTGCCTCACTGACAGGCCAGAACAGCTAGCTGATTTTATAACTCCCATAAAACCAAAAGTCCGACTAACCGGATGGTGGAACAAGGTACTGCTGTTTGACCCGGAAATGGTAGATGGTTGGAACCTCTATCTTGACATCGACATTGTAATTTTAAAAAGTTTTGATGATGAGATAATTGAAGCTGTTGAGAGTGGGGCGCAGATAACCTGTGTCAGTGATGCGGTGGAGTGGCTGGGTAATAAATTTAGCTCATCGTTGATGATTTTCAAGACTGCTGCATTAGCAGATATCTATCACAGATTTATGGCTACCTATAAAGATCTGCAAAATAGAGAGGGGGGTGATCAGGTTTGGATAGGACCCCAGCTAAAAGATGTGCAATATATAGATGAAAAATATCCAGATTTAAAAAAGAATTTTAAATTTCAATTTACCAATGTTGATAATTCCGAGCCATTGGCGGGTTTTGAGCTAACAGATAATGATATCTGGTTTGTGCCACCTGGTGGTAACAAGCCACCTATCTGGATATGTAAAAAATTCAGCGATATTTTTCAAGTTCCGGCCCATCCGGCAGAAGGGATAAAAATGATAGATTTTGGAGGTCTACCCAAACCCCACCAGCTAGATATGATCCCCTATATCAAAAAAAACTGGCATATGGTTTAGAAGCTAAACTTCAGTTCCCATGCTAGGGGAGTAGAGAAGAAACTGATTTCGCCCACTGTTTTTTACGGCATACATGGCGATATCTGCTTTTTTAATCAAAATTTCAGAACTGTTGCCATCTTCTGGATATCTGCTAATACCAATGCTGGAACCTATTTTACAGATGTGTTGTTGTATGTTGAAAGGCTGTTGTAAGGCGTGGATGATTTTATGCCCAACGAGTTTAATATTTTCCACCGTCGGTCCATCATCACTCAATATTATAGTAAACTCATCACCACCCAAACGGGCAACAATATCGTTGATTCGCAAAAGATTACGAATACGTTTGGCAACTTCAACCAACAATAGATCACCGATATCGTGTCCCAACCTATCGTTGACATCTTTAAAACGGTCCAGGTCCATAAACAGGACAGCCAGACGACCTTTATTGCGTCTGGTGCGTAGTATTGTCTGGCAGAGTAGCTCAGTGAAAAGATAACGGTTGGGTAGCTTGGTCAGGGAGTCGTAGTGGGCGAGCTGTTCCAGTTTTTTTTCTGCCTCGCGATGGCGGGTAACATCAATACCTGTGGCAATGATGTTTTTTATTTTACCGTTGATATCAACCAATGCGGTATTGGCCCAGGAGATAATACGTATCTTTCCATCTACAGTTTTACATTGACTCTCACATACATTGGGGTTTTGGTTTGATACGGTATTTAGGATATGATCTTTCATACATTTTGCGTCTTCTTCTATGGTAACAACAGGGTCCCACAACATCTGTCCTACCGCTGCAGCTATGGGGTAGCCACTTAACTGTTCATAGGCCCGGTTGATCTGCTCAATACGCCCATCAAGGGATAAAACAGCTACCAATGCAGATGTGGTGTCCAAAACTGTTGCGATAAAATGACGCTCTTTTTCTAAAGCGTTCTCCACATATCGGCTCTCAATTATACTGGCAAGGGTGTTGCCAATGGTGGAGAGTACGGCATCCTCTTCGAGTGTGCGTTGATGATTGTGTGGTACATAGAGATTCAACACTCCCAACAGACGATCTCTGCGTAAAAGTGGGATACAAAAGTGACCATGTTCATTAATACCATCAAAATGGATTGTGTGGTCATTATCTATACAGCTTTTAAATACTATCTCTCTGGTTTGGGCTGCCATACCGCAGAGACACTCGCCAATATCCAAAACAGCACATTTAGCCAGCATGTTTTTGTTTAAAAAACGTTGGGCTGTTAACTCCAACTTACCACTCTCCTCATTTAGCAGATATATGGAGCCTTTATATTCTACCGATAGCCAAGAGATACTGAGTATTATATCCAAGGCGTGGGTAAGCTGTTTTTGTAGGGGCAGTGGCTCAAGAGATGTCTCAAGCAGTGCACTAATGGCGATACGGGTTTCAATGGGCTTTATCGGATGTTCGTAAATATTTTCAACTTGATTAACATTTGTATTTTGCATGTCAATTGTTCCTCGGTCATCACCTTTTTTAGCACTATTTTCTAAGGCTCATATCCACAGTTTATTGGGCAAATTTATTCTGCATACCAAATGGTATCTGCCCCTGTAAAAGTTTTAAAAATGCTTTTGAACCAAGGGGAGGGGAGAAGAAAAAACCCTGCACCTCTGTTCCCCCATGATTTTTTAAAATCTGTAACTGCTCTTGGCTCTCCACCCCCTCGGCTATGACTGTTATATCAAGCTGTTTTGCCATGGATATTATTGCGGCTATAAATGCCTTGTTTTTGTTGTCATGCTCTAGACTGTGGATAAAAGAGCGGTCAATTTTAAGGGCTTGAATAGGTAGATGTTTTAACATGGAGAGAGATGAATACCCGGTTCCAAAGTCATCCATATAGATTGTTATACCCAGGCTTTGCAGTTTGTTAAGTATGGTTACCGCTCTATCCCAGTTGTTAACCATCATGCTCTCTGTGATCTCCAACTCCAATCGGTCAGCAGGAAAGCCGGTTTTTTTAAGGGTCTCTTCAACCAATTTTATCAGTGCGCCATCTTCACGAAAATGGAGGGCAGATATGTTAACCGCCAGTTTTAGATCAGCAAACCCATTTCTCAACCACTTTTCAGCCTGGGAACAGGCAGAGTTAAGAACCCAGGCATCAATCTGGATAATGCCCCCGGTTTTTTCTGCAATAGGGATAAATTCATTGGGCGACAGAATGCCATCTTCGGGATGATCCCAACGGACCAATGCCTCCATACCTGTGATCTTGCTTGTTGTAAGTTTTATCTTTGGCTGAAAGTCGAGAAAAAATTCACCATTTAAAAGGGCGTTGTGTATCTCAACCTCTAGTTGCAACTGTTTATGGATTTTTTGGTTGGTCTCCATTGAATAGAATTTTAAATTATTGCGCCCCGACTCCTTGGCTTGATACATGGCACTATCAGCATTTTTAAGTAGCTCTTCTATGGTTACACCATCGGATGGATAGATGGAAATACCAATACTGCTGGAGATGGTGACATTCTGTTTTTTCAGGCGAAAAGGTAGGCGCATCTGCTCCAATATTTTTCGTGCCACCAGATCAACCATGGAGGTGTGCTCTATCTGGGGTAGGATAACGGTAAATTCGTCACCGCCAAAACGGGCCACGGTATCTGATTTGCGCACAGATCTACTGAGCCTATTGGCTGCCTCAATCAGCAGTTCATCACCTGCATCATGACCAAGGGTGTCGTTGATCCCTTTAAAGCGGTCCAGATCAATAAACATAAGAGCAATTGGTTTTAATGTTCTTTGTGCCAGTAAGATGGCCTGGCCTAAACGGTCTTGAAATAGTTTTCTGTTGGGTAGGGTGGTTAGAGAGTCAAACTCTGCCTGTTTACGGAGTTGATCTTCCAATTTTTTGCGCTCTTGAATCTCCCTGATCAGCTGGGCGTTACTGTTTTCCAGAGAGTCTCTCTGTTTTTTAATGATAATATGTGTCTGTACTCTAGCTCGCACAACAGTGGGGTTTATGGGTTTGGTGATAAAGTCAACTGCCCCACAAGCAAACCCTTTTGTCTCTGTCTCAATATCATTTTTCCCCGTGATAAAAATCACCGGAATATCCACAGTAGTGGAGTTCTCCTGTAAGGCCTTACACACTTCAAGACCATCCATACCGGGCATAACGATATCCAAAAGAATAATATCCGGCTTTTTTGCCATGGCACTTTTAATGGCATCTTTGCCATTGGTAGCAAAAAGAACCTGATACTCATTTTTAAGAATTTTATATAGTATCTGTATATTCTCATGGGCATCATCGACTACCAGAATTGTCCCATTTATATGTTGGGTCTTCATTATTTCTCCTGGTTTAATAAAGCTCTATCTTTTTTTAAAAATACCATATTATCTATGCCGTATTTGCTAACTAAAAAAAATCATTTGCCCGGCAACATATGGTCTAGTTGTTTTACGAGTATCATCGCCTCTGAGAAATTCAAGCTTTCAATACAACTCTCAACTTTATCAAGCTGCTCTTTATAATCGTCATCACCATCTAGATGTTCTTGAATCTGTTCCAACTGTCTATTGGCCTGCATATCTCTATTCTGCAAAAAAACCATCAACTCTTGTAGTTGCCCTTTGATGAAAACATGGTTGGTTTCATGGTTGATTGCTATTGTTACTGGGTCTATTGTCGCGTTTGCTAAAGTTCTGTTATTAAGTTTTTTGATAGTGTTTAAAATCAACTCAAGGTTGTCAGTTAACTTAGGCAGCAGAATACTGCTACGATTTATATCTCCGGCTTTTAATGCTGTTTCCAAATCTTCGGCAACCTTCACAAGATCCTTGGCAGCAATATTACCTGCACCACCTTTGAGGCGATGGGCTAAACTTTGGGCCAACTCAAAATCATTCTTGGCAATGGCTTGGCTTATCTCCTGGGCAGATGTACCATTATTTATGGGAAAACGGCTGATCATTTTGAGCAGTAACCCCTTGTCACCATCCATGGCTCTAATGGCTGAAGCAATATCAATTCCCGGCAAATCACCGATATCTATCTCTTCTTGGCTGTTTTCACTGCTGCCGCTCTTTTTTGTGCCAGCCCCATTATCTGCCGTTTTGGGTTTTATCCATTTGCCAAGAATAGTAAACATGTTGTTTACATCGATGGGTTTGGCAATGTGATCATCCATACCAGCCAAAAGACATCTCTCGACATCCTGCACCATGGCACTGGCAGACATGGCAATTATTGGTAACATCTGGTTCTCTTTCATACTGCGTATATGATGGGTTGCTTCAAAACCATCCATAACAGGCATCTGGATATCCATCAATATAGCATCAAACTGCTTGTTGTTTTCTGCTGCTGCAGTCACAGCAGCCACACCCTGGTGACCATTATATGCGGTTGTGACAGTTATCCCTTTCTGCTCTAAAATCTCTTTTACAATTTCGCAGTTATCTTCAAGATCATCTATGACCAAAATATGGCTACCACTTAATGTTGATATTAATTTGGCACTATCCATGGCAGGGTGAGACTCCTTTTTTGCCATGGTTTTACCACAGGAGTTCAGAATGGTATCCAGCAGAGTAGAGGGGCTGATCGGTTTGTATAGGTAGCCTGTAGAGTCAGCAATATCTGATGTTTTAGGTAATATCATCTCTCGTTTAAAAGCAGAGACAATTATTATGGCAGGGGTCACCTCAATATCTGGATCATTTTGGATACACTTGGTCGCCTCATAGCCATCCATCTCCGGCATCTGCCAATCCATCAGCACCACATTATAATGTTTTTCACTATTGGTTATTGCTCTTTTTATCTCTTTTAAAGCCTCTTTACCACTCTCTACAGCGGTGTGATTTAATGAGAAGGAGTTGAGCATTTCCTGTAACACCTCTCTTGCCAAGGTGTTGTCATCCACTACAAGAATACGAAGATCCATAAGATCTTGGGGTACGATATAATTTTTCTCCAAAGACACATCTTGAAGTTTTAGGTTAATGGTAAAGCTGACCTTGGTTCCTACCCCTATGTTGCTGGCAATGGAGATATCTCCCCCCATCATTTTTACCAGATTTCGACATATGGTAAGCCCCAAACCCGTACCACCATACTTGCGGGTGGTGGAGGAGTCGGCCTGTTGAAACGGCTCAAACAGTTTTGCTCTCTGTTCAGGGGTCATTCCAACCCCGGTATCACTTACCTCTATGCGTAGTGTGACTAAGTTACTATTCGTTTTTACCAGTCTGGTGGATATGACAATTTCGCCATGATCGGTAAACTTTATAGCGTTACTACAGAGGTTTGTTAAAATCTGTCCCAAACGGACGGCATCTCCTATCAGGGCACGGGGAATATCGATGGGTACTGAAAACAGAACCTCAATACTCTTTTTGGCTGCCCCCTCCAGGGTGGTATCAATCAGTTGATCAAACACTTCATCCAGGTTGAATGGTTGCTCTTCTAGCACCAGCTTACGGGCATCAATCTTTGAAAAGTCTAAAATATCATCGATAATTCGCAATAGTGAACTTGCGGCAGTGTTGATTTTGTTTATGTAGCCCTTTTGTTGATCTGTTAGCTCAGTCTCCAAGGCCAGAAATCCCATACCTGTTATGGCGTTCATTGGTGTGCGAATTTCATGGCTCATATTGGCAAGAAATTCACTTTTAGCCTTGTTAGCAGCTTGTGCCTCGTCACGAGCTTGATAGACAAGTTTTTCCGCCTGTTTCTGCTCTGTTAAATCATCATAAATTGCTACTATCTCCCCAGACTCCAACTTATACACCCAATTTTCCAACCACCCCTGGGATTTATCATCCAGATAAAATGTAACAGGGTGGTGGGCCTCTTCTCCGGTTTTATAAACCTCTTGAAATACAGTAAATAGACCAAACTCTCGCACACCAGGAAAAGCTTCGGTAACCAGTCGACCAATTACCTCTTCTTTGGTTACGTTGGATATTTTTTCTCCTGCTGGGTTGAAATCTTTAACGACAAAATTCTCACCATTGTTGTACGCTTCATAAATTGCCACACCGCTGTTCATGGTGTTAAACAGCGAGCGGAATCTCTGTTCACTTGAGCGCAACTTACCATTGGCTGCCTCCAGGTTGGCAGTACGATCTTTGATATTTTCTTCAAGCTGGTCTTGATGCTTTTTTAACTGACTTTGAAAGTTGACTATTTGGGGAAACAGATTTTTAAGTAGAAAAAATAGGCCCGATAGAATAAATAATTCCGCTGTTAAAGATACGATCCACCTGCTGTTTAGATGTAAATGTTTCATTATCTCCATAGCCTCCATCATGGGCATGAAGAGAGGCAGGATATACATGGTATAAAGATCGGCAATATAAAATATTGCGATAATAGTCAGCCCGGCAAATATCATTAAAATAGGGTTGATGACATTTAGTTCATGGAGTACTTCCCATTTTTTTTTCAACTGCCACCCAGCAATCAACGTCCCTAAAATTATAAGGAGATCAATTGTGGTCATTATGGCTAATGAGTTGACTATCATGAGCTATACCTATCAATTGTTTTTATTCTATTTCTTAACTGCTGCCACAGATCGTTAAAATGTTCCATGGCATGGATGCCCACATCACTACCGGGTACTCCTTCGTACCAGATTATCTCTTGGGCGATCCTATGTAGTTGAGCATGTATCTGTAATAGTTTTTCAAATTCTTCCTTTTTACCGCTCCTGTATTTGCCAGTCTTTTCGCACCAATGCCACAAATCACAGTTATGGAGCTTTAATATATCCCCGGATAAATTTCGGTTTTGATCCCCTCCAGGCAGGGAACATCGGGGTGGTTTATCTTCACGTTTCATCATGTTTTACCTTGGCAAACAGGTAGTTGAAAAATGGACTTACCCTATTATACCTTGCGATAATTACACCAAACTTAAATAATCGTGATTTAAAGATATACATTCAGTTAGTTAACAGTTGATCATGCTGATGACAATTATGGACAATGGGTGTAGCAGTATGCTACCAGAGTATAGGAAATAACCTTGAAAACCTGTAAAACATGAATGTAAACAATATTTTATATTGCTGCGCGGTTTTGCACCGTGGTTGCAAAATGCTACAATGATTTTCACTGTGTTTTTAATGGGTTTTAACTGTCCTGTAACTCTTTTTGCGAACGTTTACGACGCATTAAAGTGTGGCGGCTGATACCCAACATGGCAGCAGCTATTCTCTGATTGCCACCAGCCCTTTTTAGTGCCTCTTCAATAAGGGTGTTTGACCATGTGTTCAGGGAAGGAAGGGGGTCGGGTAGGGTGTTGAGAATTATACTATCGTGAAATTCAGTACTGTTTGTTTCTAAATTGGGTTTTGCCAGAATTGTTCTCTCAAAACTCTCCATGGATAAAATGCCGGATTTGTGTTGGGCGACAGCATCTGCCACCATGGATTTCAACTCTCTGATATTTCCCACAAATGGGTGTATGTGCAGAAGTTTAAGGAGTTCAGGTGGTGGGGTGGGAACAGCTTTTCCTATCCCTTTGGCGGCTTCTTCCAGAAATGCTCCTAAAAGCAGTGGAATATCCTCTCGGCGATCCCGTAAAGGGGGAATATGAATCTGGTGGGTATGGAGGCGATAATAGAGATCTTCACGGAACTTTCCTTCACTAACAGCCTGCTCAAGATTTTGGTTTGTGGCACAAAGCACCCTGGTATTGCTGGTTTGGGTAATGTCGGACCCCAATGGTAGATAGCTTTTCTCCTGTAGGAGACGGAGGAGTTTTACCTGGGAAGTCGGTGACAGATCACCTATTTCATCAAGAAACAGGCTGCCGGAATCGGCTAGTGAGACAATGCCCTGACGGACAGTATCGGCCCCGGAAAATGCCCCTTTTTTATGGCCAAATAGCGTATCGGAAAATAGATGGTCATCAAGCCCTGCCACATTTACCGCCTGTAGTGAACCTTTGCAGCCGCTAAGTTGATGTATAGCATTTATTAGCAGCTCTTTACCAACGCCAGTCTCCCCACTAACCATAACCGGATCACTTGAGGGGGCAATGGCTTCAACATATTGAAAAATAGCCCGCATTTTGGGGCTGTTGGTAATAATAGGGGCAAATACTTTTTTTTGTTGCGGTTCTCCTGCCAACAGTGCTCCTTTTAGCTGTTGAACCTGTCGCCGCATGGCGTTCATATCCATGGCCCGATGCAGGTTGGCAATAAAGCGGCTCTCCTCGACTGGTTTAACCATATAATCCAACGCTCCCTCCCGCATACACTGTATAGCTAGTTCCAACTCTTGGGAGGCGGTCATAATAATAACTGGGATATCAGGAAAACCCTGGACGATTTTTGGTAGAAGCTCCATGCCAGTCAGGTTGGGCATCATTAGATCCAGCACCACAACTGCAGCTCGCTCCTCTTCTAAAAAAGGTAAAAGCTCCCTGCTGTCTGACATGGTGACAACATGGGCAAAGCCACTGGTACGCAAAAGAGCCTTGGCGGTTAAAAGTACGCTTTTTTCATCATCCACCAAGACTATTGGGGGCTGTTCTTGGTAATTGTTGCTCTTCATAACATACTCCCCCCCACAAGTTTTTCAATTGGCAGACGGATAATCACTTTGGTTCCACTGCCAGGGAGTGATTGAAAATTCATCTCTCCCTGGTGGTTGTTGAGTATGGTTTTGGAGATCGACAGCCCCAAGCCAGTGCCGCCATCATCACCTTTGGTGGTATAAAAAGGTTTGGTGATCATATCCATGGAGCTGTTTTTTATTCCCACTCCTTCATCATGGACAATCACCACAATGTTGGGGCGATCTTTACTGTTGTCAATTTTTGTACTTATGGAGACGCTTTTATCCCTGTTTGGCAGGGATTCCAAACCATTTTGGATGATATTGATAAACACCTGTTCTAGCTGTTGAACATTACCCTTTACAGGTTGTAGGTTATCTTTTAGATCCATCTTGAAGTGGTCTGTATGTTTTTTAATTATATTATCCAAAATTCCAACAGCAGATGTAAGTGCTCTGTTTATATCCACCTTCTGTTCAAGGTTCTCCATATCCCCTTTGGTCATCTGTTTTAAATTGGTGACAATTGCTGCAATACGTTTGGAGTTGTTGCCAACCTCTAAAACCAGTGTAGATATAGTCTCAATGGCCTCTTCCATGGATATCCCGCAGATATCCATATCACCGTTTTGTTGTCGGTACTCATTTATATGGGGAGCAAATCCATGCCATAAACGGGTGAGAGTGGCAACAGCAAAGCCAATTGCATTGTTGGGGCTGTTTATTTCATGTGCCACACCAGCAGCTAGAGTACCAAGGGAGGCAAGGCGGGCATTACGCACAGCGGTCTCTTCTGCCAGTCTGCGTTCTTCAACCTCATTTGATAAAAGTTTGATGGTGGCTTGCAGCTCCATGGTGCGGTCAAAAACCATCTGTTCTAGCCGTTGGGCGGAGTTTTTCAACTCATCTTTCTGTCTTTTTAGCTCCAAATGGGTCTTTACACGGGCTTTTACGATCTGAGGGCGGATGGGTTTTGAAAGAAAATCCACCGCCCCTATTTCCAACCCCTTTGATTCATCCCAGGGGGCGTTTTTTGCGGTTACAAATATAATGGGAATATCTCTACTTGTAGGTTCTTCTTTTATTTTAGAGCAGACTTCATAACCATCCATCCCCGGCATTATTATATCCAGAAGAATAAGATCGGGCTGTTCAATAGCGGTTATTTCAAGAGCTTCTACTCCATTGGTAGCAATTAATATTTCATATTTTGCATAGAGAATTTCAGCCAATACCAGAATATTGCCCGGCACATCATCAACGATCAAGATCTTGGCTGTTTGATCTTGATCTATCTTGATTGCTCCTTTGGTAGAGTCCATAAAGCCCTTTAAATAACTGTGCCTTCGTATTGATTGCGACCACTCTGTTTTGCTTTATAGAGCATTTTATCGGCTGCCTCTAATAGAGTTTTAGCAGAGCCATCACGGGTGGGAAAAATAGTGGCGCATCCCAGGCTTATGGTAACATAACGGGAGGTGTCGGACATAGGATGGGAAATTTTTAAAGACTCTACATTAGCTCGCATATTCTCAGCTACTCTTTGGGCCCCGGTATGATCAACTTGTGGTAGAATAGCTGCAAACTCCTCTCCACCATAACGGGCTATAAGGTCGGTGGAACGCATAAGAGACTCTTCTAAAGCAGCGGCAACTTTTTGCAGACAATCGTCTCCTGTTCTATGACCAAAATGGTCGTTAAACTTTTTGAAATGGTCAATATCCAGCATGATTATTGCCATACCTAAAGAGCCACGGACGCTACGTCGCCACTCTTGATCAAGTGTTATATCAAACTGACGACGATTGGCAATATTGGTTAAACCATCAATTGTCGATAGACTGTGTAGAATATCTTTCTGCCTTTTTGTCTCAATATGGTTACGAACCCTGGCTTTTAAAATAGCTGGCTTGGGGGGTTTAAAGACATAATCTATCGCCCCCAGGCTTAGACCTTTGGTCTCATCCATATCTTCATTTTGCCCGGTTACAAAGACAATGGGAATCTCTTGGGTGGCAGGATCAGCCTTTAATGTTGCGCAAACTTCATAACCATCCATTTGGGGCATAATGATATCCAGCAGGATTAAGTCAGGCTGATTGCTAACTGCCAGCTTTACAGCTGTCTTACCGTTATTGGCCATGGATATATGAAACTCATCCCTTAGTATTTCCGCCAGCATTTTTATGTTACCGGGAATATCATCAACTATCAGTATTCGACTTTTTTCTGCTGGTGTGGTCATTAGTTTTCCTTAAATTGATATACCAACTTTTTTTGCAATGGTTTTTAGAGTCACCTGTCCACCTTCAAAATCGATATTGTCAATACATCTGCCCAATATTTCAACATCATCTTTTATCTCTTCGCTGCCTAAAAGTGGCCTTAACTCTTCCCAGCAGCCACATGCGTTTAGATCACCACTGGCCAAGAGACCGTTTAAGGCAAAAAACAGCTCTTCAGTTTTTTCCTTCATTCCTGGCATATCAATATCAACTGTATCAATGGTGGCGGTCTCTTTGGGCAAGGCTGCTATGGATGTTAATACCTGTTGCAAACTTGTTTCATAGATATCCAAAAGTCGAGGCCATTCTGATCTACTGTTATTGATTATTGCACTATCTAAATTTTTTGCTGCTTCAAATAGTTGATGAGCACAAAGGTTACCAGCCATACCCTTTACCGTGTGTACAAGGTTTTTTGCAGACTTGAGGTCATCCTTTCTGTTACCGTTTATGGTCTGTCTGATCTCATCTGCAGAGCTGTTAAAGTTATCGGCAAACTCCTGTAACAAAGAGCGTAAAAGTCTGCTATTACCGTGTAGTCGTTCCAGAGCTGAATCTATGTCGATACCTGACAAACGTTCTGGCATTTCAAGCAAATTGAGATCATTGTCTTTATTGGATGGCTTGACTATCTTTTTTGTTGGATCTCTTTGCGGTATCAATTTTGTCAAAGTTGAGAATAGATGTTTTTTATTGATTGGTTTTGCAACATGATCATTCATTCCGGCATCCAAACACCGCTCCCGGTCTCCCTTCATGGCGTGAGCAGTTAAACCGATTATTGGAAGGTTATCAAATTGTGCAAAATCTCGTATGGCACGACTTGCGGAATATCCATCCATGCCCGGCATTTGAATGTCCATTAATACCGCATCAAACGACTCTTTTAAAACTTTATCAACTGCTATAGATCCATCTTCTGCTGATACAACAACAAGGTCAACACTCTCTAAAATCTCAGTTGCCACTTGACGATTAATAGCATTATCTTCAACCAACAATATTTTTGCTCCACCTATCATGTTGGCAACTAGTGTGGGATCAACAATCTCCCTTCCCGGGCGATAGATTTTTGCCACATTTTTGCCAAATATTTCCATTACAGTATCAAATAGTACAGAACAGTTAATTGGCTTTGCTATAAACCCATCAATATTATCTTTTGTAGCAAGTTTTTTTATCTCATCCTCTTGGCTAAAGTTGGTCAATATTATGGTTTTAGGCATCAAGTTGAGGTTATCTTTAGCTGTTGTTGCAGTAATTTGTCTAATAGTCTCTAAACCATCCATCTCAGGCATCAACCAATCCACAAGGGCAAGCTTATAAGGGTTTTTTGACTCTATGCTAGCTTGAATTGCCTCTTTGGCCTCAAGACCATTAGTCACAACAGTTGTATCAAATGTGAAGAGTTTCAAAATGTTATTGATGGCATTACGAGTTGTTTTGTTATCATCAACTATAAGGGTTTTCATATTATGTAGTTCTGTTGGAGGAATAAGATCAACACTCTTTTCCAACTCAGGATGTCTACCCAATTTTACAGTAAATTTAAATCTGCTTCCTTTTCCTAACTCGCTCTCTACCCAGATATTTCCTCCCATCATCTCTGTTAGACGTTTACAGATGCTAAGACCTAATCCTGTACCGCCAAATTTTCTGGTGACAGAGCTATCAGCCTGTACGAAAGGAGCAAACAATTCTATCATCTGATCCTGGCTCATGCCCATACCACTGTCACGTACTGAAAATTCTAACTCTACATCGTTCTTTTCAGTTGCAACAGTTTTGACCCCGATCTCTATCTCACCTTCAGAGGTAAATTTTAATGCATTACTGATCAAGTTCATTAAAATCTGCTCTAGACGCAGGGAGTCTCCAATCAAAACATATACACACTCTGGTGAAAGGACAGTTATTAACTCTATCCCTTTTTCATCTGCTTTAGCTCTGTATAGGTCAGAGATATTGTCAAAAATATCTCTTATAAGAAAATCACTACTATCCAGGTCCAACTTACCAGCCTCAATTTTGGAAAAATCGAGAATATCATTTATTATTCGCAATAGAGAACGAGAGGCACGGTAGATTTTAGTCAAATAATCTGAGGTCTTTTCTGGGACTTTGGAAACTAAAGCGAGTTCAGTCAGACCGATAACAGCATTCATTGGGGTACGAATTTCATGGCTCATATTGGCAAGAAATTCACTTTTGGCTTGATTTGCCCTTGCTGTAACTACCCTTGCTTCTTCTGCGTTAGTACGTTGGATAATCCCA
>JADFZS010000056.1 GCA_015232405.1 Magnetococcales bacterium | reverse complement strand
CACACAAACCATGTCGCACATTATCACCATCCTGATCCACTGCGCGCCAGAGGTAATGCAGCTTCCCCTTGATCTTGATAAAAACCTCATCCAGAAACCAAATATCACCTGCTGTGCCCTGCCTGGATCGGATTTTCTTGGCGTACTCTTGACCGAATCTCTGGCTCCATTGGCGGATCGATTCGTAGGTGACCTCAATACCACGATAGGCCAGAATTTCCTCAACATCTCGGTAGCTCAGGGTGAATCGGTGGTAGAGCCAAACAGCGTGGGAAATGATCTCGCATGGGAAGCGGAATCCGTGGTAGAGTGAGGGTGCGGTTTTCATGAGGGAAATCTACCACGGTTGACTGGTTGACCTCAACCTGACAGTGCCAGTTTGCTAATCGCTTACAAAGAACCAATGGTTGGTCACTTGAATTTATGACCAACCATTGAATAACAAACCACGAATATGGCACAATCATAGCGGTACGATAAAACAATTAGACAGAATAACCTCTTTCACTGCGAGCAAAAAAAAGCAAAAGATGCTAGAAGATCATGGAAACGTTTATTTTCACACAAAAGGCATACATAACCAAACAATAACTAACAAATCATTAGTGTCCGGTTGTTAATCAAATAATTTCAATTGGTTATGGTGGTTGTTTTGACTTATAACCAATTCAGGATTTTTAACCACTTGAAAAAATGAGGCTTTTTCAAAAATCGTGACACTGAAAATCTGTAGAATTGTGTAGAGGCTTGCCTTCATATCGAGTCTTTTTTTGATGATTGCTACAAGTACATAGACCGAAATTGCAATCCAGATTTGGGTTTTGACAGCATTTTCTGACGTACCGAAAAATGATTTGATACGAAGAGTTTGTTTGATCCATTTGAAAAAAAGTTCCAACTGCCAACGACAGCGGTATAGTTGTGCAATTGTTAATGCAGATAGGGTGAAATCGTTGGTTAGGAACACCAGCATTTTATTGTTCTCAGAGTCGAATATTTTTACCCGTCGTAGGTGGGCGGGGTAATATTTCAGGGATTTACTGCTTGTCAGAGCTATGGTTTGATCACACCGTAGACCGCTGGACTTATCCACCGGTCTGGAGTAAACCCTACGGAATCTGAGATTGTGGATTTGGCACGAGTAACGAAGAATGCTCCATTTTGGCTTAAGAGATACAGACGAGCAAAATCCAGGTATGCTCGGTCCATGACGTAAAACGATCCTGGTTCAGGGATGATTTCGTCGAGTACTTTGACAATGTGCATTTTGCCATCGCTGATTTGCATGAATGTGGGAATATTTCCACGCAAATCCAACAGAGTATGGAGCTTCACAGCACCTTTGGCCTTGCGGAATTTAGCCCAAGGAAAAACCGATAGACATAAGTCTATGGTTGTTGCATCAGGAGCATATACCGTTTGTTGAAGGTCTACGCCAAAATCTTCATTTTGGTACAGTTCTCGGGCAGTATGAATCAATGACTGTGCGAAATCGGCGTAGATCCGCCAATCGCGATTTTCGTTGGCGTCAGCCAGTGTGCTGCGGGATACTTTGCCCCGAATGCCCATGTGATAAAGTTTGGTCTGTTGGGCTAGAAGACAGACTTCGATATCATGAAGGCTTTCTCGGTGTGTGAGTTGGGCAAAAGCCATACAAAGGAATTGGTCAAGACAAGAGAACGATTGAACTTTGTAATTGCCACGATACCTTTTTACACATTTGCGGAATGTGTGCATTGGTAGATGTTCGATCACCTGAGAAAATATCGTTTTGCCTGTGTTCATTAGCCATAGCTCCAGTGAAAATATAGGAGAATGGCTTAATCTGTAGGTGCAGTTCAAATCGATAACAGGGAAAAATGTGGAATTTTACTTTAATGTTAGCGTGTTACGATCTAGCATCGGTCAAACAACCGGACACTACTGCTAACAAATAAAAAAAATTTAGTGGAATACAACTTTAAGCCATGAATAAAAAACCAACAAGCAGTAACACCGTTTGGCATCAAGCTACAGTCACCCGCCTACGGAGGGAAAAACTCAACAATCATCGAGGTGCCATCATCTGGTTTACCGGCTTATCAGGTTCTGGCAAATCAACATTGGCGCATGCGGTGGAGGAAAAATTATACAATCGTGACTGTCGCACCATCGTATTGGATGGTGATAATGTGCGACATGGTTTGTGTGGAGATCTGGGTTTTTCAGATGAAGATCGCAAGGAGAATATCCGTAGAATAGGAGAAACAGCCAAACTGTTCGTTGAAACAGGTGTCATTGTTTTAACCGCCTTCATCTCCCCTTTCAGTGCTGATCGTAAACAGGCCCGCAATTATGTCTCCCACGGTGACTTTATAGAGGTATATTGCCAGTCTTCTATTGAAGAATGCGAAAAAAGGGATGTCAAAGGGCTTTACAAACGGGCGAGAGATGGAGAAATCAAGGAATTCACTGGCATCACTTCACCTTATGAAGCACCTATCAACCCTGAGCTTATCGTAAATACCGAAGAACTTTCACTGGAACATTCGGTAATCAAGGTATGGGAATATTTGGAAAAAAGAAATTTGTTTGGAACTTAGGCCGCTAAAACTCTGGGTACTCTATAGGACCTGTTGCAAGAAAGCCGTGAGGACAATTTGGGTCCGGCATTGAGTCTTGAGAAAAAGCAGGAAGATATGAAGCTTTGATATTTCCATCCAAAGCTGTTTTGTCTAAAGATTTCCCGGCCAGCATCTGTTTATATACCAAAGCTGTCCCCCTAGCTATAGTATCCCAATCATAGGTTCCTGGGATCGCATCTTTTGCCCGTTTTCCAATAATAGCTCGTAGTTCAGGGTCAGATATAAGAAGATTGATTCCATCGGCCAAACTTCCAGAATCATAGTCTTTAGCTACAAAACCGTTAAACCCATGACACAGGGTTTTTGCACTACCATGAGCACTGACAATAGCCTTGCCAGCAGCCATATAATTTAGCAGTTTAACAGGAAAGCCGGGACAGGTGGGGCGCGGCACCACAGCTACATCAGCTGCTGCCAGATAGTCTGGAAGATCAGATAAAGCAAGAGATTTAATGAAAGAGACATTCTCCTCTACACCTAGCTCCTGAGCTAACTGCTCAAACTTTCTTTGGTTCTTGGGATTGGGAATATTGCCTACCATCATGAGCATTGCTTGTGGATATTTTTCCACCACCCCAGGCATAGCTTCAAACAATATCTCCAGTTGTTGGAACGCCTCCAGTGCCCCTGTGTACATGATGACGGGTTGATCATCTCGAATTTGGTGGCGTTGCCGAACCTTTGATCCATCACCATTGACAAACATGTCGGGATCAACTCCAGGAGGAATTACAATAATCCGTTCTCCCGAAATCCCCATACCAATCAGATAGTTTTTGAGTTCATCTGAGAGGGCCATGACGATATCAGCACCCCTGGGAAAGGTATAATCTACAAACCTACCCAAAGCTCTAGCCAACCCATCTGGACGAATTATTCGGTAGAGTGGTAATTCATCAGCCATATTATTGACCCCAGTGTAGACAAGGGGTCGCCCGGTAAACCACTTGGCAATAGTGCCGATGAGTAATGCCTCATAATTGTGAGCATGGATAATCTGTATATTATTGCGCCGAATAACGCTAATAAGCTTCCAAATAAGGAGAAAATCATACACCAAACGGTCTAGAGATGGACCGATGCGAACTCCACCTGACTTCATGAAAGCAGGAGCCTTTACCCTGTGGATGGTAAGATCATCTACAGGGAGATCCTCTTTTATGGGATAGGTGACAACGTGCGTATCATGCCCCTGTTTAGCTAAAAATAGAGCCAATTCCCGGATCGCACCCGGTGTTCCATGGTTTGCAGGAAATGGACATGCCGCAACCATAACTACACGATATGGACCGATCTGTTTGTCCTTGATTGGTTCTGTCACCAATTATCTCCGCGTCCAGCTAATTTATCCGTCATCCAACCCATGTCATTGGATATAACTCTAGCAGGAACCCCGATAACCGAGCTATTACTAGCCACATCACGAACCACAACGGAGTTGGCACCAACCAAAACATTATCACCGATTGTTAAGTTACCTAGCACTTTACTACCTGCAGCTAACATAACATTATTGCCTATTCTCGGAGGATTACCACCCTGTCCTCGTAAGTGGCCCACTGTAACATTCTGGAAAACAATGAAGTTATCCCCAACAGTTGTTCGTGGGAGAAAAATTCCAGAAAAGTTGTGGATGGCAAAGCCCTTACCGACCTTCATTGTTGAAGGAATATAAATTCCAAATCCAAGGACTACAAACATCTTACAAATAACGTATATCAAAAAGAGAATCTGCTTAATGATGGGAACACGCATTTGCCGAACCCAATGTCCATATCTATAGGTAATTACCGCAATAGTACCAGGCTCAAGAAAAACCCTGATATCCTTTACGAATCCGCTCTCTTTATGCAGGAACCATACTTTTTTGAGATGGATATCGGAACGAATCAGTTTAATAAGTTCTTTAAAACTCATAACTTTATACTTTTCACATATGTAGTTAGAGTTGCCAGAGTTTCGAAACATTCCGGGGTGATATCATCACCAAACTCGATCTCAAACTCGTTCTCCAACTCAGTAATGACACCAATTCGACTAATTGAGTCCAATTCCAATTTCTCTTCTGGATCTAAGTCGTCCAACACGCGCTCAATAACTCGTGCTACACTTTTCCTTACTCGTTCCAATATTTCGGTAGAATCGTTCACAAGCTCCCCTCCAGGCTTGATCCAGCACGACGCGCCAATTCCTTGTAAGTATTGACCGGAAAACGTTCGGTTATCAGGATGGCGGAAGTGTAGGAAAATTTTATCCGGTAAATTCTGTAGACCACTTGACCCAACTCACTGTTTGTAATCTTGCTTCCATCTTCTTGGTTGCTAGAAAAAATGCCTCCATCTTCATATCCGACATCTATAAGCTCTCTATAGGTCTCTAGACCAGATTTCCGTACAGCTTCACCAATATTGGTTCGCCCCTTACGCAACTGTTTGGAAATTTTTTTAGGTAACAACTCCAAACGCAGATAGGATTTGGCTGAGGCGTAAATAGTTCCATTGCTCCCACGAATCAGAACTTCTCTGACCAACAAATGTTCCTTGCTAACATTTCCCAACAATTTGATCGTCTTTTTTGACTTAAAATATTCTTGGGATTGCAAATCGACAGTGACAGGATCCCAGCTATACGCCTCAAGACTTTTGGTAACAGTTCCATCCGTAACCATAAGAAGGCGCAAAAAAGGTGGTAGAACCGCCAAATTGAATTTTGGTGTCTGGTTTATGGAGGCAAGATCAGCATTGACAAAATATAGCTGCTTTTCTGATCCATCAAATTTAACGCTATCCAAACAATTGATTTCATTTTGTTTTTTCACCAGACATTACTCTCTAGAACATTACGCCCCTTCTGGGCAATGGGTGCATGCCATTGACCTATGGTGCAACCATACCAAGACCAACCTGAAACGGAAAAAAAAATCAAAATCGCGCCAAACTCGCAAAAAACTGTAACAACAATGACTTGCAATCCAAAAAAACTCCTAAAACACCCTCGTTTCCGCACTTTAGTTTTCCTATGCGACATAAAAACAATCAATGCGAGATTAACTGGACCTATCACAGATTGTTTTTCCGAAACATGAACCCAGAATCGGTTTGACTGTACATCAATATTTTCTGACATTCAATTATTTTATCTTCGTATTAACCCAACAATATCCGGTTAGGAAATTGCATTAAACTTAGCGAGAAATATTTATAAAACAGCGATTTAAATCAATTTTTCCCTTGACACATGGAAGGCAGCCCAGAAAAAAAATTTTCGTAAATCCTTAGTTTTAAAGGAGTTACGAAATGACCCATCCATATTTCCACGCATCCCAAAAGCCAGCATTGAAATATGGTACCTGCTCTCTATGGCAGGATGAAGGAAGACATTCGTTTGCCGAATCACAGATAACACCAAAAAAATTTGCATACAATCCAATGAAATATCAGAGAATAATTTGATTTTTCATGATGCTCTGGTGTTGCTCGGTACTCATGGCACCAATCAAACCGAAAAACCGCTGAGGCTTGTTGGTTATTCAGCAGGAGGTAGTGATTATTGGGTAGCAACCGACTGTCATGATCTCACGGCGGAACAAATTGTACTAATATATAAGTTGCGTTGGAATATAGAAAATTTATTTGCATGGTGGAAACGACACATCCGTTGATATCATCTGATAGCAGGAAGTGAGCATGGTCTCTTTGTTCAGATTCTGACTGGTCTTATTACCCTTTCTTCTTATTTCCATATATTGCCAAGAGAAATACGATGAAAAGTTAAACATATGCAGGGTCAGAGAACTACGAAATATGATCAAAAACGAATCCAAATACCGGATCTTCATTGACAATGTAATTGAGGATAGATACGGTCAGGAAATCGATGATTATCATTTGTATGCAATAACTTAACCTGACATAAATGATAAATATTGCTATTAACAAAAAAATAGACGTCTTTTACTACCCCTGGAAGTATGGCAGAATTCCCCTGGATTACTAGGAAATGCAAATGTAACATAAGACAATATTTTATCTACCATGGGTATATGATTGTTATTGATTGTTATTGAGCAATTTGCGCTGTAGCCATTTTGGGTTGCAACGACTCTTTTCAATGTTTCGGCAAAACAATCTGTGATAGGTCCAGTCAATCTCGCATTGATTATTTTTATACCATATGGGAAAAACAAAGTGCGGAAACGAGGGTGTTCCAGGAGTTTTCTGGACTGCAATTCATTGTTGTTACATGTTTTTGCGAGTTTGGCACGATTTTGATTTTTTCCGTTTCTTAAGTTGGTTTGGATATGATTGTTCCATAGGTCAATGGCATACACCAATTGCCCCGAAGGGGCGTAATCTTCGAGATGGTATCCCCTGCCTCTAGTTTGTTGTTTTTGCCAATTCAACCATAATTGTTGCGTTATCGTATCAACAATTAAGAAATAATGAACACGACAATGAACAAGACAATGAGCACGACAAAGAGACTACTAATAATACTTGTGATACTAGCTATTACGGTTGGAATTGTAATACTTTACCTGCAAATGTCCGCCCACAAGCTACTAACCGATGCCACCTCGGCCCGAAAAGCTGGGGTTGGCATTCCCGTGGCCGTTGACACTGCCTCGCTAGGACAAATGGAGGTATTTACTCCAGCGGAATGTTTGCTTAATGCCAGTTCTACCATCACCATCACTTCTGATCTGAAAAATGGTCGGATATCCGCTATCCCTGTAGAAATTGGCACCCATGTTGAGTCGGGACAAACCCTGGTCAAATTGGGTGACGAGCTTGGAAAATTGGCTATCAATAAAGCCGAAAAGCAACTTTATTGGCTCCGACGCACAGCTTATGAACGTCTGCGTATGATACAATTCTATGAGAAAAATCGTGATATCGGGCAATCTTTGGAAGCTGAATATCGGCGCAGCTTGATCGATTGGATAAATTCGAGCAATGATCTTGTTAAATCTGAACATGATCTAGAAATAAGCATCAAAAAATATGATGATGACACTAACATTGTTTCCCATGTGGATGGGGTTGTTGTCGCCATACCGGCCCATGTTGGTCAGCGAGTCCGCAACTCACTTGACATACTATCCCTCGCCGTAGTTTCTCCCATGGATATGGTTTGTGATATGCCGGAGGAAAAACTCCATCTCCTCAGGAAAAACCTCAAGGTAACGGCCTCGTTTTATGGATTTCCCAACAGGGCATTCCATGGTAAAGTCACCCATATAAACCCCTTGGTCAACGAAACCAAACGTACGGTTTCCATTCTTGTTAAGCTCGCCAATGAAGATGGCTCACTCATGCCTGGAATGCACGGACTGGCTCAAATCCGGGACTCCAAACAAGCACTTCGCATTCCAAGCATCAGCCTGATTAATCCCCACTTGGAATCTGCCCAGGTACTGATTGTTAGCAGCGAAAACAGAGCCTATCTCCGGCGCATCATGATAGGGTCCTCGGCTGGAGGATACACCGAAGTCATCAGTGGCCTACAAACCGATGACCAGGTAATAGTCTCGGGGCAGGTAGGTATTCAGGCTGGAGATATCGTAAACATCAGATCGGAAGAAAATATAAAATAAGTCATTCTCTCAAGAACAGATTGATGAATACTCCCTGTAATCAGACTAGCACAACAAAGATCGGCCTCAAAATGGATGCTCCAAGAGTCATTAAAAATTCCATCTTTATCTCTAGCAGTCTTATGTTTAGTGGGGTGATCTTTTTTCTAAATTTTGTGCAAATCACCAGATATCTTGGCAAAGAGAGGTTTGGGGAATTTATATTTATCGTCAGCCTGACAGTGGTGTTCCAAATTTTTGCCGATGGCGGCATCACCAATATTCTAGTTCGAGAAATCTCCCGCAACAAATCTAAAGCGGCAAATATTTTGAGTGCAACTCGCTCCTTGGTTTGGGTAATAACCATCATCTTATCATCTTTGCTTGTTGCTTGTATTGCTATAGTTGAGCCAGAGCCGGTAATGCGAAATACTATTTTACTTTTGGCTGGATCAAGCTTGGCATCATTCCACGCTTTTGTTCTCACCAGCGTTGTAAGAGCATTCGAGGATATGGGTACCATTGCTCTGGCGGCCATCACCCATAAGGTGTTTCTGTTTATTGTCGTAATGATTTTCATTCAGTTAGATTATGGCATGGAGGGAGTTGCCTTCGGTCACCTTGTCACCAATTTTATTCATTGGTGTTTTTTTCGCATCCTGGTGGCATATCGTTATGTAAAGATAATATTCAGGATAGATCCTACTTACTGGAAATTCTTGATAGGACAAGCAGCACCTCTCGGTGCAGGTATGATGCTGCGACGACTAACCATCCATATTGATACTTTTCTGCTTACAGCCATCTCAACTGTAGCAGCTACAGGGCTATTTAACTCAGCATACCGAATGACCCAAATGATTGAGGGTGCAACCTTGGCTGTTTGCGGAGTTCTCTTTCCCATTCTCTCTCAACTTGCTCACAAGGATCCAGAGAAATTTCAACAAATGTCCCGCATAACCTGGAGGATTCTTGTGGCTCTTATTGCACCCATTGCCGGATGGTTGATGGTCTCAAGCCAATGGCTGATGATTACCATTTATGGTGCAGAATTTGTGGAGGCCGCCCCAGTGCTAGCCATACTGGGATTTTCTCTAATTTTCCTGGTCCCTGGCTCTCTAGTGTTTTTCATGTTGTCAGCATTAAACCATCAGCGGCTTTTCCTTGTGATAACTTTGATAGGTGTGGCAACCAACATCTTGCTAGATATACTTCTGATTCCACAATTTGACTATATTGGCGCCACATGGGCTACCCTGAGCACAGAAATGATTTTGCTGACCTCAGCACTATTAATCTTACGTCGCGAGGGCATCACGCTCCAGGCCTCAATCATATACCTGAGAGTTCTACCTACAACCGGAGCCTCTCTTATCCCTCTCTGGCTACTTCTATCCAACGACCCTAGCTTACAATCAATGATTATAGGAACTCTGTTACTAATAATTATTTATCCAATAGTGACCTTTTTCTCTGGACTCCTGACCGACGAACAATTGGATGTGATCAAAAGTCACCAAGCCTGGGTGCGCATAACCAAACATCTCAGAATCAAAAGGTAAAAGACAGTGAAGGCTACCTCTACCTTTTCTCGACCAACATTAGCCAATAATAGTGGTACATTAATCGTTACTGCTCTGTTGATTCTGATTGCGAGGGTCGGTATCATGGGGGCATGGATAACCTTTCCGCTGACCGAAGCAATTAGTGGACATGAGATTGTATGGGAAATCTACAACTATAAAATCTTTCCTGCCATACTTTTTTTATCTCTTTTCATTACCGGGGCCGTCCTGATTTTTATCTACCGCCCCATGGCTGCAATCTCTCTGGGGTCAAGTCTCGCAATTCTGATAATCATCCCTCTTTACGCTGCCTTTGGACGGTCAGACTGGCTCAATGAAACTATACTCCAGACCAATGAACGCAAACAGCTGTCAACTTTTCTCTCTGAACACATGATGAAAAACCTTAACCAGGAACCAACATTTATCAGCGTAAGCCAATTTGACACACCGATAGAGCAGCTCCTCGCTGGTATTGCCATGTTGAGCATGATGTGGGTATTCTGCCTGACCGCAAACTTGGTACTGATTGCAGTTGTCCAGGGACGCTCTCCAGGCATCCAAGGTATTTCTCTGGTGATTGGGGGCATGATGGTCACTTTGCTTTCATTCACCTATCAGTCGGCAACCGATATCATCGATTCCAACATCCTGCACAAACAAGGGGATACCAGTTTGCTAAACGGGGAGATGAGTCAAGCCCGCTACTACTATGAAAAAGCATTTTTTCACAACCCTGCATTAGGCCATTCCACACCATTCCTAATCAAGTTTTCGCAAACTTATACCAATATCGAACACCCTTTCAACAATCTTGGTTCGGTGTTGGCTGGCACACTGTCTCAAACAGCCGGCAACTCTAATCAGGCTGTTCCGCTCACAAGGAAGTTAAGACTGAAAGCGCTGGAAACCATCAATCTTCCAGGCCCTTTCACCCCCCTGGAACAGCAACTTGTTAATGATATAAACCACACTTTAGCAAAACTTTGGGTATTTGAAGGGTTAATTTTCGCAAAAGAGAAGATGCTAAACCAAGCATTAAACGCATTTATTGAAGCATCCAGGTTGGACAGACGTCATACAACCCTGTTTTATGTTGCTCAAACCTATCTTGACATGGGGGATCCTGGAACCGCCATAACATTGCTGACACAACTAACAAACTCCATCACCCACTCATCCTACTTGGCAGATATCCACTGTACGATAGGTGATGCTCAGACCAAACAGAAGCAGTATAAATTAGCAAGGGCTTCCTATTGGCAGTGCAAAGATTTGGATGAGGCAGAAAATTTTCGAGTTCTCAAGGCATTGACTGGATCATGAGCAAACCACACTCTTATCAGTCTAATTTCAATAACCAAAGAAGGATCCACATAGCGGTGGCTCTTTTCATTTCTATTCTATTTTGCCTTTTGCTTACACAGGCACTTGAGCGTAGCACAAGCTTTTGGAGACCATCCGTGAACTCCCCGGATTGGGGGCAGTCAGCTTGGCTGATATATCCAGGCGGCTCTGAGGTACTCTATCTGCGCAAAAAAATCACCCTTTCCGGCCTGCCTAAACTTGCCACGATCAGCGTGGCGGCTACTGACACCTTTGAAGCCTTCATTAACGGTCAAAAAGTAGGCGGGCAGGAGTTCATGGGTGGTACACCAAGTGAGACTTTGGATATTACCCCGCAGTTAAAAACCGGGCAGAACATCATAGCCATCCGGTCAGTAAGCTCCACCTCTGGTGTCCCTGCCCAAGGAATAGCCCGGCTTATGTGTGCAGGATACTACTGCCGTGACCTGATTGATAATAATAGTGCCTGGCGCACCGAACATAGTGAAAAAAAACAACGCAACGGATTGATAACTTGGAAACACCCGGACTACAATGACGTGCATTGGCCTATGCCGACCATGCTGCACACTCCTCCTGCCAACCCGGTTATCGCACCCGTTCTCTCTGCCGAAGATTTATTGGAACTGCATAAGGGATACTGGATCTGGACCCCAAGGATGTTGGAAAATGCAACCAGCTTTACCAGAAAATTCAACATTCCTGAACATCGAATCATATCGGCGTGGCTGGGGATAAGTGTTGACGGGTATTTCCGTCTGAGCGTCAATGGCATTACCTTTGATAGACAGACCAGTTCTCGATCCAAAATGGGGGTGTTCAACATTGCACCCTATCTGCACCATGGAACCAATACTGTTACTGTCTTGGCCTCGAACGATGAATCTCCCTACCGCATCGCCATCACCGGTTTGGTAAGAACTCCACAGACGGTACGTTCTTTCTCATCCGACCAACAATGGTTTCTTCCCGACCACAAAAGAGCTGTTTCCCTGTTCAAGATCTCCAACTCACCCCCTTCTCTATTTTTATCGGAGTTATCAGATCCGACTAACTTTATATTTAAGCAATGGATTGACAGGACGTGGAAATTTTTATTTATTCTGTGCTTAACCATCCTGTGTTGGGCTTTATTTGCATGGCTCTGCCGCCACTTCGGAGGACTTACCCAGCGGCAAGGGGCTCTACTCTTTTCCCAACCATTAGCAATCACCTCCCTGTTTCTATGGGCTCTGTTCATGGTGGACAAGGATCCACGTTTGGACCCTTCCATACTCTATAACCTATCGACATTCAATATAATTGGGATATTTATTCTAGCTTGGCTCTCTGCCACCGTTCTTTTAGCAACGGCTAGAGTAAAAAAACTGCCCGAACCAAGATTGCTGGAGGAGTCGTGAAAGAATCTTTGTCTCGCTCCTTGACGCCATTCATAATCCAGATCTCATTAGCTCTATTGGCTTTTACCGTACGGCAAATTGGGATCGAGGCTCCCTCTATCACCCAAGACGAATCAACAATGGTCTTGTTTGCCAAAGGGGTCCTGGAGCGCGGCTATCCTTTTATTACTCAACGGTTTGATGAATTTTTAATCTCCACCTATGAGTTGGTCCCCTACCCCATCGCTTTTTCCATGTGGCTACATGGGGGTTTTTCGGAAGCTGCAGTTCGTTACCCGGCATCACTTTTCGCAACAGGAACCACCCTGCTTATATATCGCTTTGGCGTTAACCTGTTTGATCAAAGAACCGGTTTTTTTGCAGCTCTGACCTTTGCTCTTCTGCCATGGGCAATATACTGGGGCAGCAACGCTTTTTATCCATCTCAGCTACAATTTTTTGCTCTTAGTTTTATCATGGTGGTACATAAAATACTCTATGACAAAAATGTGTCAGCTAAATGGTTCTATATAAGCTTCCTGGTCTATATTCCAACCTATCTAAGCTGGGAAGGGTCTGGATTTATTCTGCCTGTAGTCTTCATAACCGCCCTTTTGTTGCGCTGGGGACAGTGGCACTGGCTCCTCAACCTGCACAGTTGGCTGGCTGGCACCCTGCTAATTTTTCTGGTTGTCAGCCAATTGACCTACCGAACTTTAATGCGTGAGCCCTTTAATAGTGTCTTCGGCGGTGGACGTTCAGAAATTTCCTTTGCCAGCCTGGGACTGTCAAAGGTAAACTTTGACCCTCTGTATTATTTTATATCGTCGACCAGCGAAAGCCACGTCCTGTTAACACTGCTCTTTCTGGGCGGATTGATTTTCAACCGTAAAGATTGGCACCTGCGTTACCTCCATACTATAATACTTATCAGTATAGCAACGATTACGCTTCTACTTGGGTTCTATTCTCTACGTTACATATTCTTTCTCCTCCCTTTGGTCTGTCTGGCCGCAGCGACTACCACCATCCACTTTGCGGACCGGATTACCACAAACCTTGGAGATGCCAGATCTTTATTTACCGTTAAACTTGCAAAAATTCTCATCATTGGGGGATTACTCATAAACTTTTTACTCGTTTCAACTCCTTGGGGGGTACGCCCTTTGGAGTTAATGGAGCGATTTCAAAAAAATCGTCCCAACGAGCTGCGGCCTGATCTACGGGGATTTGGCTTTCGCTCGGTGATTACAGCCCTCCAAAATAATTTTCGTCCAGGAGATGTTGTCCTAACCCAAGCCTCTTTTCCCCACACCCTTTACACTGGAACAACCGGCGATTATTATTTGCAAAATATTGGCATTGCTTCAATTTTTTTCCATCCAAACAGTAAACTTGCCTATATTGACAAATGGATAGGCAACCCTGTGCTACGCTCAAAAGCAGAACTGGAAGAGGTTTTAGCAAACTCAAAAAGGGTTTGGTTTGCACAGGCCCCCAACTCACATAGCAACATTGATGACGACTTATACAATTTTGTCACTACTAGAATGAAGATGGTGGATGAGAGTTTTGATGGTAGTTTATATCTGTGGGTGAACCCTGCTATGCAGCAGAGCAAAGCCATTATGAGCTCATCTAATACGGAGTAAAGCCATGTATAGACACCTAATACTTGCAATTATCATGATGGTTAACCTGCTGATAGCAGCCCCCAGATCAATTTTGGCTGCAACTGCTCCACAAGGTCTGTACGCCCTGACCCCAGCAGGTCGTCCTATTGCTAAAAAGCTGTTGGAACATCCCCATCTGGATGGAATCGTGGTTCGCGTCCACTGGAGTGATTTAGAACCAGAAAAAGGCAACTTCCAATGGGATACCTTAAAGCAGGAACTGAAACGAGTTGCTCATACTGGGAAACATACCAGTCTTGTGGTAGTAGATGGAGGACTTTTCCAACCTAAATGGCTGAAACATGAAAATAAAATACAGTGGTTCCGTTTTACCAACACCAACCGCTTCCATAAAAATCCTGGAAAAATAGAAACAATACCGGTTTTTTGGGATCCGACATTCCTTAAGATCAAGCTGCGGTTGATCCGTGTTATGGGTAAAAACCTTGCCAACCTTCCCAACCTGGTGATGGTCTCTACTCAATGTGCAAATGCCACCACCGATGACTGGAATTTTCCAGCTTCAGAGGAAGACGCAAAACAGTGGCAAAAATTTGGATATAGCCCAGAAAAACTTATCAATGCCTGCAAAAAAATTATGGACACTACCATGGAGGCATTCCCAAAACAGACAGTCCGCATGGCTATGGGTCGCATTGCCTCCCGCATGGGGCACCAACCCGACAAGGTGGCTCAAGAGATCTTGGATTATGCAACAACTCGATATCCTGGTCGTTTCTCCGTCCAACGCAACAACCTGTCTGCCAGCACTCCAGATCCTAAAACCGAGCAGGCACTGTATGGCTGGAAGCTCTTGTTAAAGGCAGATCCCAAGCTTGTTACTCGCGGGGGGCAGATGCTTGGTGCTGCACGCAACATTAAAAGCTGCAGAATGAATGGCCACCAAAAACCATGTGACCCTGTGAGCATGCTGAAAAAGGCCGGTGCAATTGGTAACTCCTATGGTCTCTCTTATATAGAGATATATGGTGCAGATGCCACATACCCCAAGCTAGCGCAAACTGTAGAACAGTTAGCCAATAATCTTAAAGAAAAAAGATCAACGCCAACTCTATTAGCCAAATCCGCCCCCCCCAAAAAGCACTCTTTCCTCGACGAAAAAGATCGGGAGGATTCCCGACGCAACGGACGAACTGAGCGTCAGCGTCGCTGGCAAGGTCAGTCCGACAACTCCAACTCGCCTTCAGGAAACTGGCAGCAGACCAACTTACGGTCTGCTGCACGTCAGCAACCTCAAAATGGCCGCATGAATTTTACAAATAAATCAGACAACTGGCGGCGAGACAGTCAAAACAATCGCCCGCAAAATTCATGGTCACAACAGAGGAGACACGGTGCCAATCAACAACAAAGAAAAGGCTCTTTCCCTGTAGATTCTCCCCCAGAAACCTGGAACTGGGTCAATCCACCATCATCAGGCAGACACACTCCAACAGGAGTCAGCCACCAAACCTTTAACAGTAAAGCCATGGGCCAGAAAGTTGGATTCACCATCTTTTTGCCAAAATCCTATAGTCATGACAATAAACGCTATCCGGTAATTTACTGGCTCCACGGTAAGCAGGGAGATGAATCCAGGGGGGTACATCTTATATCTTTCCTGCAAGATGCCATTAAACAGGGAGTATTGCCGGAGATAATCCAGATTTTTGTCAATGGTGGCCGCGCTAGCTTTTATAGTGACTCCTTTGATGGACGCTTTCCGGTAGAGACAATGCTTATAACTGAGCTGATTCCACATGTAGATTCTAAATTCCGGACTATCCCTAACCGTAAAGGACGACTTCTGGATGGGTTTTCAATGGGTGGATTTGGTGCTTTGAAGCTGGCTGGAAAATACCCAGATATGTTTGGTTCTGTATCTACCTATGGTGGGGCACTATTGGATAGAGACAATCCGCCAAAACGACATGATGCCAAGACTTTAGAATTTATCTTTAATAATGATCTGGAGCTTTTTCTGGCCAATACTCCCGCTCACTGGTTTCAAGTCAACCGGGATCGAATAAAAGCCTTGGGACTTCCAGTTCGTCTAGTAGCTGGAGGAGCAGATGGCACTCGTCGCTATATACAAAGTTTTCACCGCCTCCTGGAAAAGTTGAAGATCCCCCATGAATTTCTTACTCTGGAAGGTGTGCGCCACGCTCCTAAACTTTATTATCAGGCCGATAAAGGGCGCGTCTTCAACTTTCACGCCAAATCCTTAAAAAATCTCTCAGAATAAATATTGATGGAAAGTGGTATTAATTGAATTTACTAAACTATTCACAAAATTTTATTTGTAGATGATCATGAGCTGGTATATGTTTCTGACCTGTTGAGAGGTTTGATAAGCAGCAAAGAAAGAACACATCCTTTCAACAAAGAAGCTGTATGTTGTTCACAGCACATAAGAAATACAATCAACCACACTGACTTTTTAAAAAGGTCATGGGATACAATGAGCAGTCAATTATGTATGCGCAAATTGAACTAACAAAACATCAACATCTGTTTTGGGCTGGACAGCAGCTATTCCCTGATGTTCCCCTATACAACACTCCGTTCGCTTGGGTCATAGAAGGTCTTCTGGAGCCCACTCTTTTTCAGCAAGCATTCGAGAAAGTAGTTGAACAGAGTGATGCCCTACGTACAGTTGTAGGAATCACCGAGTCCGGTAGACCAGATCCCAGGGTTCTAAATAAAATTTCACATCCCCTTACAATGGTAGACCTCTCACTTAGGGATGACCCGGACCTAGCTATAGATAAATGGATAAAAAATCGTTGTGAACAACCTCTGGATATGGAGAATCAATTATTTGATGCTGCATTGATCCGTTTGGGTGAGCATAAGCATGTCTGGTTCCTTAACCAACACCATCTCATTTCTGATGGCTGGTCCGCCTCACTGATTTTTCGTCGATGTGGAGAGCTATATGGGGTAGCCCAACAAGGAACATTGAGCCAGGTGGAAAAGTGGCCTCAGTTCCGCGATGTGACCCAATTAGAAAGTCGCTATCGAACCTCAGATCAACATCAAAAAGACCATGACTATTGGGTTTCAAAAATCCAGAATGCAGTACCTCCTGTACATTTTTATGGCAAACCCCCTTTACGAGAACAATCCCCGGTGAAACGGGTTTCCATCCACCTAGCTCAAGAACAAACCAATAGATTAAAAACTCTTTCTGCCGAAGTTGGTATCCGAGACGTTACAACCGATATGGAGATCTTTAACGTCCTGGCCGCTCTGACCTTTGCTCTATTATACAGAGTCAGTGGTAACCGAGACCTCTCCATCGGTACTCCAATCCAAAACCGCCCAAGTGCCAAGCTGCAAAAAACCATTGGCCTACTTATGGAAGTTACCGTTCTAAGGATCAATGTCCAGCATGACGAAAGCTTTACATCCTTGATGGAACAGATCCGCAAGGAGAAAAGAAAAGCGATACGCCACTGTCGGTACACAGTAGGTAATCCGACTCATCGACGCAACTACAACACAATATTAACCTTGCACAACTATTCTTTCGAAAATTTTCATGAATTTCCCACCAAGCATACCTGGCAATTTCCCGGTTATTGGAACAATAACGAACATCTTGCAATCCAGGTAAATAATTTTAATAATGCAGATGGTTTCTCCATTGATTTGGACATGCACACGGGCCTGTTTAATTCTTTTCAGCAAAAACAGCTTACCGAACACTTGCAGATATTGCTTAAGGCCATCCTGGAAAACCCCCATGCAAAGATTGATCAGGCCCAGCTTTTAACCCCCTTTGAACAGGAGTTTATCAATTCTCAGGTAAATGATACCTACGCCCCCCTACCGAAGGAGTTAACCATTCCTTCCCAGTTTGTTTGTCAGGTTAACCGGACACCACATCAACCAGCCATCGCCTTTTTGGGTGATGAAATGAGCTACCAGCAGCTTAACCAAGCTGCCAACCGGCTTGCCAACCACCTAATAAAATCCAACATTTCCAAAGGTACGTTGGTGGGACTATGTCTTGACCGCTCCCTGGAAATGGTTGTTGGAATGCTTGGAATCCACAAAGCGGGTGCTGGTTTTGTACCAATCGACCCAAAATACCCAACAGAGCGCATTCTATACATGCTGGATGACTCCAAGGTTCCGCTCTTGCTTACCCAGGAAAAATATCTGGGAATGGTGGCCGACCATCCAGCAAAAAAAATTCTACTCAATCTACAAAGCCCTGAACTGTTGGACGAGAGCAATACTGATCCAGATATCTCAATTGATGAATGGAGCACAGCCTACGTTATATATACATCCGGCTCTACCGGAAAACCAAAAGGGGTAAAGATCAACCACCACGCCCTTATCAATTTTCTGGCTTCCATGGCCCGTGAACCAGGAATCCATCAAGAAGACAAACTTCTAGCAGTGACAACAATCTGCTTTGATATTGCCAATTTGGAAATATTCCTGCCCTTGGTCTCTGGAGCCCAGGTGATATTAGCAGATGAGGAGACCGCAAAAAATGGACTGGAATTAAGAGATTTTCTGAATTCCAACCCTATATCCATAATGCAAGCTACCCCTGCTACATGGGAAATGCTCTTTAGTGCTGGATGGAGCGGAAATCCCAAATTAAAAGTCCTCTGTGGTGGGGAGCCTCTACCCATGGATCTGGCTCAACGCCTCCTTGCATGCAACGGAGAGCTCTGGAATCTATATGGTCCGACAGAGACCACTATCTGGTCTACCTGCCGGAAAATTATCCCTAGTGATGACCGGATATCAATCGGCAAACCAATTGACAATACCCAGCTATATCTTCTTGACAACCACTTCAACAAGGTTCCTGTAGGGATGACCGGGGAGCTGTTTATCGGTGGCGATGGGGTTGCAGATGGATACCTGAACCGACCAGAACTCAACAAGGAACGTTTTTTGCCAACTCCATTTGAGAAGTTTGGAAAAGGCTATCTCTACCGAACCGGAGACTCGGCACAGTTCAGCGCAGATGGAAACTTGAATTTTTTAGGCCGCCTTGACAACCAAACCAAAATTCGTGGTTTTCGAATAGAGTTGGGAGAAATAGAGACAGTCCTGCAAAAAAATTTTTTGGTTCGACAATGCGTTGTCCACCCCTTTAAAGATCCCCAAGGACATAACCAACTTGTTGGTTTTGTCATACCGCATACTACCATTCCATCAACGGACAAAGAGACAGACAAACCATCAGGAGTGACCTTGCTCCGATATTTGCGTGAGCATTTGCCAGACTATATGGTCCCAGCAAGAATTACTTTTTTAACAGCTTTTCCATTGACTCCAAACGGCAAAATAGACCGAAAAAAACTTCCCGAACCAATATGGGATACTCTCCCCCGTGAGACCAGTAGCGTCCCACCGCACACCCCAACAGAAAAAAATCTTGCCAAGATTTTGCAGGAGATACTCAATCTCCAAGAGATTGGAGTCCATGATGATTTTTTTGAACTTGGAGGTGACTCATTAGCCGTCGTCCAGCTACTGGCTTCTATTGAGAAAAAGTTTGAAATAAAACTCTCTCTTACCGTTTTGGAGAGAGGTGCTAATATATCCAAGATTGCTCAGAAACTTGATTCGCTACTACTACATACCCAAAATGCCACTTCATCATCGCAACTTCCATCCTGCCTACTGTCTATTACTGAGGGGGAGTTGGATCAGCCAATTTTTTTCATTCCCCCAGCCGCCACCACAAGTGTAGGTTTTCTTCAACTTGCCAGAAGACTGTCACCAGACTTTACTACCTTTGGTTTGCAATATCCCGGCATGGAAGACGGAGACCCTCCCCTGGACAGCGTAGAAAAAATTGCTGACCGATTTCTTGCCGATATTCTAAGAGCCCAACCTGAAGGGGAATATGTTCTTGGTGGCCGTTGTTTTGGCGGATTGGTAGCCTATGAGATCGCCCACAAACTATTGAAAAGTGGACGCCCTGTCAAAGCACTATTGTTGATGGATACGACACTTTGGAAGCAAGGCCCAATGGTATTGGCCAGACAGGAGTTCAAGCAGAACAATCTAGCTTCTAAAGGACGGGAAATAATGCGTGCTTTACAGGCAATCATCAGGAAATTATACTACCTACAATCCCGTTTTAGAAAAAACAGCTCCAATGACCGCTTGGAAGCCATAGGCCGAACTGGTCTGGGATGGCTGCGGGAAGATTTCTCGGTCCGGCTTGCCATTCAACGCTGGTTATTGAATTTTAGTCGTGAGGGCCGGAAGATTCGCAAGATCTGGGACTCAAACTTGACTGCTGGTGACTCTTTTACCCCCAAACCATCTTCTGCAAATATTATTTTTTTCATGAATGATCACAGAACCCACAATCTGCAGGAAAAATCCCAATGGTATAAATTGATTGGGAAACAAGCAGATTACCGTGTGGTAAATGGAACCGATCATGTCACCCTGTTTGAAGAACCTTTTGTGCAAGACCTAGCTCACCAGATTAAAGAAGTTATCGGTAGAAAATGAAAAAGACAAAACAATTACGATTGAATATTCGCAAATTGCAGTTGCTCCTTATGGTCAGCTTGGGTATTTTTATGTTGACTAGTTCTGCCTGGAGCTGTGACTCACCAGATAACTTAACAAGCAAACGCAACTCCCTCCCGATACGGCAGTTCCTACAAGAATTGATCAACTGCCAGCCTGAATACAGTAGCCAAATAAATCAAAAAATACTTTTCGAAATTATATATGATGACCTGAACAACAACGAGCTCATGCAAAAGGAGCTTGCACTAAATCTTCGAGAAAAATCTATATTTACCCTAATGACGATACTGTTCAACAACTATGATTGTTTTCCAAAAGCCTCAAGCAAACCACATTATGAGTTAGTTCGAGATATTCTAGGATGGCAGTGCATCAATAATAAGACAGAAAGCTTGAGCTCCTTTGAAGCTCCCGACGAAAAGGTATCACCACAAGTGGCTGCAACACTGCCCAACCCCACAGATATTCCTATGACAAAAGTAGAGATGACCCGCATTAAGATAGCTGCCATTTCTGGTGCAAACATGCGAGCTACAGCAAACAATAGAGCAAAAATAATTGCCGCATTACCTCTGGGAACAGTTATTCAACTCCTGGGCTATCAAAATAGTTGGGCAAAAGTTGCTTTGGTTGGTGGTGGCAAAACTGGCTATATACACAAAAGACTAATTGTTCCAGATCAACCAATCCCCACCGGTTGGTTCAGAGTACGGCCTGTTAAAGGAGTCAACTTGCGCAAGAGCCCTTCTATAAGCTCTGATATTATAACGAAAATAAAGAAAAACATCACCGTCTCTGTAGTTAAAGCAACTGATGATTGGGTATTTATTTCTCTTCCCAATCGAGGCCTTAAAGGATATATTTAACGACCTCTACTACAAAATTCTTCTGATGAGGAATAAACTTTAGTGAACTGGCTACACAAAAATGTTTATCAATCTTAAGCAAAAGCCATTGCTAGTCAAAGATATCAGCTTGAGATTCCACACTAAAGGATGCTTTACTATTGACACAACTCAGACTTTATCAATTAAAACAACATACTCTTGTGAAGAAAAATGAGAAAAACAGTTTTACTTGCATCAATCATGATAATATTTGCTATTATTTTTCCCCAAAGAGGCAGGACGGAGGATCTATTATCTATCTACCGTCAGGCTATGACCAGTGATCCACAATATCTTGAGGCCAAAGCTGGTATTCCTGATGCTGAAGAGCAAATAGCCCAAGCAGTTCGCAACCTGCTCTTTACCACCACTCTTAGTTTAAGTGATACAGAAACCAGAGATGAAGTTGATAACTCAAATTCCAGCTCCCGAGGTTATACCCTATCAATCACCCAACCTATAATGCGTTGGGACCGCTGGCTTTCCCTAAAACAGAGCAAAATTCGTCTTAAAAAGGAGGAGGCAAGATTGGAAGAAGCCTCCCAAAGACTATTGGTTCGTGTAGCCAGTGCCTATTTTGGGATCTTGGAAGCATTGGATGAGCAGGAATACAACCACAAAACAGTGTTGGCATCCAAGGAGCAACTCGCTCTTTCCAAACAACGTTTTAAACAGGGGCTGACCAGGATTACTGATGTTGAAGAAACCCAGGCATCTCTTGATTTAGCAATAGCTAATGAGATTAGCGCCAATATTAAATTGGATGAATCCTATGAAGTACTGAAAGAGATCACCGGCATTCGCCATAAAGATCTGGCCCCTCTCCAGGCAGATATTCCGACCCAGATCCCAGATCCCCCAGATCCAGAACTGTGGATCAAAGCAGCTTTAGCCAAAAATCTAAAATTGGTTGCTGCACGATATGATGAAGATGTCGCCAAGGAAGATGTTGAAGTTGAACGTGCCAGAGGTTTTTTCCCCACTGTTGAGGTTGTTGGTAGCAAAATTTATAACTACAACTCCAACTCCACCCCCTCATTAAGCCGCTCATCGGCTGTGCGTATCCAACTTGATATACCATTGGATGCAACAGGGATGACCCTCTCCAAGATGAGGCAAAAAAGCGCCGCACTCAAAAAAATTCAACAGCAAATCGAACAAAGAGAGCGTTCTACCAAACGCTCTGTCCTAAATTCCTTCAGGGCCATCAAACAGGGGGTACACCGTATCAAAGCTATAAGAGATACGCTGATCTCCTCAAACCGGGCACTCAAGGCCACAGTTGTAGGGTTCAATGCCGGAACCAGAATCAGTACAGAGGTGATTGCTGGCAAAAGCCAAGCATACCGGGCAGAAAAAAATTATTCTGTAGCCCGTTATGACTTTCTCTTGGAGTCCTTAAAATTGAAAGAGGCAACAGGAACCCTTAGTGTGGAAGATCTGCAGACAATAAACCAGTTGTTACTGGGTTCTGTGACACACAAAACTGCTCCCCCCCCTCTTACCAACAAGCCAGAAGCACCTATCTCTACAGTTAATGATAGCCCCAAAGATAACCAAACTCCATCCTCAATTCCCCAGGTTCATATTAAGGCACAGCCCAAGACACAACAACAACTCATGCGGGTGACAGCTATTTCAGGAGCAAAAATACGAAAAACAGCAAGTATCAAAGCCAAAATTGTCACGATTCTGCCTCATGGAGCGGTTGTCAAACTCCTTGGCAACAAAAAGAGCTGGGCTAAGGTTGCTCTTATAAGTGGAGAAAAAAGCGGCTATATCAAAAAGAGACTTATTGCCATTTACAAACCAATACCTGCCGGGTGGTTTCAAGTTGTGCCTACTAAAGGTGTAAAATTACACTCTGGTCCGTCCAAAAATACAAATGTTATCATGAATGTGAAAAATGGCATACTCGTTCAGGGAGTTGAGGAGCAAAATGGATGGATGTCTGTAATTATTCCAAATATTGGCATCAAGGGATATATCCCCCGCTCCCTGCTGCAAGATTCATCCGTTAAGTGACAAAGCTATTTAGGTTCATTAGAAATACACGTGTAAATCAAGAGGTTTAATGGCTTCCCCAATTGCTCACGCCTGTTTAGGCGTTATCTCACTTGCTACAATTACCCCACTCAAATGTTGGACCCGTAAACAGTCGGTTTTTTGGTGGATCATGCTTTTTGCTATCTTGGGGTGCCTACCTGATATAGACTACATCTTTGGGCTTGCATTAACCGGAAACATGAAAACTTTTCACTTTAAGGAAACCCACAGCCTACTATTCGCTAGCATACTAGCACTGATATTAAGTACTATATGGCAGAGGCATGGGCACCAAAAAGTGTGGTTCATGGGATTATCAGCCTTTATTGCTATAGCTTCCCATGTATTGAGTGACTGGTTCACCGGCCCAAGTTTCGGTTTACACCCATCCTGGGGTATTAATGCATTTTGGCCACTGACTAGCTCCCCCATACAGATGCCGGTAACCATTTTTCCAGGGATTAAGTTTAAAAATTTTTCCGGCATCTTCGATTTCGTAAACCTAAAAACCGTCATGGTCGAATTTGTGATATTTATCCCTATTTCAGCTTGGTTGGTCTGGTGGCGTTTGCGACAGCCTGGCTCCTTGCTGCATATGAACGAGTCCAAACAGACGACCTACACCAAGTCAGACCAGTAGATTAGGTTCTAATTGTTGGGAGACAGAACTATTCTGAGCTGCTATTATGGTGGCGTATTGGTTGTTGGCAATGCTATGAGCCCGTTCTTTAGAACCTTGTCCAAGAACAATTTTTTCTGCTTCTTGTTCAATTTTAAATGCTTCCAAGCGTTGCGCCAACTCCTCTTCAGAAACCATTTGATCACCATCAGTATCAATCTCATTGAACTGTTTGACCAACACCCCTTTGGCTTCATCCAAAGATATGCTGTTATCTCCATTCTGGTCAATATTAGAGATAATTTCAGTTGCTGAAGTTGGATCGCTTATGTTGGGGAGATTCTGGAGGTGATTTATCCTACTTCCCAACTGAGCTCGCATATTAGCTCGCATGGCTTGAATTCCATTTAATCCTTGTTGCAACTCTTCCTGCGAAACGAAACCATTACCATCAGTATCAGCTTTGTCAAAATGTAGGGCCAACGGCCCTTTGGCCTCATCCCTGCTGATACTGCCATCACCATCACCATCTGCATTTTCTATTAGTCGTTCTGCAGAAATGGGAGCTTTTGTCTGCTCCATCTGGTGTCCAAGCATGGCCATACCTTGAGCCCGCAAAACATTCAACCCCTCTTCCAACTCCTGTCTATTGACCAAACCATCTCCATCAGAGTCTACTTTTTGAAAGTTGTTGGCTAAACGATCATTGGCCTCGTCAACTCCGATGACACCATCACCATTTTGGTCTTTCTTGGAGATGATATCTTGAGCTGTTGTAAGTGGTTTATAACCACCCATACGACTGGTTGTAAAAAGATTGCCGACGCCATTTATACTCATTTATTTACTCCTTAGAGCTTAGCCAGTAAAGGTGTAGAGAAAAGAAAAAGGATTTGATTGTAATATCTATCCAACAAGCCATACATAAGCAATGTATGTGCCAGTTATCATACAATTTCAGAAGGGAAAAAAATGTGTGATAACAAACTGATGTGGAAAATATTTTAGAAACAGAAATCTATAAATATTGATTGCCAACAAAATAAGCTCTTATGGTAGGCACTATTTGCCTCCCTGCTCCCGCTACTGGCGAGAAGTGGTGGCCATACATTGAACATAGATTCGGCAGTTGAACGGAATTCAGCAATATTTGCGCAATATTTTACCAAGAGGGCTCCGTGGTAGAGCGGGGCGGAATTCTATCACTTTTGGAACTTTATATTCTGCAAGATGAGTTTTACAAAACTCCAAGATCTCTTTTTCGGTACAGCTCTCTCCCTGTTTAGAAACTACAACCGCTTTGATTGACTCCCCAGACTGGACGTGTTTCACTCCCACGACCACTACCTCGGCCACCTTGGGGTGTTTCATGATCACAAACTCCACCTCACGGGGGTCAACCTTTTGCCCTGCGACGATAATGATTAGTTTGTCCCGCCCAGTTAAAACCAGGTTCCCAGTTTCATCCAATTTGCCCAAATCACCCGTAAAAAAACCATCATCCCTAAAACACTCCGAGCTCAATTGCTCAAGCCCATCATATTTCTTGGTAATGGTGGGACCAAAAGTCCAGACCTCCCCCACCTCATTCGGCAGACAAATTTCTCCCTCTGCGTTCATTATTTTAATTGCCATCCCGTGTAGCGGCTGCCCCACTGAATCTGGTTTCTCCAGTGGAAAGTTGTGGTTGATACTTATAACGCCAGTTTCAGTAGAACCGTATAGTTGGCAAACTGGAATATTAAATTTTTGGTAAAACCGTTCCCCAACATCTAAGGGAAGAGGTGCTCCAGCGGAGAGACAATACCGGAGAGTAGAAAGCGTTGTGGGTTTAGAATAAAATGTATTCGCCATCTGCAGACACATGAAAGGAACGGTTGGAAGAAGAGTTGCTTCATGTTTTACAATAGCTGCAACAGTTTTCCTGGCATTGAATTCATGGGTCAGGAGGATCAACCTACCACCTCCTATAAGGGCAGCCATCATGGCATTGCAAAAACCGTGTGCATGGTAGAGGGGAATGGTACAGACAACTCGCTCCCCTGGCCCCAACTCCAAGGTAGAGGCCAGAGCATCATATTCGGCCAAAACCTGACGTTGGGTTCTGGTAACTCTCTTGGCTTTACCGGTAGAGCCTGATGAGAACATATAGAGACCTGGAGCATCAAGATCACCGGTAATCTTTTCTGGCTCAAATGAAACCTTCCCAATAGTTTCAGTCAAGATTTGAACTGAGTCTGGTTGAATCTCCAATGAGCTGATTGCCTCTAGACCGGGACGATGAAAAAGTACCCGTGGTGAGCAATCCTGTAAATATTGTTTGAGCTCCCAGAGTTGAAATTTTTCATTCAAGGGAACTGGAATGGCGTTGATTGTCCACGCAGAAAATACTGCCACTACAAAATCAAGACTATTTGGATATAGGATTATCACCCGGTCTCCAGCGCAGCAGCCAAGCTGTTGCAAAAGCCCGGCACATGAACGTATCCGCTCCATGAGAGTCTCATATGAGATCTCCTCACCATCCACAACCAGTGCTATCGCTTCCGGATCTCTATGAGCAACTTTATTGATCCGGTCATAAACTCCATCCAATGTCACAGCCATCAACTCTACTCCTGCCCACTCCAGCAAACCATCGACAATTAATCCTATATTTGGCAGTTGTCAGCACCCACATACAACTGCCAAACCTAGTATTTAATTGTTGTTTTTGAAAAGTATTGTCAACTATAAAGCAAAAATTGACCTATCATTTCCGACGCAAAACCCAAAAAATCCGATTCAGTTCATGAAGAGCTTTAATGATCACGCGCAAATTGGCACCACTCTGCTCTCCAGCTGTCCTTGGGTAATGCTGGACAGGAACCTCCCTGAGCCGCATATTGAGCTTTTTCATATAGGCCAGCAGCTCGGTATTTACCATTGCCCCTATAGATGTCAGCTGAATTTGTTCAAATATATCAGCACGAAATAGTTTGAAGGCGCAATCAATATCCCGCACTTTGACTCCAAGAGTCACACGTACCAACATGTTCCATCCCCACGCATTAAACCTACGGTGCCATGGGTCGGCCCGGTCAACCCGGTATCCAGCCACAAGCTCATATCCGTGAATCCACTCTCTCAGATGTTTAATCTCATTCATGTCAAACTGGAGATCGGAATCAGTGAAAAATATCAACTCGTTAGTAGAGTTAGCAATCCCAGTTCTAAGAGCAGCTCCATACCCTCTGTTTTTGGGGTGGTGCAGAGCAACAACATCGTCAGCTTCTGCCGCTATTTTTCTGATCAGTTCAGTAGTTCCATCTGTGCTACCATCATCGACCACCAAAAATTGAATGGGATCAAAATAGTTGATAAAAGAACAGCGTGCTTCAGAAATAGCCTGGGCAATGTTATCCACTTCATTAAAGGCCGGAAAGATCACAGAGAGACTTGGCTTGTCATTCACGAAATCGGTGTTACCTATCAAGGCTTCACAAACATTCTGGTCATCCCCGTGACCCGAAACTAAATCAACCGGTTTATTATTATCGTTGATCATTATTTTGACTACGCCTTTTTTAATGTGAATGTTTTATCGAGGAGTTAGAGCGACAGAACAAAATCCGGCTATAAACGAAGGATCACTCATTAACATCAGATTATGTTTGCATTTTTTAGCAACAAGCAGATCCCCCTCCTCAACCAACCGACACTATATACTGGCGCATATATACACATCAAATAATTTTTTGAATGCGGCTCATCAGGTTAATGCGTACCTGGACTTGTGGAGGGCCAGAATTTTCAGCTTGAAGAATTACTTGTCTCTGAAGCCGAAAGCCATCCGCTGAAGAGTCTTGATTTTGTTGTTGGCGGCCTCCAATGATCCTGTTGAAATTTTGAAGTCGTAATAGGCCAGAATGCCATTGCGATCCCTCTGCCCTGTGTGCCAATGAATAGTGAGACACTCACCCCCTAATAATTTAACGAAACTAAAGCTCAAAACAAGCAAAAAGATTGAATTTTATCTCTACTGAGTTCCGGAATGTGTCAATGAAAATAAGACACTCTCTTTCACAGTTTAGTGCCTAATGTACACTGCAAACCTGTCTTTTATTGCCACCCGGTGCCAGGCCATACAAAAAACCTGACAATATCTCACCACTTGCCCTGATAGAACCCTGATCAAAAAACGTGAATTTTTTCTCGTTTTTATTGAGCAAGAACATACCGAAATCATGTATCTCGCAACAAAACTTCACAGATCACTTTACACGTTTGCAGGAAAGATTTTAAAGAATTATTTTTCCTGACCATCTCACGCACTCGCACAATGATTTTACGCTGCAATGCATAACTGGTCATAGACCATTTCTTGGCAGGTTTAACATTGTTTCCAGTAATAGATTCCAAAGATGACCAAAGGTTATGTAGCGGATAGCCGAATTTTTCCAGATCCAGAGGATCCAGGCTGTTGATCATCTGCTGCATGAAAGACAGTTTTTCAGGAGAAGTAGCCAACTCTTCAGCCCATTTTGTCAATGAGCGCGTGGATGGTCGTTTGTTTTTATCCACATTGACAGGATCCCCCAATCCTTTTGGTATGACCTTATTGCTGACCTCACCGTAATTCACCATCTCTGGATAAAAAGGAATACCAATATGCTGGCATATTTTTTCGGTCCACAGTTCTGGTGCCACCACAAACTCCTCATAAGAGACGTGCAGGAAAGGGGTCTCCTTGTTCCTCAGGAAGTCGGCAATAACAGGGATATAGCGTTCTAAAAGTGGATCATGTCTGTGGGTAAGCTCATAGTCGTTTTCAAAAAATGATTTGCTGAATGAGGAGAAAATAGCCACTGGGTGGCGGGTTATGACCACATAGTGGGCATTCGGATAGACCTTCCTTAGAAAGGGTAGGACTACGGCATATTCTGGCGTTTTATCAAGACAAATTGAGCACCCGGTATTGTATAGATGCTGGCTGTACAAATGATCACAATAAGCACGGCAGGCATCCCAATAATCCTGTTCTTTTCTTGGTAATGAAGCCACAAATGCCCGCTGACCAATGCCTGCAACAATATTGTCATAAGGAGCTTTATCAACATTGGCCCAAACTCCCAGATGAGCCAACGGAGTTATGATATGTGGCTCTGGACCACCATGGATCTCAGGGTGCGCGGAGAGAATACGCTCTAAAAGGGTGGTTCCAGAACGTGGGATACCAATGATAAAAAGTGGTTTCATGTCCATAGGAGAAATCACCAAGCCCTCAGTCTTGATGGTCCCAGCAAGAAAGATCTTCGTCAATCATCACGCTTAGCTCTTGGTTAAATGGCTTGAAGTACGTGGTCAGCTTTTGCCGACTATCTTCATCCATTACTGGCAAGGGACGATCAACACTATTGATGGAACGAAATAGTTGCGCCAATCCCATGTCGATAAATGCTTTGACAAAGCGAGTGTATCCACTTCGACAAAGCCAGCGGTAGGTCTGAACAAGAAAGTTTTCCAACTTCATGAACCGATATGAGCGAGCAACATTACGACGGGCCTCGAATTCTGGAAGAAAAAATTCTGGCTCTTCAACTTCCAAGAAAGAGAAGGTACGCCGATACCCATCGCGAATATCCTGGGTGAATTTTTCCAAGATCACTACTAAGATCTGCTCCCTTTTAAAGTTGGCAACAAATGGTGCTAGAAGATCTGCATATCTGCTTGAGGCAAGATTTTCCTCAGAGTTAACATATTCAGAAAAGGTGAGGCTGCTTGCTATATCACCTTTTCGCAGTGAGTGTAGATAATTGGAAAATGTCCGCTTTACCGGATCTCGAAAGATGGCAATTAATTTGATGTCAGGGAGATGTTTTTTGATCCTTTCTGCAGCCTGTGGGTGCGGCAGATAAGTAACAGAGAACTCCCCCTTTAGCAATCCCGAAGCACAAGACTTGAATTGGGAGTCATACCATTGAGGCGGATGCTCTTCAAACAAGTCGCTAAAGTAATTTAGCTCCTTAAGATTTCGGTTGCAAATCTTGGGATGCTTGACAAGATTATCATAGATCCAGGTGGAGCCACATTTTCCAGCCCCAATGCCGATAAAGTCAACCCGTTTGTTATTAGCCATATAAAACTCAACATTATCCGATAGTATTACATTAACAAGAAAACAATAAGCTCAGGAGGATAGTATCTAGAGTAACCGCTTGTCTACGAACATTACACCCCTTCGGGGCAATTGGTGCATTCCATTGACCTATGGAAGGGTCCAGTGAAAAAAGTCCGCTCCAGCTGGGATACCTTACCCAGCTTCCAGTAGGTTTGAAACGAAAATACCATCTGCCCGCCCTGAAAACTTGTCTGATACCCCTTAAGATCACCATTTCAGCCTCAATATGGCTCTATTCAGATGAAACAGCCAGGATTATGCCGGAACAGGATCCCTTTTTTCCACTTTTTCCAAAATTTGGGCGCACTGGTAGCGCATGAACCGTTTTACATTGCAGGCCCTCTGTGCCAATGATAGCGAGACACTGACCCTCTAATAATTTTATGTAGGGCGGGAAGGTGAAAAATTGTGAAAAGTAAAACAGTCCAATTGGTATAAACGCTTGAAGATAGACCTGATCCAGAATTTGCAGAGAAAGCCAAGCGTCGTACTTTTTCAGCAGCTTATAAACGCAGTATTCTTGAGAAGGCTGATCGGTGTACCGAACCAGGTGAGATAGGATCATTGCTTCGTCTAGAAGGACTGTATTCGTCACACTTGAGTCAGTGGATAAGACAACGCGAGGATGGTGCGTTGGCTGGATTGTCTCCACAGAAGCGCGGCCCCAGGAAGCCACCGATCACCCCTTGGCACGGCGCGTTGAAGCCTAACAACGAGAGATAGATATACGACCGAAGATTCCTCTTTCACTGGAGGATGCCAGAAGGATAGTAAAAGATTATATTTCCGAGAACAATGATGTCCATGTTTCGGAAAAACAATCTGTGATAGCTCCAGCTAATCTCGCATTGATTGTTTTTATGCCATATAGGAAATATAGGAACAACAAAGTGCGGTGCGGAAACGAAGGTATTTCAGGAGTTTTTTGGATTGCAATTCATTGTTGTTACAGGTTTTTGCAAGTTTGGCACGATTTTGATTTTTTTTCCGTTTCAAGTTGGTTTGGATATGATTGTACCATAAGTCAATGGCATGCACCAATTGCCCCGAAGGGACGTAATGTTCAAAAAGAACGGTTAGTTGCATAAAGAGCAGAGTAGAAAATTTTGTAGTCAGTTTAAATGTTTCAGGTTTAGTAATAGACTGATACTCACCGAAGGAAACGGAAGGTGGTTATGCTGAAGAGCACCCCTGAACGGTGGATTTACTTGGTTAAATGGAGATGATATATATATGGAAAAGCAGATAGTTTTGGTCGTTGGTGGGGCAGGTTTTATTGGTTCACACATGCTCAAGATGCTTGCGCAGTCTGGATACCACACTGTATGCCTGGACAACCTAAGCACCGGCTATCGTAATGCTGTACACTATGGTGAGCTTGTGATAGGAGATCTGGCAGATATCAATTGTTTAGAACAGCTATTCACAAAGTACAACTTCTCTGGGGTCATTCATTTTGCATCTTACATCCGAGTGGAAGAGTCGGTAAGTAATCCGGCAAAATATTACCAGAACAATCTACACAATACCCTGAACCTACTCAACACTATGGTTCACCACAATGTAAGCTCCTTTATTTTCTCCTCAACTGCGGCAATATATGGGGATCCAAAATATTCACCAATTGATGAAATACATCCAAAACTACCAATAAATCCCTATGGTCGCTCTAAATGGATGGTTGAACAGATATTGGAGGATTATGATCATGCTTATGGCCTCAAGTCTGTAAGGTTGCGTTACTTTAATGCTGCTGGTGCAGACCCAAATGGCAAATTGTCCGAGCGACATATACCTGAGACCCATTTAATACCCTTAGTTCTGCAAGCAGCATCTGGTCAACGGCCAAATATCAAAGTTTTTGGCCAGGACTATGATACCCCAGATGGTACTTGTATACGAGATTATATCCATGTAGATGATCTATGCATGGCTCACCTCCTTGCTCTAAAAAAAATTTGGTCTACACAACAAAGCCATGCGTACAATTTAGGCAACGGTACAGGTTTCTCAGTTTTGGATGTAATTGACGAGGCTCGAAAGGTAACAGGACGAAAATTTCCCGTTATTATGGCAAAAAGGCGTCCCGGTGATCCTTCCATTCTAGTAGCTGATTCTTCATTGGCCAAAAGAGAGCTGAATTGGCAACCAAAATATTTTACTCTTAAGGACATGATGACTCACGCCTGGAATGTACTGGGTAGGATCGAAAACTGACTGAGATATACCAAAATAATGGAATGGTCCACCCCGCTATAAGCAGACGGCTCTGGTGGCAGCAGAGAATCAACCAAATATATCAGCTGAAAACCGCCTATAAAGGTATCGCAATCTACATGTTGCCGCTGTATGAATAATGAAACCTATAACTGCAAGCGATTATTTTTAAATGATAAATTTTAGAGAATTCTAGATACTAGGGTATTCTTGGTCCGCAATTTTTTGTCTTTATATTTCAGCACATTATACTGCATTATTCAAATCTGCTGGGCACCTGCTGGACAGTTCAAATCAATTTATTCCTCTTTTCATCCCCTAAAATCACATTGAAGAAAAACAAAAAATAAGCTAGACTCCACCCATCACCTAACTAGTCTGACCAGTTACTTGGAGACATATAATGGATACATGGCAACTTCAGGATGCAAAAGCCCGTTTTAGTGAGGTAGTTCGTAGAGCGGGGCAACATGGACCCCAAGCCATTACGGTACGAGGGAAACCGGAGGTGGTGTTGCTCTCAAAAGCAGAATTTGACCGCCTTTCCCGCCCCAAACCATCCTTTGCGGCATTTCTTCAAGATTCCCCTCTTATGGAAATTGAACTCGATATTGAGCGGGACCAGTCAACCGATAGGGCCGTGGATCTGTGAGCTATCTGATCGATACCAATGTTATTTCTGAATTTGTCCGCTCTCAACCAAAGAAACAAGTGGTTACGTGGGTTGAAAAAATTCCATCGCAAGCCTTGTTTGTCAGCGTGCTTACTTTGGGCGAGATCCGAAAAGGGGTAGAGAAGATTCCCGACCCTTCCCGGCGTGAAAAAATCAGACTATGGCTGGAACAAGACCTTCCAGACTGGTTTGAAGATAGGATTCTACCTGTAGATCCAGCAGTTGCTGATCGTTGGGGCCGTTTATTGGCTGAAGTAGGACGATCTGTTTCCGCTATAGATTCGCTACTGGCGGCCACCGCCTTACACAACGAATTGCGGATCGTGACCCGCAACGTGAACGATTTCAAATTCCCTGGCCTGGAGGTAGTAAACCCATGGGAACTCTCCTCATGAATAGTAACCGCCTCATAAACCCCATAGTACCAATTTTTCGCCGATTTCTTCATTATGCCCCGCTGAATATATTGAATCTTTGATAAAACGCAAAGGAGGTATAACCGGTGGAGTCTATGGAGTTGACCAAGACGCAATAATTTTGGGTTTACCATGTTCGGCAGTTTGAGCTTGGTGACCATGAAACAGCGATTGAGTATGCTCGTGAGCATGGTCTAAGTGTGGAAAAGTGGTATTATTGGCGGGGTTGGTGCCGGAAAAGGGGAATATTGTGTGATGGGGCCCGCGAGAGCCACCCGTTATTCAGGCCATTGGCAATAGTTGACACAGACATTGTCAAACAAATTGACCAGACCTCATCGCCGGTAGCAGCAGCGTATCCACCGCATAAACCCCATCAACCCACAAGATTGACTTTGTCAGGATTCTATTTTGACCATCCAAGGCAAGAGTGTTTCAAATTCCTCAATAGTAGAGGCTTTGGGGAG